>DAOTIG010000014.1:0-37635 GCA_035448065.1 Dermatophilaceae bacterium
ATGGTCCGGATCGCCGAGGGTCTGCCCGGCCCGCCCATCGTCACGTCCGTCGTCAAGGAGGATCTCGTGGACATCGTCGTCACCGGCCGGCACATCCAGGTCTCGGACCGCTTCCGTCAGCATCTCGACGATCGGTTGGCCAAGGTGTCGCAGCTCGCGCCCAAGGTGACCCGGGTGGACGTCGTCGTCACGCACGAGCGGACCAACCGCAGCGCGGAGTCGGTCGAGCTGACCTGCCGCGAGCGCGGGTCGGTCGTGCGGGCCGAGTCCCGCCACGAGGACAAGTACGTCGCGCTCGACCAGGCCGTCGAGAAGCTCCTCGAGCGGCTGCGCCGGGCCAGTGGCAAGCGTCGGGCCACGGTCCGGTCGGCCAAGCCCGAGGCGCTGCCGGTGCCGAGCAGCAACGGCTCGCAGCCGGCCGCCGAGACTGTCGAGGGAGCATCCGACGCCGACGAGGCGGCGAGCGGTCCCTTCGGCGCCGTGGGCGATTCCCCGATCGAGGTGCGCGAGAAGGTGCACTCCGGTGAGCCGATCAGCCTCGCCGAGGCGGTCAACCGGATGGAGCTCGTCGGCCACGACTTCTATCTGTTCAACGACGCGGACACCGGTCGGCCGAGCGTCGTCTACCGCCGGCGGGGCTGGTCCTACGGCGTGATCCACCTCGATCCCGTCCCGTCCTGACCGTCCCGGTGCCGCGACCGGCGGCGGGACCGGGTTCACCCGGTGCCGCCGGTGAGCGTCGAGTGACATGATTCCCGCGTGGGAGACACCAATCCTGGCGATGCGGTCCCGATCCGGGTGCTCATCGCTGACGATCATGCGCTCTTCCGCCGTGGCCTGCGCACCGTGCTCGAGCTCGACGGCGACATCGCCGTCATCGATGAGGCAGGTGACGGGATCGCCGCCGTCGAGCGCGCCGAGGCGAGCGTGCCGGATGTCGTGCTGATGGACGTCCGGATGCCGCGCCGCACCGGCATCGAGGCGTGTCAGCTCATCAAGGAGCGGGTGCCGTCGGCGCGGATCGTCATGCTCACCATGAGCGACGAGGAGTCCGACCTCTTCGACGCGGTGCGGGCCGGCGCCAACGGCTATGTCCTCAAGGACGTGCCCGGCGAGCAGATCGCCGCCGGCATCCGGGCCGTGATGAGCGGCGACTCGCTCATCTCGCCGTCGATGGCCTCCAAGCTGCTGGCCGAGTTCGCCCAGATGCGCCGCCGGGACACCGAGGTCGTCGCCAGCCACCTGCCCAAACTCACCGAGCGCGAGATCGAGGTGCTCGGCCTGGTGGCCCGGGGCCTGGGCAATCGGGAGATCGGCCGGCGGTTGTTCATCTCGGAGAACACCGTGAAGAATCATGTGCGCAACATCCTCGAGAAGCTCCAGCTGCACACCCGCATGGAGGCGGCCATGTATGCCGTGCAGCAGCGGATCATCCCGCCGGGCCAGTAGGACGTGCGCACCCTCACCCTGAGCCAGGCACGGGCGATCGCCCTGGCGGCCCAGGGCCTGGACCGCAGCGCGCGAGCCCGCCCCGCGGCCGGCACCGTGACCAGCCGACAGCTGGCCGGCGTCCTCGACCGGCTCGGCGTCGTGCAGATCGACAGCGTCAACGTGCTGACCCGCAGCCACTACCTGCCGTTCCTCAGCCGGCTCGGGGGCTATGACCGTGCCCTGCTCGACCGGCTGCGCGACGCCGCCCCCCGGCGCGCCGTGGAGTACTGGGCGCACGAGGCGGCGCTCGTGCCGGCGGCGACCTGGCCGCTGCTGCGCTTCCGCATGCAGGCGGCGGCCGACGAGGCCTGGGGTGGCATGCGTCGGGTGCTCGACGAGCATCCCGGCCTTGCCGAGGCGGTGCTCGACGAGGTCGTCCGCCGGGGGCCGCTCACCTCGCGACAGGTGGAGGCCGCGCTCGCTCACGACCGGCCACGCAGCACCGAGCACTGGGGCTGGAACTGGTCGGCGGCCAAGCGGGCCCTGGAGTGGCTCTTCTGGTCGGGGCAGGTCACCTCGGCCGGGCGCACCGCGCAGTTCGAGCGCCGGTATGCCGCCCTGGCCCGGGTCGCGCCGCCGGAGCACCGGGCCGCCTGGCTCGGCCCGGCCCTGCCGGAGGGCGACGCGGTCCTCGAGCTGGTGCGGATCGCGGCGCGCGCCACCGGTGTCGCCAGCCTCGGCTGTCTCGCCGACTACTTCCGGCTGACCCGCGCCCAGACCTCGGCAGCAGTGTCCAGGCTGGTCGCCGCCGGTGAGCTGGAGCCGGTGCGGGTGCTGGGCTGGGAGCGGCCTCCGGGCGGCCCGGGCGACACGGCATACCTGCATCGCGACGCGCGGCGGCCGCGCTCGGTGCATGCCTGCGCGCTGGTGAGTCCCTTCGACTCGGCCGTCTGGTTCCGGCCGCGCACCGAGGCGCTCTTCGGCGTGCGCTACCGGATCGAGATCTACACGCCTGCGCCGCAACGGGTTTACGGCTACTACGTGCTGCCCTTCCTTTATGGCGACCGGATCGTCGCCCGGGTCGACCTCAAGGCCGATCGGCCGGCCGGCGTGCTACGGGTGCCGCGGCTGACCTGGGAGGCGGGGGCGCCGTCCGAGGCGGTCGACGCGCTCACCGACGAGCTGGCGACGATGGCCGGGTGGCTCGGGCTGGGCGAGGTCGTGCTGCCGCCACGCTGATCGACGGTATGCCGCGCGGCCGGCTGGGCCGTAGCCTGCCGCTCATGACGGTGACGACCCGGCGGCCGGCCAGGCTGCATCGGGCGTGGTGGGTGGCGCTGGTCATCCTCGGCGCCCTCGTCGCGGCGGCCGGCTTCCGGTCCTCGACCGGCGCGCTCATCGAGCCGCTCGAGAGCGAGTTCGGCTGGTCGCGGACGACGACGTCAGGCGCGGTGACCGCCAACCTCGTCGTCTTCGGCCTGGTCGCGCCCTTCGCCGCGGCGCTCATGGAGCGGTGGGGGATCCGACGGGTCGTGGCCGGCGCCCTCGTGCTCGTGGCTCTCGGCAGCGGGTTGACGACGGTGATGACCGAGCCGTGGCAGCTGTGGCTGCTCTGGGGCGGCTGCGTGGGGCTCGGCGCCGGTGCGATGGCCCTCGTGCTCGGCTCGATCGTCGCGAACCGGTGGTTCGCCGTGCGGAGGGGGCTGGTGACCGGCATCTTCTCCGCGGCGAGCTCGACCGGGCAGCTCGTCTTCCTGCCGGCGATCGCCCAGCTGGCGGCCGGACCGGGCTGGCGCTTCGCAGCGCTGCTCGTCGCGGCGGCGGCGCTGCTGCTCGCGCCGGTCGTGTGGCTCGTCGTCGCCGATCACCCGAGGGATGTCGGCGCCCTGCCCTATGGAGCCGCGCCGGTCGACGGGACGGTCGCGAGCACGACCGGCGGCCGGGGCGGCATACCGGATCAGGGTGCGGGGCAACGGGATTCGCCCGCCCGTGCTGCCCTGCGCGTGCTGCGGGAGGTGAGCGGCAGCCTGCCGTTCTGGGTGCTGGCCGGCACGTTCTTTGTCTGTGGCTGGTCGACCAACGGGCTCGTCGGCACCCATTTCATCCCGGCCGCGCACGACCACGGGATGCCGCAGACGACGGCTGCCGGACTGCTCGCGCTGGTCGGGATCTTCGACATCGTCGGCACCATCGGCTCGGGCTGGCTCACCGACCGGGTCGACCCACGGCTGCTGCTGCTCGCCTACTACGTGCTGCGTGGCCTGTCGCTGCTCGTCGTGCCGGCCGTGCTCGGACCCGATGTCGAGCCGAGCCTGTTCCTCTTCGTCGTCTTCTACGGACTCGACTGGGTGGCGACCGTGCCGCCGACGATGGCCTTGTGCCGCAGGCATTTCGGCCTGTCCCGCTCGAGCGTCGTCTTCGGCTGGGTCTTCGCGGCGCACATGGTCGGCGCCGGCATCGCGGCCTCGTATGCCGGGTGGATCCGGCACGCCCACGGCGACTACGCGATGGCCTGGCTCACCGCGGGCGCGCTGTGCCTCCTCGCCGGCTTCGCCTGCCTCGCGATCCCGCGGCGTGCCGAGCCGAGCGCCCTGCCACCCACGTGACCTGTTGCGCGTGAGGTGAGTCAGCCGGTGGTTGCGGAGGAGACGCCGGCGAAGGCGGTGAGCAGCCGTGGAGCGACGGCCGGGTCGGCCACCCCGAGCAGCCAGCCGGCCGGTGGGCCGGGCCGGTAGGGCCGGCCGGCGAGGGTGAGCAGCGCCCCGCCCGACTCGGCGAGCAGCAGCGCCCCCGGAGCGTGGTCCCACGGCATGCTCGACTGGTAGAGCAGGCAGTCGGCGGCTCCGGCGATGAGCTGCGGATAGTCCACCGCGCAGCTGATCCACGACCCCACCAGCTCCGGCAGGGCGGCATACGAGATGCCGCGCAGGTGCCACGCGGAGGTCACCAGCCTCCAGTCCTGCAGGTCGCCCGCCGCCGGGGTGGTGGTGAGACGCCGGTCGCCGCACCAGGCGCCGGCGCCCCGCTCGGCGACGTAGGCGCGCTCGTGCACCGGCTGCCAGATCCACGAGCGCACCGGCTCCCCACGATGCAGCTCGGCGACCATCACCCCGAAGTCCGGAGAGCCGTGCACGAAGTTCCTCGTCCCGTCGACGGGATCGACCGTGAATGCGTGCTCGGCGGTCGAGAGTGCTTGCGGCAGAAGGCTATCGGCGGCGGTCGCCTCCTCGCCGACGATGAGCGTTTCCTTGTATGCCGCCCGGAGCCGGGCGGTGATCGCCACCTCCGCCTCGCGGTCGGCGACCGTGACGAGGTCCCCCGGCTGCTTCTCCATCACCTCGCCCTCGGCGAGCGCCCGCCAGCGGGGCAGGACCAGCTCGGCCGAGACCTCCTGGATCATCGCGAGGACCTCGTCGGTGTGCACGATTCGACCCTATCCGGTCCGATTCGCTTGCCCCGCAGCGTGGTCGGTGGCGAGCAGCTCGAAGTAGGTGCCGTCGGTGAGCTGTCCGTCGCGGGCCCGGAAGGCCTGTCGGTCCTCGCCCCATTGGCGGAAGCCGGCCCGGCGCAGCACCGCCTGGGAGGCGAGGTTGTCGCTGTCGGTGCCGGCCTGCACCCGGGTCAGCCCGAGCCCGCCCTCCTCGACCGGGGCGAAGGCGTGCGCGAGCACGACCGGAACGACCTCGCCGAGGATCCGGCGGCCGCGGGCCCACGGCCACAGGAAGTAGCCGAGCTCGGCCTGGAAGTCGATCGGCTCGTCGCCGTGGACGAAGAGCGTGACGTTGCCCATGGCCCGGTCGGTGGCTCGGTCGGCGAGGCACCAGTTGAGGGCCTGCCGCTGGTCGGCGAAGCGTCGCCGTCGAGCCACCCACGCAGTGAAGGTCTCCGGCGTCGGTATGCCGCGCTCGGGCACCCAGCGCGCCGCGTCGGGATCGACGATGTCGCCGTCCTGCGGGGCGTCGCTGTCCCGCCAGGGACGCAGCCGCACCTGGGGGGTCTCGAACACTGGGGTGACGAAGGGCGAGATCGCCTGTGCAGCAACATCATCGGAGGCGAGCAGCTCGAAGATCGGCTCGTCGCGAGCGGGGGAGCCCGGCGTGGCCGCTGTGGCCTCGCGGCGCAGCCCGATCTCGCGGAAGCCGGCTCGGCGCAGCACCCGCTGCGAGGCGACGTTGGCGAGGTCGGCCAGCGCCTCGAGCCGGTGCAAGCCGAGTCCGGACCGCCCGGTGAGATCCTCGCCGCGAGCGCGGAAGGCATGGGGGATGAGCAGCGCGAGCGCCTCCGCCAGGTATCCCCGCCCGCGGGCCTGCGGCACCAGCCAGTAGCCGAGCAGCCCCGTGCCCGGGTGGGCGGTCGGGGCGAGGCGGGCCAGCTGCACGTGTCCCAGCGGTCGGTCGGAGTCTCGGTCGGCGATGCACCAGAAGACCCCCTCACCCTGGGCCATCCGCAGCTCGCGGGCCGCGAGCCACTCGGCGAAGGTCTCCGGCGTGGGCTGCATGCCGGGGTTGCCCAGCTCGGCGATCGGGTCCGGCCCGTCGGTGGGCCGGTCGTCGGCCCGCCATGGCCGCAGCCGGATCCGCTCGCCGTCGAGCACGGCCGGCGTCCACCACGGGCGGGTCGGGTGCAGCGGGTCCCCGGCGCGGATCGCGGCGTGCCACTCGTCGTCGACGTCCCCGTCGGTGCCGACCCGTCCCCCGACGACGACCGTGGGTGCGCCGAAGCCACAGGACCACGCCACTCGGGCGGAGGCGAGGTTGCCGGCGCGGCTGCGCCACCGGACCAGCTCGACGCCCTCGTCGAAGGCCCGCTGGACCAGCAGCCGGATCGCGCGGGACATCAGGCCCTGACCACGCGCGGCCGGATGGGCGGCATACCCGATCTCGGCCCGTTGCGCCGTGCGGTGGTGGAGGTTGGCGCTGCCGGCGTAACGACCGTCGCTGCCGGTGATCGCCCACTCGTGCGCCGCGCCGGACTCCCACGTGTCGCGCACCGAGTCGATGAACTCGCGCGCGTCGGCCTCCGTGTAGGGGTCCGGCAGCGGCAGGGCCCGCTGGCTGGCCGGGTCCCGCCCGAGCTCGACGATGAGCGGCACGTCCTCGTCGCTGTGGGCGCGCAGGGTGACGACGCCGTCGGTGAGGGTGGGGACACAATCGGGCCAGCGCGGCATGCTGGCCAGCCTGTCGATCCGGTATGCCGCGGCGCAAGCCGATTGCCCCTCGCTGGGCGCCCGACCTCCGTATCGTGGGGGCGTCGACGGTGACGGGGGGACCGATGCCGACGATCCGGGTCTGCCGGGACCGCACCGGCGAATGGCAGCGTGCGGGCGCGTCGCGAGTCGATGTCGACGTCAACGGAGTCCGACACGAGCTGCCGTCGGGTGAGGGTGCCGTCGAGGTTCCCCCGGGGCCGGTGCGGATCGTGCTTGCCGCGCCGTCGGCGCTCGCGGGCGCACGCAGCGACGTGTGGGCGGGAGAGACGGACGACGAGGTCGAGGTGCGGTGGCGGCACGGGCTGCTCGGCGACGAGCGGCCGGCAGCGATCCAGGTGACCGCGCCGGCGGCGCTGCAGCCCGAGCCGAGGACGCAGCCGTCGGCGTGGCACTGGTCGGCGCGGCATACCTCGTGGTCCGCCCGAGCTGGCGACGCCGGCTGGCGGCGTCGACCGCCCTCGACCGGCACCCCGCGCCCGGAACCACCCACGACGTGAGCCACGTTGGGTGAAGAGCCCGCCGTAGCGACCGACTACCCTGGCGGGTGGCCCGGAACGCATCCGTGGGCGGGCCCGGATCTGGTGAGGAGTCACGCGTGCCGAAGGTGTTCGAGAAGCTGCTGCGGGCCGGCGAGGGTCGCGCGCTCAAGAGGCTCGAGGCCGTCGCGGCCCAGGTCAACGTGCTCGAGGAGGACTTCGAGAAGCTCACCGACGCCGAGCTGAAGGCCGAGACCGACACCTTCAGGAAGCGCCTCGCCGACGGCGAGACCCTCGACGCCCTGCTGCCCGAGGCCTTCGCCGCGGTCCGCGAGGCGAGCAAGCGCACCCTGGGCAAGCGGCACTTCGACGTGCAGCTCATGGGCGGCGCGGCCCTGCACCAGGGCAACGTCGCCGAGATGCGCACCGGTGAGGGCAAGACCCTCGTCGCGACCCTGCCGTCCTACCTCAACGCGCTCACCGGCAAGGGCGTGCACATCGTCACGGTCAACGACTACCTCGCCAGCTATCAGTCCGAGCTGATGGGGCGCGTCCACCGGGCGCTGGGGCTGGAGACCGGCTGCATCCTCGCCTCGATGACCCCCGACCAGCGGCGCGCGGAGTACGCCAAGGACATCACCTACGGCACGAACAACGAGTTCGGCTTCGACTACCTGCGCGACAACATGGCCTGGTCCACGGCCGAGCTCGTCCAGCGCGGCCACCACTACGCGATCGTCGACGAGGTCGACTCCATCCTCATCGACGAGGCCCGCACGCCGCTCATCATCTCCGGGCCGGCCGACCAGGCGACCAAGTGGTATGTCGAGTTCGCCAAGATCGCCCAACGGCTGCGCCGGGGCGAGCTGGAGTCCGGCGAGGGCGACTACGAGGTCGACGAGAAGAAGCGGACCGTCGGCGTGCTCGAGGCAGGCATCGAGAAGGTCGAGGACCTGCTCGGCATCGACAACCTCTACGAGTCGGTCAACACCCCGCTCATCGGCTTCCTCAACAACTCGCTCAAGGCCAAGGAGCTGTTCAAGCGCGACAAGGACTACGTCGTCATCAACGGCGAGGTGCTCATCGTCGACGAGCACACCGGCCGGATGCTGCCCGGTCGCCGCTACAACGAGGGCATGCACCAGGCGATCGAGGCCAAGGAGGGCGTCGAGATCCAGAACGAGAACCAGACGCTCGCCACGATCACTCTGCAGAACTACTTCCGGATGTACGACAAGCTCGCCGGGATGACCGGCACCGCCCAGACCGAGGCGGCCGAGCTGAGCTCGATCTACAAGCTCGGGGTGATGACCATCCCGACGAACAAGCCGATGATCCGGGCCGACCAGCCGGACCTCGTCTACCGCACCGCGGAGGCCAAGTTCGCCGCCGTCGTCGCGGACATCGTCGAGCGGCACGAGCAGGGCCAGCCGGTGCTCGTCGGCACGGTGTCGGTCGAGAAGAGCGAGCTGCTGTCGAATCTGTTGCGCCGCAAGGGCGTCAAGCACGAGGTGCTCAACGCGAAGTACCACGAGCGCGAGGCGGCGATCGTCGCGGAGGCCGGGCGCAAGGGCGCGGTGACGGTCGCGACGAACATGGCCGGACGAGGCACCGACATCATGCTCGGCGGCAACCCGGAGTTCCGGGCGGTGCAGGAGCTCAAGCGGCGCGGGCTGGACCCGGAGGAGACCCCGGAGGAGTACGAAGCCGCCTGGGACGAGGCGCTGGAGCAGGCCGAGCAGGCGGTGGCCGACGAGCACGACGAGGTCACCGACCTCGGCGGCCTCTACGTCCTGGGCACCGAGCGGCACGAGTCGCGGCGCATCGACAACCAGCTGCGCGGCCGGTCCGGCCGGCAGGGCGACCCGGGGGAGTCGCGCTTCTACCTGTCGCTGCAGGACGACCTCATGCGGCTGTTCAACGCCGCGATGGTCGACCGCTTCATGCAGACCGCGCGGATGGAGGACGAGGTCCCCATCGAGTCCAAGATGGTCACCCGCTCGATCGCCAGCGCGCAAAGCCAGGTCGAGGCGCAGAACTACGAGATCCGCAAGAACGTCCTCAAGTACGACGACGTCCTCAACCGGCAGCGCCAGGTCATCTACGCCGAGCGGCGCGAGGTGCTTGAGGGCGCCGACATGCAGGAGCAGGTCCGGCACTTCATCAACGACACGGTCAACGCGTACGTCGACGGCGCCACGAGCGAGGGGTATGCCGAGGACTGGGACCTCGAGCAGCTCTGGACCGCGCTGCGTCAGCTCTACCCCGTGTCGGTGACCATCGACGACGTCGCGGAGCGGGCCGGCACCCGGCAGTCGATCACCGCCGAGATCCTCCGCGAGGAGCTCACCGGCGACGCCCACCACGCCTACGACGCTCGCGAGGAGCAGCTCGGCGAGGAGGTCATGCGTGAGCTCGAGCGGCGGGTCGTGATGAGCGTCCTGGACCGCAAGTGGCGCGAGCATCTCTACGAGATGGACTACCTGCAGGAGGGCATCGGGCTGCGGGCGATGGCGCAGCGCGATCCGCTCGTCGAGTACCAGCGGGAGGGGTTCGGCCTCTTCGAGGCGATGATGGACTCGATCAAGGAGGAGTCGGTCGGCTACCTCTTCAACGTCGACGTCCAGGTCGAGGCGCCGGTGGTGCAGCCGGTGGCGCCGGCCCGGGTGAGCGATCTGGTCAAGGGGCTGTCCGATGCGACCGCCCCGGCCGATGGGCCCGCCGATGACGACGACGTGCAGGATGCCGCTGGGCCCGATGCAGGTGCCGGCTCGGCCGGGGCGGCCCGGCCGCAGATCAGCGCCAAGGGCCTCGACGGTCCGCAGCAGACCCGGCTGCACTACTCCGCGCCGGGCGAGGGCGGTGGCACCGAGGAGCGCGACGTCGTCACCGGGCCGGGCGAGCAGACGGCCGCCGGGGCATCGGGCACCCGGCGACCCCAGCAGCAGCGGCGCTCGAGCAAGAAGGGCCGCCGGCGCGGCAAGTAGCCCGGCAAGAGCGACCGGGCGGCGGCGAGGCTCAGCCGACCTGCAGGTCGGTGACCACCCACCGGCCGTCGATGCCGGCCAGCCGCATGGCGATGGCCCGCACCCGGTCGTGGTGCACGACGACCGCGCACGCCTCGACCACCCCGTCGGCCGGCTCCTGCACCCGCACCTGGCGGACCAGCGCGGGCCGGCCGACGAGCGCCCCGCGACGGGAGGCGACGAGTGCCCGGCGGGTGAGCACGGCATACACCGACGGCTCGGTGAACCGGACGACCTGGGTGGCCGGCCGCCGCCCGGCCATGACCTCGATGAAGGCCTGCGCGAGCCGGTGCACCAGCGGCTCCGGGTCGGGTAGGTCGCGTCGGGGGGTCCGATCGACGGGCTCGGCACTCGGTTGCTCGAAGTCGAGGGCCAGGCTGGACTGCACGAAGGTGCTCCGCCGGGCTCGGCGTCCGCCGCGGGGGAAGACCTCGTCCGGCGGGAGGATCGGCGGCCGGGACTCCGGCACCGGCAACACCCTGAGCCGGCTCATCGGGCCGCCCCCGTCCTCGCCGACGCGGGGGCGATCAGCCGCTGGCCGGGTTCGATGTGGTTGGGGTCGGGGCCGATGAGGTCGCGATTCGCGGCATACCAGCGCGGCCACTCGGCGGCGATCTGCCCGGCGGTCGTCCCGGGACCGAGCGCGCGTCGCGCGATGTCCCACAGCGTGTCCCCGCGCCGCACGACGTGGTCGGTGACCTCGGCGCGGTCGATGGCCGCGGGGGCTGGGCCGAGCGGTCCGAGGGGCGCGGGGGTGCGGGCCGGCGGCGGGGGAGCGGGCGGCCGGAAGGCCGGGGTCAGCGAGGACTCGGGGCGGGGCCCGGGCAGTGGGGTCGAGGCGTCCACCGACGGGATCCGGCTCGGTCCGGCGCTCGGGGTGGGGTCGGCCGTCTGCGTCGGGGTCGCGGTGGGAGTCGGGGTCGCAGTGAGGGCTGGGGTCGGGTCGGGGCTCGGCTCCGGGACGGCGTCCGGTGCCTGGTCGGGCGCGGTGGGGTAGCCGCTGTCGGTGGTCGAGGCGACCTCGGTCGTCGGTCGGAAGGCTGGGTCGGGCGCGCTGTCGGACCCGTCGCCCACGACGCGCGTCGCCGCCGTGAGCGTCCGGGCCGGTGCCGGCGCGGCCGCAGCGGTCCCGGGGGCGAAGGTCGCCAACAGGCTGGTGCCGAGCAGGAAGGCGACCCCGCGACGGACGGCCCGTGGCGCGATTCGCCGGGCCACCGCGCGGCCGACGGCACCGAGGGCACCGGGAAGCTCGGCGAGCGCGGCTGCGGCCGTGCCCAGGCCCAGCCAGGCCGCGAGCAGGGCTCCGATGACGGCGCAGGCCGTGAGCAGGACATCGGCCGGGTCGACCACTGCGGGGCCGGTGGCGGCGGCCCAGGACGCCTGCGCGAGCCGCCAGAACACCAGGGTGACCAGACCGGCGAGGACGAGGCCGCCGACAGTCACGAGCAGCGCCCGGGCCGCAGCCGTGCCGCGGGCCGGGGCCGATGGAGCAGTGGAGCGGCCCGCGAGATCCAGCATGAGGTCCTCCTGTCGGCCATCGATGCGGCCGGATGGTGGTTGATACCTTCGTTTACCTATGTTTGCTGCAGGACGCGTTCATGTCAACCTGGGAGAGAATGGACCATGCGCTGGGAGCGGCTCTTCGACGATCTCGAGGCGAGGCTGCTCGCTCAGGACGCGGCCGAGCTGGCCGCCGAGGTCGCCGAGCGAACCCGACGGGAGCGGGCCCAGCACGGCCTGCACGTCCGGTTGGCCGCCGTGCGCCACAGCGGCCCGATCACCGTCCAGGTGGCCGGGCTCGGACCGGTCACGGCGGTCGTCGCCGACGTCGGTGCCGACTGGCTGCTCCTCGGCACGTCGGCCGAGCGCGGGGCGCTGGTGCCCTTCCCGGCCGTCCGCTCCGTCGTCGGGCTGGCCGGCCGGCTTACCCCGCCGACGGCGGTCGCGCGCGGCTTCGGGCTGGGCTCGGCGCTGCGGGCCGTGAGCCGCGATCGAGCAGCGGTCACCGTCGTCGACGTCGACGGGCACCGCTGGACCGGCACCATCGACGCCGTCGGCGAGGACGCCCTCGACCTCGCCGAGCACGCCCGCGACCTGCCCCGCCGGACCGAGAACGTCACCTGCGTGCGGACCGTGCCGTTCGCCGCCATCGGGGCCGTGCTGCGGGACTGACGCATCGGGTCAGCGCCGGGCCGGCGACCTGCGCCGCCCTAGGCTGGGCTGGTGCGCCCGTCCGACCGCATCCCGCTGGCCATCCTCGATCTCGCGACGGTCCGGCACGGCCAGCCGATCGCCGAGGCGCTCGCCGACACCGTGACGCTCGCCCAGCACGCCGAGCGCACCGGACGGTTCACCCGGATCTGGTATGCCGAGCACCACAACATGGCCTCGATCGCCTCCTCGGCGACCGCGGTCCTCATCGCGCACGTCGCCGCCCGCACCGAGCGGATCCGGCTCGGCTCCGGTGGGGTGATGCTGCCCAACCACAGCCCGCTCGTCGTCGCCGAGCAGTTTGGCACGCTCGCCGAGCTGCATCCCGGGCGGATCGACCTCGGGCTCGGCCGGGCGCCGGGCACCGACCAGACGACGCTGCGCGCGCTGCGCCGTGACCCGCGAGCCGCCGAGGACTTCCCGAGCGACATCCGCGAGCTGCAGGGCTACCTCGGCGGCGACTCGCTCGTGCCTGGGGTGCGGGCCGTGCCGGGCCAGGGGACCGAGGTGCCGCTCTACATCCTCGGGTCGAGCCGCTACGGCGCCCAGCTCGCCGCGGCCCTCGGGTTGCCCTACGCCTTCGCGAGCCACTTCGCGCCCGATGCCCTCGATGCCGCGCTCGCGGCATACCGGGACCGCTTCGAGCCCTCGGCGCAGCTGGACCGGCCGCACGCGATCGCGGCCCTCAACGTCATCGCGGCCGACACGTCAGCGCAGGCCGCCGAGCTCTACGAGCGGGTGCTGCGGGCCCGGGTGCGCTCGCTCGCCGGACGCATCCCCGGCTATGCCGCGCGGCTGGCTGCCGGCCCGCTCGACGATGCCGAGCTGGACCGGCTCGTCGACTCGCCGGTGGGCGCACAGGCGCGGCACATGCTCACCTACACGGCCGTTGGCGACGCCGACCAGGTCGCGGCCTACCTCGAGGACTTCCGCCGGCGCACCCGTGCGGACGAGCTCATGGTGACCAACCCGGCACCAGGCCTGCAGGCCAGGCTGCGCTGCCTCGACCTGCTCGCGGCCCACTGAGTGCCCGAAGCGGGCGGGATCAGGCCGGCTCGTCGTCGTCGCCCGGGCCGCCGAGCGGGTGGGTGCTGACGAACTCGCGGGTCTGGGCATACATCCGCTGGATGTAGCCCTCGAGCTGCTCGGCCTCGACCCGCCACTGCCCGCGGCCGCCGACCTTGATCGCCGGCAGGTCACCGGAGCGGACCAGGGCGTAGGCCTGAGCGGCGGAGATGTTGAGCACCTCGGCGACATCGGCGAGCTGGAGGAAGCGTGGCGGCATGCAGCGATCCTCCCACGCGAGTCGGGCCCTCTCGAAGTTATCCACAGGGCGGCTCGGCTCCGGTGGCAGGACGGCGTGCCCTTCGACATGATGGCGCGGTGACTTCCAGAGGGGGACCCAGCACCAGGCCGCCCGAGCTGCCGCGACCGGCGGCCACCCGGCTGCAGCGGCCGAGCTGGCGGGACAGCCGACTGCTCGTCGGCATCCTGCTCGTCCTGCTCGCCACCGCCTTGGGCGCCAAGGCGATCGCGAGCGCCGACGACCGGGTGCCGATGTATGCCGCGGCGGTCGCCCTCAAGCCGGGTGACCGGCTCACCGGCGACAACCTGCGCCGGGTCGACGTGCAGCTCGCCGAGGCGCAGGCCGGCTATCTGTCGGCCGCCACGCCGGTGCCGCCGGAGGCCTTCGCACTGCGCGAGGTGCGGGCCGGCGAGCTCGTGCCGGTGTCCGCCGTCGGCACGAAGGGCGACATCCGGGTGCAGCCGGTCATGGTGCGGGTCGACACCAGCTCGGCCGGCGGCTTGGTCGCCGGCTCCGTGGTCGACGTCTGGGTGAGCCGCCGTGACCCGGCGGCGAGCCAGGAGCGCTATGCGCCGGCCACCGTGATGCTGCGCTCGGTGACCGTCGCGTGGATCCCGAGGGACCAGGGCTCCTTCGGGGTGTCCGCCTCGACCTCGGCGGTTCAGCTGCTCGTCGGCGGCGACGACGTGGCTGCGGTCATCACGGCGATCGACGAGCAGGCGCGGATCACCCTCGTGCCGGTCCCCGGGTCGGCGCGGGCCAACGGCTCATGACCTCGGTCCTCACCGCGCTCGCGGCCCGCTGGGACGGCCCGGTCGTCGCGGCCCTCGAGGGCTCGGGCCGGGTGGTCATCGCCCGGCGCTGCGCCGACCTCGCCGACCTGCTGGCCACCGCGGCCTCGGGTCTGGGGTCGGTGGCCCTGGTGTCGCCGGACCTGCGGGGGCTGTCGCTGTCAGAGGTCGCCGACCTGCGCCGAGCCGGCGTCGAGGTGGTCGGGGTGAGCGACCCCGCCGACGAGGGCAGCGAGCTGCGGCTCTGGCAGCTCGGGCTGACCAGCGTCGTGCGTGCTGACGCCGCACCGGACGAGCTCGTGGCCGTCGTGCTGTCCGCCGCGGCCCAGGCGCGACCGGGTGATACTGGCGTGGCGGGGACCACCGAGGGAGCGAGCTTCGGCGACCAGCCCTGGGCGCCGGCGGCCGGGACCGCCGACCCCTGGGCGCCGCGGGGCGCCGACCCGTTCGGTGGCAGCTGGTCGGCGCACTCCGGCGCGTCGGCCGACGGCTCCGGGGCGGCCTTGGCGCCGGGCGTGAACGGCTCGGTCGGGGCCCCGGCAGCCGAGGGTCTGGCCGTGCGCGAGGACCGTGGGAGGATCATCGCCGTCTGGGGTCCGAGCGGCGCTCCTGGCCGGACCTCGGTCGCTGTCGCGGTCGCCAGCGAGCTCGCCCTGCTCGGCCGCGAGGTGCTGCTCGTCGACGCCGACACCTATGGCGGCTCGGTCGCCCAGACGCTGTCCGTCCTCGACGAGGCGCCCGGCGTGGCGGCCGCGTGCCGGGCCGCCGACCAGGGAGCACTCGACCTGCTGGCCCTGGCCCGGCTGGCCGGCGAGGTGACCCCCCGGCTGCGGGTGCTCACCGGCATCCCGACCGCCCAGCGGTGGCTCGAGCTGCGCGGTCCGGCGCTCGAGCGGGTGCTCGAGGTCGGCCGTGCGCTGGCCGAGTTCGTCGTCGTCGACGTGGCGGCGATCCTCGAGGACGACGAGGAGCTGAGCTACGACACCCTTGCCCCGCGTCGCAACCAGGCCACGCTCACCGTGCTCGAGGTGGCCGACGAGCTGCTCGCCGTGGGCGGCTGTGACCCGGTGTCGTTGCAGCGGCTCGTGCGGGGGCTGCAGGAGCTCGGCACGGTCCGCGCTCCGCACCCGCAGGTCGTCGTCAACCGGGTGCGCGCCGGTGCGGTCGGCGCGCCGCCGGAGCGGCACGTCGCCGAGGCGCTGGCCCGCTTCGCCGGGGTGCACGACCTCACCTGCGTGCCGCAGGACGGCGCGGCGTTCGACGCGGCGATGTTCACCGGCCGCACGCTCGCCGAGACCGCGCCCGGGTCGCCCGCCCGAGCCGCGCTGGCCGGCCTGGCGGCCCGGCTCGCGGGGGTGCCGGCCGGCCCGGTTGCTCTGGCACCGCGCCGGCGCCGGCTCGGCCGCCGCTCCTGACCCGTCGAGAACCCCGGACGACCGGACCCGGTATGCCGCGGGCGCCGGCATCGTCGTCTGGCGTGCCCCGCGGACTGGTGAGCGACGCGGCATACGGTCGGGTGGGTCACGGCGGCCCGCGAGCTCTCGGAAGCGACCCGCCGGTCTGACAGGATGGCCGTGTGGCCGACCGCCTGAGCTCGCTGGACACGTCGTTCCTCTACATGGAGGACGCGGCCACCGTGATGCACGTCGGCTCGGTGATGGTCTTCGACCCCCCGCAGGGCCGGATCGACCACGACCGGCTGATCGCGCTCATCGCGCAGCGGATCTCGCACCTGCCGCGCTATCGCCAGCTGGTCAAGGAGGTCCCGGCCAAGCTCGCCAACCCGGTGTGGGTTGACGACGAGCTCTTCGACCTCAGCTATCACGTGCGGCGGGCGGCGCTGCCCAAGCCGGGCACGGACGCCCAGCTCGAGGAGTTCGTCGCCCGGATCCAGCCGCGGCCGTTGGATCGGGGCCGGCCGCTGTGGGAGGTCTACCTCATCGAAGGGCTGCAGCACGGGCGCTTCGCCATCGTCACCAAGACCCACCACGCCCTCGTCGACGGCATCAACGCGATCGACATCGGCCAGCTGCTCGTCGGCGATGCCCCCGGGTGGGAGAAGCCGGGGCACGACCTGTGGCGGCCGCAGCGCGGCCCGAGCGACGTCCAGCTCGTCACCTCGGCGCTGCTGGAGTCGGTGAGCGCACCGGGCAAGATGCTCGGCGTCGTCCGGGGCGGGGCGCACGAGGTCGGCGCGCTCGGCGGCCGGGTGCTGTCGGGCGTGGGCGCGGTGGCCCAGGGCGTCGGCTCGATCGTGCAGACCGTCGCTCGCGGCGCGGCCCGACCGGCGCCGGCATCGCCGCTCAACGCCCCGGTCGGCCAGGCGCGCCGCTTCGTCATGGTCGGCACCGACCTCGCGGACTACCGCGCCGTGCGCCACCGGCTGGCCCGCGGCACGCACGCCGACGACGTCACCGTCAACGACATCGTGCTGGCCTGCATCGCCGGCGCCCTGCGCACCTGGCTGCTCACCCGAGGGGTCGCGGTCCACTCGCACACGGTCGTCCGCGCGCTCGTGCCGGTGAGCGTCGAGGACGAGCTCGGCACCGGGCTGCACCAGCTGCACGCCTGCCTCGTCGACCTGCCGGTCGGCGAGCCGGCCGCCTCGATCCGGCTGCACCAGATCGCCTTCCTCATGCGTCAGCAGGTCGAGGGGGGACAGGCGGTGGGCGCCGACCGGCTGGTCGGGCTGGCCGGCTTCGCGCCGCCCACGCTGCACTCGATGGGGGCGCGGCTGGGCAGCGAGATGAGCAAGCGGCTCTTCAACCTCATCGTCACCAACGTCCCGGGCCCGCAGACCCCGCTCTATGCCGGGGACGCCCGCATGCTGTCGACCTATCCGGTCATCCCGCTGGCCAAGGGGCAGGCGCTCGCCATCGGGCTCACGTCCTACGACGGAGGGGTCTACTACGGCCTCAACGCGGACCGGGACGCGATGCCCGACGTCGAGGTGCTGGGGCAGAGCATCGTCGACTCGCTCGCCGAGCTCGCCGACCCCGGGGACCGCTGATGGCGGCGCCAGAAGCGTCGGGCAACCCGGTGCGGGTCTACCTGCCGCTCACGCCGGACGACGTGCGCAGCCTGCACTCCGGTGAGGGGGTCGGGGGATCCGGCCACGCGGCATACGGGGTGACGGCGCTGCTGCGCGCGGCCCAGCCGCGGGCCGACGAGGAGGAGCTGGAGTATGCCGCGCTGCTCGCGGCCGCCGCGCATGCGGGCCGGCTGCGTGGCGAGGCCGGGTGGCGGCGGGTGGTGGCCGCGGTCGACGTCGCTCCTGAGCTGGTCGCCGCTGCCGCTGCCGGTCAGGTCGATCCCGCTGCGACACAGGGACATTCGGACGATGACGGAGAGTTGGCCCGGATCGCGCTGACGGCGCCGGTGACGGCCCGCGAGGTCCGGTCGCTGCACGCCGATGAGGAGCTCGCCGGCACCGACGACCGAGATCTGCAGTGGTGGGACGTCACCGAGCTGGACCGGCTGGTCGAGCACCTCGACACCTGACCAGCCTCCCCGGGCGCGCCCCGTGCTCAGCCCGCGCGGCCGGCCATCCGCTCGCCCTCACCGAGTGAGGTGAGCAGCTGCCCCACGAGGTTCTGGTACTCGGGCACGCCGGCGGCCCACTGCGCCATCGCCTCGCGTTGGGTGGGGGACAGCTCGCCCCAGGGGAGGGGCCGGCCGTCGGCTCCGGTGAATCGAGCAGTGCCGTTGGCGTGCGCCCAGGCCGTCGGGTCGGCCGTGGCCGGCCAGCTGCCGAAGCGGCTGGCGAGGTCCCACACCAGGGTTCGCGCGGCCTCGACCCTGCGTTCACCGTCGCTCCCGAGCCCGCTGCGGGCTCGGCTCGCGGCGTCCGTCGGCAGGACGGCATCGACGGCGGTCCCGAGCTGGGTGACGATGAAGCCGCTCAGCAGCCCCACGATCTTCGTCGGAAGGTGCGGCAGCGCCTTGCCGAGCACGGCCGCCAGGTTGACCGAGCCGAGCAGCTGCTTGGCCAGCTCGGCCCGCTGGGCATTGCTGAGATCGGACCCGGCATGCACGGCGATGACCGCGCGGGCCGTGACGACGGTGACGAAGCCGATGATCTGGGCGAAGCGGCGGACTGCGGCGCTGCGGGCCAGCGGATCCGCGGCCGCCATCGCCGTCGACAGTCGTGCGGTCTCGGCGGCGGTGAGCCGGCCGAGCAGCGTCACCATCGGCTCGCCGAGCGGCTCGCTGCCGACGACCCCCGGCTGCACGCCGCCCGCGGCGATCCGCTCCACCAGGCGCAGCACGCCGGCCCGGTCCGGAAGCGACACCGTCCACCCGCTGGCGGTCGGCACGGCCGCGCCCCCGGGACTGCCGTCGGGCCGCAACAGCGTGACGCCGAGCTGGTCGGCAAATCGGCCGAGCAACTCGGCCGAGAGCGGCACAAGTGCCTCGAGCATGGCTCTCGTCGGTGGCGCAGCAGCGCAGAGGGCGGTGAGGAGCTCGGCGCTCGTTCGAGCCGCTGACTCGTCCTCGCCGGCCGTGAGCACGTCGAGAAGCTCGCGCAGGGCCTGGGCTCGCTGGGCGTCGGCACCGGCTCGGGAGCTGGCGACGATCATCTGCAGGACGCTCCTGGAGCTGGCGGTCGGGGCCAGCAGAACCTCGTTCGCGCGCGTGTAGTCGGCTCGCAGCGAGCACAGCAGCTCGCTCAGCAGGTCGATCCGCGCGGAGGGATCGACAGCCGGGCCGACGTCGATCGCCGGAGCGGAGGTGGGGGTCGCCGGCCCATCGTCGGTGGCCATGCCGAGCGCGGTGAGGGCCAGTCCGAGGCTGGGCGGCAGACCCGGGCGCGACGTACGAGCGGCCCGCAGGAGCAGGGCGAGCACGTCCGCTCCGCGCACCTCGGACACCCCCACGGAGTAGCGACGGCGAGCGGTACCCGCGAGTGTCGTCAGCGAGCGAGCCCGCCATTGGACCAGTCGCTGCTGATCAGCAGGGGAGAGTCCGCTCGCTGCGCGGGGGTCCGTCGCGGTGAGCAGCGCCACCCCGAGAAGGGTGAGGAGCCGCGTGGCATCGGCCCGCGCGGTGGGATCGGGGGAGCCGCTGCGGACCACCTCGAT
Organism: Dermatophilaceae bacterium; assembly: GCA_035448065.1. GTDB lineage: Bacteria > Actinomycetota > Actinomycetes > Actinomycetales > Dermatophilaceae > Phosphoribacter. Next base: position 19,532 of record DAOTIG010000014.1, read on the forward strand.
GCGAGTCACGAGCATGGCGAGTGCCTCGGGGCCGAGGGCATCGAGCAGCGCCTGCGCGACGAGCGGATCGTCCGGGTCGAGGTCGAGGAGGGGAGCCAGGCTCCGGACGCCGGCCTCCCGCAATGGCCCGACGCGCAGGAGCAGGGCCTCGACCTGCGCTCGTGCCGCACTCGAACGCCGTGCTCCGTCGGTGAGCGACAGCCCGCCGAGCAGCGCATCGACCACGGGGGTGCCCGGCCTGGACCCGCACGAGGCGACCAGTCCGTCGATCGTCGCGCCGAGCGCCGCCGCGGTGCGGGCATCCGCCACCCCCTGCTGCCTCAGCACGGCCGTGTGCTCGTCGCGCAGCCGGCGCTGCATCGTCGCCCAGGCCCGGTCGGCATCGACGAGCGCCGCGACGTCGCCGGCCCGTTGGGCGGACCGATGCGCGAGCTCGCCGGCCCTCCATCGCTCGCGCAGGCGATCGACGGCACTGCGGGCCGCCGCCGTCTCGTCGGCATGCCCGAGCACGATGCCCGCGACCCGGCCGAGACAGTCGGTCACGCTTGACAGGGCTCGCCCGGCGGCGGCGGCCTCGCTCACCGCGGCGTCGGCCGCCTCGCCGGCCCAGACCCGCCCCAGGACCGCCGGCACGCCGGGCCCGGCGATCCGGGCGCTCCCAGCCCCGGCGGCGACCAGGCCCCAGGTGCGGGCGGCCTCGCGCAACTGCTCGGGCGACCCCTGGGGATGGGGGAGCACGCTCGTCAGGTCAGCCACGGAACACCCGCCCGGCGTCGATGGCGCGCTGCTCCGCGTCACCATAGGCGCGCCCGCCCATGCCCAGCCCGTCGCTCAGCGCCTCGGCAGCCGCGCCGAGAACGCGGAGCGCGTCGCCCAGCGTTGCCGTCGCCGACCCGATCGCGCGCGCCGTTTCCGGGCCGGAGCCGACGCTGCCGACCCGACCGGCGGACTCGACCACGTCGGCCAGCCGGCGCAGCAGGTCGCCGTCGTCGGCCAGGCGGCCAGCCGCCGCGACGAGCTCATCGGGCTCCACGATCATGCGCATGACCGGACTGTATGCCGCTCGGCCGACACCCCCGGAAAGTTATCCACAGGCCTCGACCGCGCCCGCGAGCATCGGTCGCGAGGGCCGGGTCAGCCCAGCTGGATCCAGGCCGCCGTGTCCGCCGGCACTGCGACGCTCGAGCCCCCGTCGGCGTCCTTGCTCTCCGCGAGCGGGCCCGAAGCGACCAAGACCAGTGAATCAGTCTGCAGTGCAAAGGGATCGGCGTTGACGTTGACGATCACCTCGACATTCGCGTTGCCGAAGCGCAGGACTCCGGCGGGTGCGTCCAGCCAGCTCAGCTCGCCGCGCCCGAGCCGGTGCTTCCGGCGCAGGCGAAGCAGCGTCCGATAGAGCTCGAGCGTCGAGCCCGGCTCGCCGTCCTGGACGTCAGCGGCATACGCGGCATACGAGGTCGGCTGCGGCAGCCAGGTGCGCCCGGTGGGGGAGAAGCCCATCCCGGGTTCAGCTGCCTTCCACGGCAACGGGATTCGACACCCGTCCCGCCCGGTCTCCCGACCGCCGCTGCGCCGCCAGACCGGGTCGTCCCGCCACTCGTCGGCGAGGCTGGTGTGCTCGGGAAGGCCGAGCTCCTCGCCCTGATAGAGGTATGCCGCGCCCGGCAGCGCGAGCATGAGCGCCGTCGCGGCGCGAGCGCGCCGCAGGCCCAGCGCCTCGTCCGGTTGCGGGTCGCCGGCCCGGATGCCGCGGGGGAACGGCGCGTCGTCGGGAAGGCCGTAGCGGCTCGGGTGGCGCACGACGTCATGGTTGGACAGCACCCAGGTGACCGGCGCCCCCACCGCGGCCATCGAGGTCAGCCCCTCAGTGATCGCCACGCGCAACTGCGTTGCGTCCCAAGCGCTTTGCAGGAAGTCGAACTCGAAGCACTGGTGCATCTCGGTCGGCCGCAGGTAGAGCGCGAGCCGCTCCGGCGGATGCACCCAGGCCTCGCCGCAGAGGACGCGCTGCGGGCCGGGATAGGAGTCGAGGACGCGCCGCCACGCGGCATACACCTCGTGCACGCCGTCCTGGTCCCAATAGGGCGTGAGTGCGGTCGCGACCGGCTCGCGGTCGCCGGCCATCTCGTCGAGCGCGTCGACGATCGCATGCGGCGGGGCGTCCGGCAGCCCGTCGGCCTTGACCAGGCCATGCGCGACATCGACCCGGAAGCCGGCGACGCCGCGATCGAGCCAGAACCGCAGCACCGACTCCATCTCGGCCCGCACCTCGTCGTTCGACCAGTCGAGGTCGGGCTGGGTGTCGTCGAAGAGGTGCAGATACCACTGCCCCGGCTGCTCGTCGGGGTCCGTCACCCGGGTCCACCCAGCCCCGCCGAAGACCGATCGCCAGTTGTTCGGCGGCAGCTCGCCGCTCGCACCTCGCCCATCGCGGAAGAGATAGCGCCCTCGCTCTGGCGTTCCTGGCGCTGCAGCCAATGCGGCCTGGAACCAAGGGTGTTCGCTGCTCGAGTGATTCGGCACGAGATCGATGAGCACTCGCAGCCCGAGCTCGCCGGCCCGCGCGATGAGCGCGTCGATGTCGGCGAGCGTGCCGAAGCGCGGGTCGACGTCGCGGTAGTCGGCGACGTCGTAGCCCCCGTCATGCAGCGGCGAGCGGTAGAACGGCGAGAGCCACAGTCCGTCGACCCCGAGCGCGGCCAGGTGCTCCAGCCGCGCGGTCACGCCGGGCAGGTCACCCGTGCCGTCGCCGTCGGAGTCCGCGAAGGAGCGCGGATAGACCTGATAGATCACCGCATCGCGCCACCAGTCGGTCTGCGGGTCGGGCTGGGGCACTCAGGTCTCCTCGGTGGGCGTCGGCGGTGCGGGCGGGGTGGTCTCGGACGGGGCGTTGACGAGCATGTATGCCGCCCGCACGAGGTAGTCGACGAGCTGGGCCTCGTGCTGCTCGCCGAGGTCGAGCGTGCCGACCGCGGTGAGCATGTGCCGAAGCCAGCGGTCGCGCTGCTCGGGGGTCACGGCATAGGGGGCATGCCGCATCCGCAGCCGAGGGTGGCCGCGTCGCTCGGAGTAGGTCGTCGGGCCGCCCCAGTACTGCTCGAGAAAGAGCCGCAGCCGCTCCTCGGCGGGGCCGAGGTCGGCCTCCGGGTAGAGGGCGCGCAGCTCGGGATCGGTAGCGACGCCGCGGTAGAACTCGGCGACCAGCCGGCGAAAGGTGTCATGCCCGCCGACGGCCGCGAAGAAGCTGCCCGGGTCGCTCTGCTGCTCGCTCATGGTGTGCTCGACAGTCTCTCGGCCTCAGCCCTGCGGGGTGGCCAGCTCGATGCCGGCAGCCTCGAGGGCGGTGACGACGCGCGCGCGGATCGTGCGCTCGACGGTGCTGTTGCGGGCGGCCGCGCAGGTGGCGGTGATGCGCAGCGTGATCGCGCCGCCGGTCACCGATTCCGTTGCCACGGTGGGGGTCTCGAGCACCAGCTCGTCGGTGCCGGCCAGGTCGGCGACGGCCGAGGTGAGCACCTCGGTCGCCTGGGCCAGGTTGGCGGTCACCGGCAGCGGCACGTCGACGGTCGCGGTCGACCAGCCCTGTGAGCGGTTGCCGATCCGGGTGATCTCGCCGTTGCGGACGTACCACACGACCCCGGTGGCGTCGCGCAGCCGGGTGACCCGCAGCGAGACCTCCTCGACCGTGCCGACCACTCCGCCGGTGTCGATGACGTCGCCGACGCCGTACTGGTCCTCGACGATCATGAAGATGCCGGACAGGAAGTCGCGCACCAGGCTCTGCGCCCCGAAGCCGAGCGCGACCCCACCGACGCCCGCCGAGGCGAGCAACGGCGCGAGGGGCACGCCGACCGTGGCGAGCGCGGTGAGCAGGCCTAGCCCGGTGACGACCACGGTGACCCCGCTGCGCAGCACCGACCCCATCGTTCGGGTCCGCTGGACGTAGCGCTCGTGGTCCTGCCCGGCCGCCGCGGCAAGCAGCGACCCGGCCCGGCCAGGCAGCAGCCGGGTTCGGTCCGCATGCCGGTCGATCGCGGTGCGGACGACGCCGTCGATGCCCCGGTGCAGCAGCCAACGGGCGACGATCGTGACGACGAGGATGCCGAGCAGCTGGGCGGCCGGCGTGAGCACCGCCTCGACCGTCGGCCAGCCGAGCTCGGCCGGCCTGCTCAGCGGCGCCACCGGGGTGAGCCAGCGGGTCACTGCCGCCGGGCCCGCTCTTGGGCGCGCACGGCGACCTCAACCAGGCCGAGCTGCTCGATGACCAGGCGGCGCAGGCCGGCCGGGGCGTCCTCGTGCTCGGCGAGCCAGCTCCGGGTGCGATCGCGCAGCTCCGGGCTGGCCAGGTCCAGCGGGTAGAAGTACTTCACCGCCCGCTCGCCGATCGCGAAGGACCGGCTGGTGAAGACCGGCAGCAGCATCTCGTGGTAGGCCTCGACGTAGGGGCCGAGCAGCGCCTCGGGGTCGTTGGCCCGGCGGAAGCCACGCCCGAGGTGCTCCATCGCCGCGTTGGTCTGACCCTCCTGCTCGATGCCGAGCCGCCAGGCCTGCGCCTTGGCGGCCGCGGTCGGTCGCGCCGCCCGCGCCAGCATGGCCCGCTCCCGCCCGGCGACCGAGGGGTCGCGGGCCAGTTCGGCCTCGATCTCGGGCTCACCGACCGCGCCGGCGGTGGCCAGCCCGGCGAGCACCGACCAGCGCAGGTCCTGGTCCATCGCCAGCCCGTAGACCGGCTGGGTGCCGTCGAGGGCACCGCGGATCCGCGCCGTGTCGCTCGGGTCGGTCGCGAGGGTCGTGTATGCCGCGAACAGCTGCAGCTGCTTGTCGCCACCGGGGGTCGCCGTGTCGATGCACCGACGCAGCACGTCGACGGTGCGCTCACGGGCCGCCGGGCGCTCGTCGGCCGGGAGGAACCAGTCGAGGCAGGCGAGCAGCATCGACGGGATCTGCTTCGTCGTCGTCAGCACGGTGCGTAGCGCGGTGGGGTGCTCCTCGACCGGGATGATGCCGAGGAGGTAGTCGAGCAGCTGCTGCGGGGCCAGCTCGCCGTCCCGGGTCAGCTCCCACAGCGCACCGGTGACCAGACTGCGGGCCAGGCTGTCCTGCAACGCCTCCGGGTTGGCGAGCACGGTCGCGAGCGAGCGCTCGTCGAGGCGGATCTTGGCGTAGGTGAGGTCGCCGTCGTTGGGCAGCAGCAGGTCCGGCCGGGGGAGGCCGACGAGCTCGGGAAGCTCGGTGCGCGGCCCGTCGATGTCGAGCTCGTGATGACCCACGGCGACGAGCCGGCCGTCGACGAGCTGGTAGCGCCCGATGCCGAGCCGATGCGGCCGCAGCGTCGGGTGCTCGTCGATCGCGGTCTGGGTCATCGCTGCCGCCGTGATGGTGCCCTTGGCGTCGGTCTCGAGCTCGACGGCGAGCGTGCTCACGCCCGCGGTCCGCAGCCAGCGCTTGGCCCAGTCGCCGAGGTCGCGCCCCGACTCGGCCTCGAACTCCGCGAAGAGGTCGGCCATCGTCGTGTTGCCCCAGGCGTGCTTGGCGAAGTAGGAGCGCAGCCCCCGCACGAAGGGCTCGCGACCCACATAGGCGACGAGCTGCTTGAGCACCGATCCGCCCTTGGCGTAGGTGATCCCGTCGAAGTTGACTGCGACGTCCTGCAGGTCGCGCATGTCGGCATAGACCGGGTGCGTGTCGGGCTGCTGGTCCTGCTGATAGGCCCAGGTCTTCTCGTGGCTGTGGAAGGTCGTCCACGCTCCCTGCCAGCGGGTCGCCTCGGCCTGGGCCGTCGAGGACGCCCACTCTGCGAAGGACTCGTTGAGCCACAGGTCGTCCCACCAGCGCATCGTCACGAGGTCGCCGAACCACATGTGCGCCTGCTCGTGCAGGATCGTCAGGGCCCGGCGCTCGACCGTCGGCTCCGGCGCCTGGCCGCGGAACACGTAGAGCTCGGTGATGGTGACGCACCCGGCGTTCTCCATCGCGCCGGCGTTGTACTCCGGGGCGAAGATCTGGTCGTACTTCGCGAACGGATAGGCGGAGTCGAACTCCCCCTCGAAGAACGCGAAGCCGGCCTTCGTCACGTCGAAGAGGTTGTCGTGGTCGACGTAGGACGTGAGCGACCGGCGGCTGAAGATGCCGAGCGGCACGGTGCCGCCGCGCCCGGCATACGAGTCCCAGCGCACGTCGTAGGGGCCGGCGCAGAGCGCGGTGACATAGCTCGACAGCCGCGGCGTCGGCTCGAAGGCCCAGGTGGCCCGCCCGTCGCCGGTGGGCATCGGCGTCGGCGCCGGCTGGTTGGACACGACGACCCAGTGCTCGGGCACGATGGCGGTGAAGGCGAAGGTCGCCTTGAGGTCGGGCTGCTCGAAGACGGCGAAGACGCGCCTGCTGTCGGGCACCTCGAACTGGCTGTAGAGGTAGACCTCGCCGTCGACCGGGTCGACGAACCGGTGCAGTCCCTCGCCGGTGTTCGTGTAGCGACCGGTCGCCTCGACGACGAGGGTGTTCTCGGCCGCCAGAGCCGGCAGGGCGATCCGGTGCTCGGCGAAGACCTCGGCCGGCTCGAGCCGGCGCCCGTTGAGCACGACCCGCTGCACCGAGTCCCCGACGAAGTCGATCCAGCTGTCCGCGCCTGGCTCCCGGCAGGTGAAGCGCACCGTCGTCGTCGTGCGGAAGGTCTGCTCACCCGTCGTGAGGTCGAGCACGACGTCGTAGTGGTCGACCTCGAGCAGCGCGGCCCGGCGGGCCGCCTCGTCACGGGTGAGGTTCTCAGCGGGCACGGTGGCACCCCTTGCGTCTCGGGTGGATTCTCGGCTGCGGCGATGCGACTGGACCTCAGCGCGGTCGCGGGCACCATCCTGGCAGAATCGCCGGGTGACGACGGCCAAGCGCGTGCGGCGCCAGCAGGCGCAGATGTGGTTCGACCCGGTCTGCCCCTGGGCGTGGATGACCTCCCGATGGCTCATGGAGGTCGAGCAGGTGCGCCCGGTGCGGGTCACCTGGTCGGTCATGAGCCTCGCGGTGCTCAACGACGGGCGAGAGCTGCCCGAGGACTACCAGCGGCTCATGGACGCGGCCTGGGGACCGGTTCGGGTCATCATCGCCGCTCAGCAGGAGCATGGCGACCGGGTCGTCAAGCGCCTTTACGACGCGATGGGCACGCGCATCCATCGCCAGCAGCGCACCGACCTCGACGCCGTCATCGCCGAGGCCCTCGCCGACTGTCGGCTGCCGGCCCAGCTCGCCAAGGCAGCCCACCAGAAGAAGCACGACGCCGCCCTCAAGCGCAGCCACCGCAGTGGCATATCGCTCGTCGGGACCGACGTCGGAACACCGATCGTCGCCGTGACAACGCCGACCGGTCCGGTGGCCTTCTTCGGCCCGGTCGTCAGCCCGGCGCCCCAGGGCGAGGCAGCCGGCCGGCTCTGGGACGGCTGCGTCCTCGTCGCCGGCACCCCCGGCTTCTTCGAGCTCAAGCGCACCCGCACGGTCGGCCCGATCCTCGACTAGCTGCTGCTCGGTGAGCTGGTGCGCGGCCCCCGCCGCCTGTGCCGGGCGCGTCCCGACCGATAGTCGCTCGCGTGTGGACTTTCGGTCACCACGGGCCGTCACTCGCGACCGATAGTGGCTCGAGTGTTGGCTTTCGGTCACCACGGGCCGACACGCGACCGAAAGTCGCTCAAGGGTGGACTTAAGCGGTGAAGAGGAGCGCCGGCCTTGGTGGGGGTTGGCGCCGTTAGGCGGTGGTGGAGGGGCCCACCAGCGCGGAATGGTGGAGGGGCCTATCAGCGCGGACTGGTGGAGGGGCCCACCAGCGCGTACTGGTGGAGGGCCCACCAGCGGGTAGCCGCTGGGAGGCATCACCGACGTTTCCAGCCCCGGCGCGGCGGACCCGCCCACCACCACTGGCTTCCGCGGGAGTCAGCCTCGCGCAGCGGGGACGCGCGGCGGTCCGGGAACGTCCGGCACCCGCCCTAGCCACCCTGCGCCATCGGCCGGCCGGGCCCCGGCTGGACTCCCGGCACGGAAAGCCGGACAATCGGCAGGTCAGCGTCAGCACTGCGAAGGAGCACGACGCCCCCATGCGGGTCCATCTCGGCGGCGACCACGCGGCATACGAGCTGCAACGAGCCCTGGTCATCCATCTGCGCGACGCCGGCCACGACGTCGTCGACCACGGACCGCTCGACTACGACGCGAGCGACGACTACCCAGTGCACGTGCTGCGTGCTGCCGAGGCGGTGGCTGCCGACCCGGGGTCGCGGGGTGTCGTCCTCGGCGGCTCGGGCAACGGCGAGCTCATCGCGGCCAACAAGGTGCGCGGCATCCGGGCCGCCTATGCCGACTCGGTCGAGCTGGCTCGGCTCGCGCGCCAGCACAACGACGCCCGCGTGGTGAGCCTCGGCGGTCGCTTCGTCGACGTCGAGACCGGCGTGCAGATCGTCGACGCCTTCCTCGCCACCGACTTCTCCGGAGACGAGCGGCACGCCCGCCGGCTGGCGATGGTCTCGGCCTACGAGGACGACGGCACGCTGCCGCCGGAGTGACGTGACTGCTGCCACCGCGTCCGCTCGGCTGCGTCGCCCCACGACGCAGGCGGCTCGCTGGGCTCGCCGCAGCGTCGGCCGGGTCCGTGGGCTGCCGGACCTGCAGGTGCTCGTCCTCGTCGCCCTCGGCCTGGCCCTGCTCTGGGCGATGACCCGCTGGCCCGAGCACGTCTCGTGGGCGCTCTACGGCCCGCTCGTCGTGCTCGCCGGGCTCGTGCTGCGCCCGCGCCGCTACCTCGCCGTCTGCGCGCTGTATGCCGCCTTCCTCGCCTTTCACGGCAGCGCGGTCCGGGGCTGGTCGGTGATCCAGGGGGCGACCATGGTCGCGCTGCTCGCCACCGCGGCGCTGATGTTCGTCCGTTCGGCGTCGCGGGCCCGGCTCGGCGTGCAGGGCAACGCCGGTGACGACATGCTCGTCGACCTGCGCGACCGGCTGCGCGAGCTCGGCGACATCCCGCGGCTGCCCGCGGGCTGGCACGCCGAGACTTCGATCAACTCGGCCTATGGCGACAAGTTCTCCGGCGACTTCGCGGTCACGTCGCTCTCCCCGGAGGGAGACCGGCTCGAGATCGTCCTCGTCGACCTCTCCGGTAAGGGCGCCACGGTCGCGACCCGCTCGCTGCTGCTCTCCGGAGCGATCGGCGGGCTGCTCGGTCAGGTCGGCACCGAGCGACTGCTCGAGTCGGCCAACAGCTATCTGCTGCGTCAGCACTGGGACGAGGGTTTCGCCACGGCCGTCCACGTCTCGATCGACCTGCGCTCGGGCGCCTTCTGCATCGGCAACGCCGGCCACCCCGGGCCCTTCCAGTTCCACGCCGGGTCCGGCCGCTGGGCCGTGCACACGTCGGTCGGTGGGCCGCTGCTCGGCATCGTCGACGGCGCCACCTACCCCCGCCGGTGCGGCACGCTCGGGCGCGGCGACGCGCTCGTCCTCTACACCGACGGGGTCATCGAGGCCCGTGGTCGCGACCTCGCGATGGGCGCCGACCGGCTGATGGGCGCGGCCGAGCAGCTCGTCCGCGACGGCTTCGCAGGAGGGGCTCGACGGCTGGTGACCACCGCGACCGCGGGGGAGTCCGACGACCGGGCGATCGTGCTGGTGTGTCGGGACTGAGTCCGCCCCTCGGCTCGCCGGCGCCGGGTCCGCGCGCGTCCCGGGTGCGCACCTTCCACGCCCGGCGAGGTCGTCGCTCCGCCCTCACCGAGCATCGACTGGCCACATTGCTGCCGCAATACGCCACTCCCGCAACGGTATTCACTCCACCTGGCACCCCCGGGAGGCCCGAGCGCGTCGTCCTCGAGGTCGGCTGCGGGCACGGCGCCGCCGCCCTCGGGTATGCCGCGGCATACCCGAGCCATCATGTGGTCGCCACCGACGTGCATCCCCCGGGGATCGCGCGGATGCTCGCCGCCGGGGTGGCGGAGGGCATCGGCGTCGATCGGCTGTCGGCCCGGCTCGGCGACGCGGTCGAGCTGCTCGAGCAGCTGCCGGAGGGCGTGCTCGACGTCGTGCACGTCTTCTTCCCCGACCCGTGGCCCAAGGCCCGACACGCCCGTCGGCGTCTGCTGTCCGGACCCACTCTCGGGCTGCTCGCCAGCCGGCTCACCCCCGGCGGTGAGGTGCTGCTCGCCACGGACCAGCCGGAGTATGCCGCGTGGGTCGCCGAGCAGGTGGCCGAGGCTGTCGGCAGCGGGTGGGTGCTCGAGCCGGCGCAGCGCCCACGATGGCGACCGGTGGCGGGCTACGAGGCGAAGGGCGTGGCGGCGGGGCGCCCACCGATCGAGCGGCGCCTCACGGTGGAACGGGACGACGTCGTCCCGGCGTCGATAGCCTGAGCGTCCACAACGGGAGGTCCCATGTACAGCTCTGCCGCCGCGCTCTTCGGGGTGGTCTTCGGCGTCGTCAACCTGGCCCTGCTCGTCGCAGCGATGATCGCCGCCGCTCAGCGGCTCGACCGGGGCAAGGGGCTGATGCTTGGCGGGCTGGGCGTGCTGCTCGTCAACCAGCTGCTGGGGGTGTTCTCCGGTGCGGCCTTCGCGGTGGGCGTGAGCGCGTTCACGGCCGTCGGCTGGGTGACTCGGTTCGCGGCGACCGTGGGCTTCGGCCTCATCGCGGCGGCCCTCTGGCAGCAGCGGTCCGGCCGCTTCGCCGCACCCTGGGAGCAGGCCTACGGCAGCCCGGGCGCCGGACCGGCAGCTCCGTGGAGCGCCGGCTCGCCATGGGGCACGGCGCCCACCCCCGCCACCCCGACCACCCCGGGCGGCGCGCCGACCAGTGCGCAGCCACCCGCCGGGGGTGGCTTCGACCCGTCGCAGCCCCCGCAGCGGCCCGGCGCCCAGCCACCACAGCACCCGTGGCAGTAGCCGACCGCGCTGAGCGAGCCGGCCGAGCCGACGTCCGGGTCGGAGGTGCGCGGCGCGGCATACCGGATGGTGTGGCGTGAGACCGGAGAGCATTGGATTCGCGGGGGAGTGCGGCGCGCGGCTACGCTGATGGGCCGCGGCACGTGCCGCATGCGGGCGTAGCTCAATGGTAGAGCCCCAGTCTTCCAAACTGGCTACGCGAGTTCGATTCTCGTCGCCCGCTCTCGTCGCAGCCCCGGCCCGGTGATCGTCCAGCCGGGGCTGCCGAGCGCACGGGGTATGGCGCAGTTTGGTAGCGCGTCCGCTTTGGGAGCGGAAGGCCGTCGGTTCGAATCCGGCTACCCCGACCGATAGCATGATCCGTCGCCGCCGCACGGCCGGCGACCCCTCCCTACCCGACCCGACTGGAGCACCCGCACGTGAAGACCGACCTCGAGACCATCAGCCCGACCCGGGTCAAGATCACCGTCGAGGTCCCTTACGAGGAGCTCAAGCCCAGTCTCGACGCGGCCTACAAGACCATCGGGCAGCAGATCCAGGTGCCCGGCTTCCGGCGCGGCAAGGTGCCGGCCCGGGTCATCGACCAGCGGGTCGGCCGCGGTGCGGTGCTGCAGGAGGCCGTCAACGACGCGCTGCCCAACCTCTACGGCCAGGCGCTCGCTGAGCACGACATCCGCCCCCTGGGCCAGCCCGAGGTCGACGTCACCGAGGTGCCGGTCGACGAGCAGACGCCGCTGCGCTTCACCGCCGAGGTCGACCGCCGGCCCGAGATCGAGCTGCCCGACTACTCCTCAGTCGCCGTGACCGTCGACGCGGTCGAGGTCACCGACGCCGACGTCGACGAGCGGCTGCAGACCCTGCGCGAGCGCTTCGGCACCCTCAAGCCGGTCGAGCGCGCTGCCGCCGAGGGCGACTTCGTCACCGTCGACCTGGCTGCCGAGATCGACGGCGAGCAGATCGACTCGGTCACCGGCGTGTCCTACGAGGTCGGCTCCGGCACCATGCTCGAGGGCATGGACGAGGCGATCGTCGGCCGCAGCGCGGGGGAGACGACGACCTTCGAGGCGCCGCTCGCCGGTGGCGACCGCGCCGGCCAGACGGCCTCGTGCACGCTCACCGTCGGCGCGGTCAAGGAGCGCGAGCTGCCCGCCCTTGACGACGACTTCGCCCAGCTCGCCTCCGAGTTCGACACCATCGAGGAGCTGCGCGCCGATCTCACCGGCGAGGTCGAGAAGAGCAAGCGGCTCGCCCAGGGCGTGGCCGCCCGCGACAAGATCGTCGAGGCGCTGCTCGAGCGGGTCGAGATCCCGGTGCCCGACTCGATCGTCGAGCACGAGGTCCACCACCACCTCGAGGGCGAGGGCCGGCTCGAGGACGCCGAGCACCGCGCCGAGGTCGAGGCCGACACCCGCAAGGCGCTGCGCACCCAGTTCCTCCTCGACGCGATCGCCGAGAAGGAGCAGGTCAAGGTCGAGCAGCCCGAGCTCATCGAGTACCTGCTGATGGCGGCCCAGCAGTACGGCATGGACCCCGGTCAGTTCGCCCAGGCCATCGACCAGCAGGGTCAGATCCCGGCCATGGTCGGCGAGGTCGCCCGCCGCAAGGCGCTGGCTGCCGTGCTCGAGAATGCCTCGGTGACCGACACGACCGGCGCAGCCGTCGACCTCGAGGCGGTCCGCGGCTCCGAGCGCGACCCGATCGCCGAGATCGAGGAGGCCATCGAGCAGCTCGAGACCGGCGCGCCGGCCGATGACGCGGCCAACGAGAGTGCCGACGCCACCGAGGCGGCTGCGGACGACAAGGACGCCTCCTGACCACCGACGCCGCACCGCCGACGCGCGCCGAGCTCCCCGTGGAGCAGGCGCGCGTCGCCGTGTATGCCGTGTTCACCCTCGCTGGGGTGCTCTTCGCGTCGTTCGCCTCGCGGATCCCGCAGGTGAAGTCGACGCTGGACCTCACTCCGGGTGAGCTCGGCCTCACCCTGCTCGGTGGCACGGTCGGCTCGGTCGTGGGGCTGCCGCTCGCCGGCTGGATCGCGCACCGGATCGGAGCCGGCCGGGCGGTGCTCGCCGGGGCGACAGCGACGACGCTCGGGCTCACCGCGGCCGCGGCCGGAGTCGACCTGGTGCACTCCCGCTGGGTGGTCATGGCGGCCCTCTTCGTCGCCATGGTCGGGGTCGGGGTGTGGGACGTGTCGATGAACCTCGAGGGTGCCGACGTCGAACGGCTGCTGGGGCGGACCATCATGCCGCGCTTCCACGCGGCCTTCAGCGCCGGCACGGTCGGCGCCGCGCTCGTCGGCACGGCGGTGACGGCCCGCGGCATACCGGTGCTCGTGCACATCGCCGTGGTGTCGGCGGCCTCGCTCGTCGTCACCGCCTGGATGACCGGCCGATTCCTGCCCCGCGTGCCCCAGGACAGCACCCAGGACGACGCGGGCGAGGGTCCGGCCGGAGCCGGGATGGCGCAGGCCTGGCGTGAGCGGCGGACCTTGCTCGTCGGCGTCGTCGTGCTCGTCGCGGCCTTCACCGAGGGCAGCGCCAACGACTGGCTCGCCGTGGCGCTCGTCGACGGCTACCGGCTGCCCGAATGGGTCGGCGTGCTCGGCTTCGCGATCTTCCTATCGGCCATGACGGCCGGCCGGCTCGCCGGGACGCACTGGCTGGACCGCTACGGGCGGGTCCCGGTGCTGCGGGTGCTCTTCGTGCTCGCCGTCGTCGGCTCGCTGCTCGTCGTCTGGGGCGGGCCGTGGCTGGCCTTCGTCGGCATCGTCATCTGGGGGGTTGGGGCGAGCCTGGGCTTCCCGGTCGGGATGTCCGCGGCCGCCGACGACCCGGCCCGAGCCCCGGCCCGGGTCAGCGTGGTGTCGACGATCGGCTATGGCGCCTTCCTCATCGGGCCGCCGCTGCTCGGCTTCCTCGGCGACCACGTCGGTGTGCTGCGCGCCCTCATGCTCGTCGGCCTGCTGGCCCTGCTCGCCCTCGCCGTCGTGCCCGCCACCCGGCCGGTCGACGCCGGCTGACCTCCGCCGCAGCCGTTCGAGGGCTCCATCCTCGTTCACCGGACCGTCGCCCGGCCGTCACCTGCTGCGGATGCGAGCGGCCGTGATCCAGGTCACAATGGGGTCTCGCCGACCACGGAGGTGACCGATGGACACCAGCTTCGCGGCATACCTGGAGCGGGTTCGGCTGCACCGGGCCGAGCTGGGCGAGTCGCTCTCGACCCTGCGCACGGTGCTCGACGGGCCGGACGACGAGCGGTGGTGCGACCGCGCCCGGGCGGCCCTCGCCGAGCTGCGGCACGACCTCGACGCCCATGTCGAGGTGACCGAGGCTCCGGACGGCCTCTACGACGCGATCCGCGAGGATGCCGCCCGCTTGGCCGGCCCGCTCGCGGCCTTGCAAGGCGAGCATCCCGGCCTGATCGAGCTCGCCGACGTGGCCCTGGCCGCTCTCGACGGTGAGCCGGGACGCGCGGACAGCATCGGCGACCGGGCCGCCGTCCGCGGCCAGGTGCAGGCGCTCGTCATCCAGCTCACCCATCACCACGAGCGTGGGGCCGAGCTCATGCACGAGGCCTATGCCGTCGACCTCGGCGGAGACGGCTGAGGTCCGCCCGGGCGTCGGGTGTGCGCTCACGGCGAACACCGGCCGGACCGGGGAGTGCGTGCGTGGGGAGGGACGTTAGGGTCCTCACAAGACCCACGACGACGATGGAGTATCGGTGAGCCTGCACGACCTCGGCCACGAGATCCGGATGGCGGCGGAGCCGCAGCCGGGCGGCCTGGACGACCACATCTACAACCGCCTGCTCAAGGAGCGCATCATCTTCCTGCGCTCGGAGGTCCGCGACGAGAACGCCAACGCGATCTGTGCGCAGATGCTGCTGCTCGCGGCGGAGGACCCTACCAAGGACATCTGGCTCTACATCAACTCGCCCGGTGGCTCGGTGACCGCTGGGATGGCGATCTTCGACACCATGCAGTGGGTGCCGTGCGACGTCGCCACTGTCGCGATGGGCATGGCCGCCTCGATGGGCCAGTTCCTCCTGTCGGCGGGCACCCCCGGCAAGCGCTATGCCACTCCGCACGCCCGCGTGATGATGCACCAGCCCTCGGGCGGCATCGGTGGCACCGCCTCCGACATCAAGATCCAGGCCGAGCAGCTGCTGCACATCAAGAAGCAGATGGCCGAGCTGATCGCCCAGCACACCGGCCAGAGCGTCGAGCAGATCGAGCGTGACTCCGATCGCGACCGCTGGTTCACCGCGACCGAGGCCAAGGACTACGGGTTCGTCGACCACGTCGTCGAGCGGGCGAGCAACGCCGGCCCGCACGCGAGCAACCCGGTCGCCGAGTGACGGCATACGAGCGAAGAGAGACGACCCCGATGACCATGTGGACCCCCAGCGGCCGCCTGCACCACCCCGCGCCGTCCGCGCGCTACATCCTCCCGCAGTTCGAGGAGCGCACGTCCTACGGCATGAAGCGGCTGGACCCCTACACGAAGATGTTCGAGGACCGGATCATCTTCCTCGGCGTCCAGGTCGACGACGCGTCGGCCGACGACATCATCGCCCAGCTCATCGTGCTGGAGAGCCAGGACCCGGACCGCGACATCCTGATGTACATCAACAGCCCGGGTGGCTCGTTCACGGCGATGACCGCGATCTACGACACGATGCAGTACATCCGCCCCGACGTGCAGACCTTCGTCGTCGGTCAGGCCGCCTCGGCCGCGGCCGTGCTGCTCGGCGCCGGCGCCAAGGGCAAGCGGTTCGCCCTGCCCAACGCGCGGGTGCTCATCCACCAGCCGGCCATCGAGGGCACCGGCGGCATGGCCTCCGACCTGGAGATCCACGCCAACGAGATCATCCGGATGCGGGAGTGGCTCGAGTCGACGCTCGCCGAGCACACCGGCCGCGACGTCGAGCAGGTGCGCACCGACATCGAGCGCGACAAGATCCTGTCCGCTGCTGCCGCCAAGGAGTACGGCCTCATCGACGAGGTGCTCGCCTCCCGTAAGGCCTCCAGCCAGAAGTAGCCCTCCGCCGGCCGACGGTCACCCCAGTCCGGCGCAGACGCGGCTCGATGGCTGCGGCACCGGGCTGGGGTGCTCGTACCCCTGGAGGCCGACGAGCACGCTCACGGCGGTGAGCGCCGCGGCGCCCGCCAACACGATGAGCTGCCGCCGACGCGCCGTCCCCCGGGTCGACCCTCCCGCACCCAGGAGGCCGATGAGCGACACCAGGACGAGCGGCATCGCGAAGCGACGTTCCGGGGTTGACGCGACCAGCACGGCCACGGTCGCCGCCACGAGGAGCCACAGCGCCCGGGCGGTCCAGGTGGCCCGCGCGTTAGCAGCAGCCCGGCCCCGAACGCCGATGCCGATGCCCAGCCGAGCAGCGAGCAGGGCCAGGCCGGACACGGTGACCAACGTCGTCAGCGCAGCCCACCCGAGCCCGACCACACCCCACGTCGGCGCAAAGGGCAGCTCCGGAGTCCAGAGCAGGCTTGCGGCCAGCTTCCGCACCCCGAACACGACCGCCGACATGGGGCTGGACTGTGGGTCTCCCTCGACGAAGTGCGCCATCGCGGGGTCGCAGTAGAAGATCGCGTTGCCGACCACAGGCGTCTCGTAGACGACCGTGACGGACGCGCTGACGCTTTGCAGCTTGGCGACGACCAGCGCTTGCGGCGGGATGGGGAGCGGCGCGTAGCCGGCAGCGAGATTGGCCACCGACTGACCGAGCGCAGCCAGGACCGCGCCGGTCGCCAGGTAGCGGATCCGGGTGCGGGACAGCAGCGCGATGGCCCACGCGGCGCCGACCGCCAGCCCCAATGCGGGTCGCACATTGGCGACGACGACGCCGAAGACCCCGGTGCCCAACAGCAGCCGACGATCGCCGAGCACCCCTCCTGCCACGGCCCAGCGCGCGGTGAGCAGCAGCACCACCATGGCCGGAATCTCCATCAGCGACTGACTGGCGAAGGGTCCGAGCAGCGCCACCACGAGCCCGGTGACGAGCAGGCGACTCCAGATCCGCGGCCGCAACCCGCAGTCCGAGGCCAACCCGGGCAGCAGCCAACCAGCGAGCGCACCGATGAGCAGGGCATTCGTCACGAGGATGCCGACCCGCGGGTTGACCCCCCACCAGCGTTCGAGCGCGGCTGCCGGCGCGAATGGGACGGCGCTGTACACCCCTCGGAAGAGCGGGAGACTCCCGCTCCCGTAGAGCGACTCGACAGCGGCGAGGCTGCGTGAGGAGGCGAAGTAGGACCCAGCGTCCTGGATGAGCGGCGACCGGGATCGCAACGCCAGCGTCGCCAGGATGGCGAGGAGGCCGTGCACAACCTGTGGGGGTGGCCTGCGCATCGCCTTCTTGGTCACCATGGTGGCCGCAGTCTAGCCAGCGAGGTTCCTCGCTCCGGAGGTGTCACCGAATGCCCCCTGGCCCGTCTCACAAGTGGGAGAGGTGCCGGTATGCCGCGTCCGCGCGCCCGCCGCGCGGACGCGGACGCGGCATACAAGAGTGTGGTTTGTCCGCCCTCAGCGGACAGGCGCGACGCGCGGGCGAAACCCTGCGTGTAATGGGAAGCGCAGGCGCCACCTGGCCGGTAGCGTCGGCAGGACTGGTCGAGGATCCGGCACCGGCCGGGCAGGCGGGAGGACGTACACGTGGCACCACGGATGGGCGAGGGCAGCGACCTGCTCAAGTGCTCCTTCTGCGGCAAGAGCCAGAAGCAGGTGAAGAAGCTCATCGCCGGTCCCGGCGTCTACATCTGCGACGAGTGCATCGACCTCTGCAACGAGATCATCGAGGAGGAGCTGGCCGAGTCCTCCGACCTCGGTCTGGACGAGCTGCCCAAGCCTCGCGAGATCTTCGACTTCCTCGGCAACTACGTCGTCGGTCAGGACACCGCCAAGCGCTCGCTGGCCGTTGCCGTCTACAACCACTACAAGCGGATCCAGGCCGGCGACGCGATGGGCAAGAAGGCCGAGGACGCCGTCGACATCGCCAAGTCGAACATCCTGCTCATCGGCCCGACCGGGTGCGGCAAGACCTACCTCGCCCAGACCCTGGCCCGCATGCTCAACGTCCCCTTCGCCATCGCCGATGCGACCGCGCTCACCGAGGCGGGCTATGTCGGCGAGGACGTCGAGAACATCCTGCTCAAGCTCATCCAGGCCGCCGACTACG
>DAOTIG010000015.1:0-2962 GCA_035448065.1 Dermatophilaceae bacterium
GGCCAAGGAGACGACGAACACCACATGGCGACCGACTACGACGCACCACGCAAGACCGACGACGACCTCTCCGAGGACTCCATCGAGGAGCTCAAGTCCCGGCGCGTCGACAAGGCCTCGTCGAGCGTCGACGTCGACGAAGCCGACGTCGCCGAGGGCTTCGAGCTGCCCGGTGCCGACCTGTCCGGTGAGGAGCTGTCCTACCGGGTCATCCCCAAGCAGGCCGACGAGTTCACCTGCAGCCGGTGCTTCCTCGTGCACCACCGCAGCCAGCTCGCCTCCGAGCGCGGCGGCGAGATGGTCTGCCGGGAGTGCGTTGCCTGACCCCGCCGCCGAGGGGCTGCGGGTGGCGGTGCGGCGGCTGGACCCGCAGCTGCCGCTGCCTGGCTATGCCCATCCGGGCGATGCGGGCCTGGACCTGCACGCCCGCGACGACGTCCTGCTCGCGCCGGGGGAGCGGGCGCTCGTCGCCACCGGCATCGCCATCGCCCTGCCGCAGGGGTATGCCGCCTTCACCCACCCGCGCTCGGGACTGGCCGCCCGGCACGGCATCAGCATCGTCAACGCCCCGGGCACCGTCGATGCCGGCTATCGCGGCGAGATCCTCGTCAACCTGGTCAACCTCGACCCGCGCGATTCCTTCCAGATCCACCGGGGCGACCGGATCGCGCAGCTGGTGATCCAGCGGGTCGAGCACGCCCTGCTCGTCGAGGTCGATTCGCTCCCGGACAGCGCCAGGGGGGACACTGGGCACGGGGCCAGTGGCGGATTTGGCCCCTCGCCCGCCCCGGTCCATCCCGGCGGCGGCGCCGGACACCAGCACGATCGGACGTAAGGACTCACCGTGGGACTCTTCGGGCGTCGCCGCAAGGCTGCCGAGCCGGAGCCGGCCGACCTCGACCAGGTCGACGACTCTGACGTCGAGGACGGTGCGGACCTCGACGACACCGACGAGTCCGAGGACACCTACGACGCTGACGAGCTCGACGAGGACCTCGACGACGGTGGTGACCTCGACGTCGATGCGGCCACGCCCTTCGACCGCAGCGACGGACCCTTCGACCGCAGCGAGGTCGAGGCCGCCGAGCTCGAGTCGCACATCGACCTCGGTGCCCTGCTGCTGCCGGCTCGCGAGGGCATGCAGCTGCGGCTCGAGCTCGACGAGGCCACCCAGACCGTGACCGGCGCGCAGGTGATGTCCGGCGAGTCCATCGTGCAGATCCAGGTGTATGCCGCGCCGCGCACCCTGGGGGTGTGGCACGAGATCCGCCAGGAGATCGCGCAAGCGGTCGTCACCGACAACAAGGGCACCGCCGAGATCACCGACGGTCCGCTCGGCCGGCAGGTCGTCGCGGTGCTGCCGGACCGCCGGCGGATGCGCTTCCTCGGCGTCGACGGCCCGCGCTGGTTCCTGCGCGCCGTGCTCTCCGGCAAGGCTGCCTCCGACGATGCCGCCGCCGCCTCATTGATCGACATCGTGCGGGGCAGCGTCGTCGTCCGGGGCAGCGAGGCGATGGCGCCCCGCGAGCTGCTGCCGCTCACCCTGCCGGTGGTCGAGCAGCCGGCCGAGGCCGAGCCGACCGCGGCATCGACCCACGCGGACTCCGACTCGGGCGGCGCCGACGAATCGGAGGGCTCGGACGACGGTGCGGCTGCCCGGGCCGCGCGCAGCCGGCTCAAGCCCTTCGAGCGAGGGCCCGAGATCACCGAGGTGCGCTGACGTGGCCGCGCGCGCCGGGGCGACGGCCGGCGACGGCCGCCCCCGTCCGGGCCTGGTCCGCCGACTTGTCGAGCGCCTCACCAAGGAGGCCCACGAGCTCGAGGCCGGTGAGCTGCTCGACACCTCGGTCCGCGAAGGGGCCACCCCGATCGCGGAGTGCGAGCCGCGCCGCCGGACCACCGTGCTCGGCGAGGTCCGCTCGGTCGCGATCCGCCCCAAGGCACAGGTGGCCGCCCTTGTCGTCGAGATCTACGACGGGTCCAAGGCGATGGAGCTCGTGTGGCTCGGCCGCCGGGCCATCGCCGGCATCGAGCCGGGCGTGCGGCTGCGGGTGCACGGCCGGATGACGCTGCGCCGCGGCATACCGACGATCTTCAATCCGGCCTACGAGATCGTCCCGGCCCGTGGCTGACCCCGGCGGCCGGCCGATGGGTGCGGCAGACTTCGTCACCGTCGAGGAGCTGCTGCGCGCTCGGCTGGCCCTGGCGTTCGGCGGCTGGCGCGGGGCGATCGAGTCGGCGATCCCCACGGTGGTGTTCGTCGTGGCCTGGAACCGCACCGCCGATGTCCGGACCTCGGCGCTCGCGGCGATCGGGGCCGCCCTGCTGCTGGCGGTTGCGCGACTGCTGCAGCGGCAGAGCCTGCGCTTCATCGGCTTCGCCGTGGTCGGTGTCGTCGTCGCCGCCCTCTTCGCCGTTCGCTCGGGCCAGGCCCAGGACGCCTTCCTGCCGGGCATGATCCAGTCCGCCGGCACCGGGCTGCTGTTCGCCGTCACCAACCTCGTCCGGTGGCCGATCTTCGGCTTCCTCATCGCCGCCGGCGATCCCGAGCTCACCGCCGCGTCGCAGCGGATCCGCGACGCGGGCAGCCGCACCGGTCGGGCGGCTCGGGCGGCGATGTCCGAGACCGAGCGAGCGGCACAGCAGCGTCGTGACGAGGACGACGAGGCCGCGCTCTCGGAGGCGTTCAGCGGCTGGCGGCGGCACGCCGGCATCGTCACGGTGGCAAGCCGGCTGGGCTGGATCCTCGTGGGGCTGGCGGCCTTCCGGCTGGCTATCCAGGTCCCGCTCTACCTGCAGGGGCAGGTCGAGGCGCTCGGGGTCGCCAAGATCGTGCTGGGCTGGCCGGCCTACCTCGCGGCCGTCGCGATCGCGATCCTCGTCGTGCTCCGCGGCCACACGCCACTCGACGTCCCAGGCCGCGCCGGCGAGTGAGGGACGAGGGAGCCGGCCGGAAGCGGCC
>DAOTIG010000015.1:3062-24789 GCA_035448065.1 Dermatophilaceae bacterium
GGCCGCGCCGGCGAGTGAGGGACGAGGGAGCCGGCCGGAAGCGGCCGGTTCGGGATGTCGACGTGTTGTGGACGTCCCAGGCCGCGCCGGCGAGTGAGGGACGAGGGAGCCGGCCGGAAGCGGCCGGTTCGGGACTGACGCCGCGCTCAGGCCGCGTCGACGGTCTTGACCATCACGCAGTTCTTCAGCCCCTTGGGGCGGTCGTAGCTGAATCCGAGTCGCTCGTAGACCCGACGGGTCGTGTTGTAGAGGAACGACGAGGACATCTTCGTGGTCTGGTGGGTGAGGTCGTGCGGGTAGCCCTCGACGAC
Source organism: Dermatophilaceae bacterium (assembly GCA_035448065.1). GTDB lineage: Bacteria > Actinomycetota > Actinomycetes > Actinomycetales > Dermatophilaceae > Phosphoribacter. The sequence goes on from DAOTIG010000015.1 coordinate 3,374, forward strand.
GCCGCCGCCGGCCTGGGCGATGAGCTCGAGCGCCCCCGCGACCGCGAGCTCGGCCACCCCGCGGCGTCGGTGTCGCTTGTCGACGAAGACGCAGGTGATCCGGTAGTCCGGCGGTCGGACCGAGGTGGCGTCGTACTCCTTGCGGTGGTGGATCGTGGGCAGCTCGGCGGGCGTGCCGTACTCGGCCCAGGCCACCGCCTCGTCGCCGTCCATGACGAGGGCGGCGTGGGCCACCCCCTCGTCGACGAGCCGCTTCTTGATGGTCCGGTTGCCCTCGAAGGTCTCCCCGCGGCCCGCGCAGCTCGGGTGCCCGTCGTGGAACCACGTGCACCAGCAGCCGCCGAAGATCCCGTTGTGGCGCAGCACGAGCGCCTCGAAGGCCGGCCAGGACTGCGGGCTCAGCGCGACGATCCGGTATGCCGCCTCGTTCGCCATTCCCGCCTCCTCAGACCTCGTCGTCGTCGTGCTGGCGCGGCTGGTGGCCGGGGGAGAGCAGGTTCTCGAGGTCGTCCTCGGTGTCGTGGTTGGTGAGGAAGAGCAGCTCGTCGTGCGGCTCGAGCGCGTCGTCGCGGCTCGGGGCGATCGGCCGGTCCTCGCGGATGATGCCGACGAGCACGGTGTCCGGTGGCCACGGGATGTCGCCGACCCGCGCTCCGGCGTAGGGGCTGTTGGGGGGCAGGGTGAGCTCGACCATCGCGGCCTTGGCCTGGCGGAACTCGAAGATCCGCACCAGGTCGCCGACGCTCACCGCCTCCTCGACGAGGGCGGTCATCAGCCGCGGCGTCGACACGGCGACGTCGACGCCCCACGCCTCGTCGAACATCCACTCGTTCTTCGGGTTGTTGACCCGGGCCACCGTGCGGGGCACCCCGAACTCCGTCTTGGCGAGCAGCGACACGACGAGGTTGGCCTTGTCGTCGCCGGTGGCCGCGACGACGACGTCGCACTGGTCGAGGCGGGCCTCCTCGAGCGCCGCGATCTCGCACGCGTCGGCGAGCAGCCATGCGGCATCCGGCACCCGCGAGGCGACGACGTCGTCGGCGTCGCGGTCGATGAGCAGCACCTCGTGGCTGTTGTGCAGCAGCTCGCGGGCGATCGACCGCCCGACGCTGCCGGCTCCGGCGATGACGACGCGCATGCTGCTCTCCTGCTGGGCTTCGAGGTATGCCGCGGGGCTGGCTCTGGGGGGTCGGGTCAGTCGTGCGGGGGCGCGCCCTTGAGGACCCGCTCGACCCGCTCGAGGTCCTCGGCGTCGGCGACGACATGCACGAAGTCGCCGTCCTGCAGCACGGTGTCGACACTGGGGACCAGGCCCTCGCCGAGCCGGGTGAGGAAGCCGATCCGGGTCTCGGCGAGGCGCTCGACCTCGACGATCCGGTTGCCCACCCAGGCGGTGGCCACCGGCACCTCGGCGACGACGACCCGGCCGCTGGGGTCGGTGAAGGCGGGCACGGCACCCAGGGGGAGCAGCCGGTGCATGAACTGGTCGGCGGTCCAGCGGACCGTGGCGACCGTGGGGATGCCGAGCCGCTGATAGACCTCGGCCCGGCGCGGGTCGTAGATGCGGGCCGCGACGTGCTCGACGCCGAACGTCTCGCGGGCCACCCGCGCGGCGAGGATGTTGGAGTTGTCGCCGCTGGAGACGGCGGCGAAGGCGTAGGCGTCCTTGATGCCGGCAGCGAGCAGGACCCCGCGGTCGAAGCCCATCCCGGTCACCGTACGGCCCTCGAAGGAGCTGCCGAGCCGGCGGAAGGCGCTGGCCTCCATGTCGATGACCGCGACATCGTGACCGCGGTCCGAGAGGCTCTTGGCGAGGGTGGCACCCACGCGGCCGCAGCCCATGATGACGAAGTGCACGTCGCCGACGCTACACCTGCACCCACGCGCTGCCAGCCAGGCGGCATACGATGGCGGGCGTGCCAAGCTCCGGCCGCGTCGTCAAGCGGATCCTCGTCGGGCGCGCGATGCGCAGCGATCGTCTCGGGGAGACCCTGCTCCCCAAGAAGCTCGCCCTCCCCATCTTTGCCAGTGATGCGCTCTCGTCGGTCGCCTATGCCCCCGACGAGATCCTGCTCATGCTCGGGCTCGCCGGTGGCGCCTTTGCGACGACCCACTCGTGGCAGATCACCCTCGGCGTGGTCTTCGTCATGGTCGTCGTCGTCGCGTCCTACCGGCAGAACGTGCACGCCTATCCCTCCGGCGGCGGCGACTACGAGGTCGCGACCGAGAACCTCGGCCACAGGGCCGGCCTGACCGTCGCGAGCGCTCTGCTCGTCGACTACGTGCTCACCGTCGCGGTGTCGATCTCCTCGGGCGTGCAGAACGCCAAGTCGGCGCTGTCCTTCCTCGACGGCCACGAGGTGGTCGTCGCGGTCGCTCTCGTCGTCGGCCTCACCGCGATGAACCTCCGCGGCGTCCGCGAGTCCGGCAAGGCCTTCGCCATCCCCGTCTACGCCTTCATGGTGAGCATCATCGGGATGGGCGTCTACGGCTTCTATCGCCAGCTCACCGGCACCTTGGGGCAGGCGCCGAGCGCGGCATACCAGCTCATCCCGGAGGGCGGTGAGGAGCTCACCGGGCTGGCGGCGACCTTCCTGCTGCTGCGGGCCTTCTCCTCCGGGTGTGCCGCGCTCACCGGGGTCGAGGCGATCTCCAACGGCGTGCCCGCCTTCCAGAAGCCCAAGAGCAAGAATGCCGCGACCACCCTGCTGCTCATGGGCACGATCTCGATCTGCATGCTCGCCTCGATCATCACCCTGTCGCGGCTCACCGGCGTGCAGATGGCCGACGACCCGGCCCATCAGCTGCTCAACAACGGCGTCCCGGTCGGCGAGGCCTATTCGCAGGACACCGTCATCGGCCAGCTCGCCAAGACCGTCTTCGACGGCTTCCCGCTGGGCACCTACGTCGTCGCGGCGGTGACCGGCATCATCCTCATCCTCGCCGCCAACACCGCCTTCAACGGCTTCCCGGTGCTCGGGTCGATCCTCGCCAAGGACGGCTACCTGCCGCGCCAGCTGCACACCCGGGGTGACCGGCTGGCCTTCTCCAACGGCATCCTCATCCTCGCCGGGGCGGCGATCGCGCTCATCGTCGTCTACCACGCCGAGGTCACCCAGCTCATCCAGCTCTACATCGTCGGCGTCTTCGTCTCGTTCTCGATGAGCCAGACGGGCATGATCCGGCACTGGAACCGGCTGCTGCGCGACCCCGAGGTCGACGAGAGGGCGAAGAAGGCGGCGCGCACCTCGCGGATCATCAACGCCATCGGCGCCGCGATGTCGATCACCGTGCTCGTCGTCGTGCTCATCACGAAGTTCAACGCGGGGGCGAAGTACGCGATCCTCGCGATGGCCGTGCTCTTCCTCATGATGCTCGGCATCAGCCGGCACTACCGCTCGGTGAGTCGTGAGCTGCAGCTGGCCGGCACGACCGACGAGCAGGTCCTGCCCAGCCGGGTGCACGCCATCGTCCTGGTCTCCAAGCTGCACAAGCCAGCGGTCCGAGCGCTCGCCTACGCCCGGGCCACCCGGCCGTCCTATCTCGAGGCCCTCACGGTCGAGGTCGACCCGGACGACACCCAGGCACTGCGCGACGACTGGATCGCCCGCGACATCCCCGTCCCGCTCAAGATCATCGCCTCGCCCTACCGCGAGATCACCCGGCCGATCATCGACTACGTCAAGTCGATCCGGGCCGGCAGCCCCCGCGACGTCATCATCGTCTACGTCCCGGAATACGTCGTCGGCCACTGGTACGAGCAGGTGCTGCACAACCAGTCCGCGCTGCGGCTGCGGGTGCGGTTGCACTTCATCCCCGGCGTCATGGTCGCCAGCGTCCCGTGGCAGCTGCGCAGCTCGGAGGGTCAGGAGCAGGAGGAGGAGCGCTTCGACCAGCCGGTCGGGCGCGCCGGGTGGATGCCGCAGTGACGGCTCCCACGGGATCCTCCGGGCGTCGCCCGCAGCGACGCGGTCGCCCCGGCGGTCGAGCCGGAGGGCCCGGCCCGCGCCGCGCCGGTGCCCGGGAGGCCCAGGTGCGCGGCGAGTCGCTCGTCGGCACCGAGGTCGAGGTCGAGGTCGGCCCGGTCGCCCACGGTGGGCACTGCGTCGCCCGGCACGAGGGCCGCGTCCTCTTCGTGCGGCATACCCTGCCCGGCGAGCGGGTCGTGGCGCGGGTGACCGAGGGCGGCACCGAGGACCGCTTCCTGCGCGCCGACGCGGTGCGGGTGCTGACCGCCTCGCCGGACCGGATCGAGCCGGTATGCCGCGTCGCCGGCCCGGGTGGGTGCGGCGGCTGCGACTGGCAGCACGCCGAGCTCACCGCGCAGCGGCGGCTCAAGGCAGCCGTCGTGCGCGAGCAGCTGACCCGGCTGGCCGGGGTGGACGTCGACGTCGAGGTGCTGCCGGTCCCGGGGGACGTCGCGGGCCTGCGCTGGCGCACTCGGGTCGAGCTCGCCGTGGGACCCACCGGCCGGGCCGGGCTGCATCCGCATCGGTCACGCGCCGTGCTGCCCATCGACGACTGCCCTATCGCGTCGGCTGATATCGTGGACTCCGGTGTGCTGCAGCGCGACTGGCGCGGCGCCCGAGCGGTCGAGCTGATCGTGCCGTCGGTAGGGGAGCCGGTGGTCGTCCCGGTGGGGGAGCCGGCGGCCCCGATGACCACGGTCCGCGAGCGGGTCGGCGCGACCGCCTGGCAGGGCGAGCTTGAGGTCGCGGCGCGGGGCTTCTGGCAGGTGCACCCCGGCGCGGCAGCCACCTATGTCGACCGGGTGCTCGCCGAGCTGGCGCCCCGACCCGGGGAGCACGCCGTCGACCTCTATGCCGGTGCGGGGCTCTTCGCCCTCGCTCTCGCCGATGCCGTCGGGCCGACCGGGTCGGTGGTCGCGATCGAGGGCGACCGAGCGGCGTGCGCCGATGCGGTCGCCAATGCTGCGGACCGCCCGTGGGTGAGCGTGCGGGCCGGCGGCGTGCAGGAGCTGGTCGCCGAGCTGACCACGGCCGACCTCGTCGTCCTGGACCCGCCGCGGTCCGGCGCCGGCCGCACCGTGGTCGAGGCGATCTGCGCGCTGCAGCCACGCCGGGTCGCCTATGTCGCCTGCGACCCGGCCGCGCTGGCCCGCGACCTGGCCTATGCGGCAGCCGCCGGCTACCGGCTGGCCGGCCTCGCGGCATACGACGCCTTCCCGATGACCCACCACGTCGAGTGCATCGCGACCCTCGAGGTTTCGGCCCCCCGGCGATGACGATGGCGCGTGGATGCGGCAGGATCGGAGTCAGGATCGACAGCGGTGCGCTCGGCACCGTGGTAGATTTATCTTGATGTCAAGATAAAGCCCCCGACAGCGCGGTTGGGTGCGTCGGGCGAGACCGGAAGGGAGCCCACGTGGGCAACGTCGAGCAGGTCAACAGCTTCGGAGCCAAGGGCGAGCTCGCCGTCGGCGAGGACCGCTACACGATCTACCGGATCGGCACGGTCGAGGGGAGCGCCACCCTGCCGTACAGCCTCAAGGTCCTGCTGGAGAACCTCCTGCGCACCGAGGACGGCGCGAACATCACCGAGGAGCACATCCGCGCCCTCGGCAGCTGGGACGAGACCGCCGAGCCGGACACCGAGATCCAGTTCACCCCCGCCCGGGTCATCATGCAGGACTTCACCGGCGTGCCCTGCGTCGTCGACCTCGCGACGATGCGCGAGGCGGTCGCCGACCTCGGTGGCGATCCGACCAAGGTGAACCCGCTGAGCCCGGCCGAGCTGGTCATCGATCACTCGGTGCAGATCGACGTCTTCGGCCGCGCCGACGCCTTCGAGCGCAACGTGGAGCTCGAGTACGAGCGCAACGGCGAGCGCTACAAGTTCCTGCGCTGGGGCCAGACCGCCTTCGACGACTTCAAGGTCGTCCCGCCCGGCACCGGGATCGTCCACCAGGTGAACATCGAGCGGCTGGCCCGGGTCACCATGGTCCGCGACGTCAATGGCGAGCGCACGGCATACCCGGACACTTGCGTCGGCACCGACTCGCACACGACGATGGTCAACGGCCTCGGCGTGCTCGGCTGGGGCGTCGGCGGCATCGAGGCCGAGGCGGCCATGCTCGGCCAGCCGGTGTCGATGCTCATCCCGCGGGTCGTCGGCTTCAAGCTCAGCGGCTCGATCCCGGCCGGCGTCACCGCCACCGACGTCGTGCTCACCATCACCGACCTGCTGCGCAAGCACGGCGTCGTCGGCAAGTTCGTCGAGTTCTACGGCGCCGGCGTCGCAGCCCTGCCGCTGGCCAACCGCGCGACGATCGGCAACATGAGCCCCGAGTTCGGCTCGACCTGCGCGATCTTCCCGATCGACGACGTCACCCTCGACTACCTGCGGCTCACCGGCCGCGACGAGGCCACCGTCGCCCTCACCGAGGCCTATGCCAAGGAGCAGGGCATGTGGCTGGACCCCGACGCCGAGCCGCGCTTCTCCGAGCGGCTCGAGCTCGACCTGTCGACGGTCGTGCCCTCGATCGCCGGCCCGAAGCGCCCGCAGGACCGGATCGTCCTCGCCGAGGCCAAGCAGCAGTTCGGCATCGACGTCAAGAACTATGGGGTCGACGGTGACGTGCGCGAGGTGCCGGTGGACCGCGAGGGGGCGAGCTTCGGACTCAGGGACGGCGCGGTCGTCATCGCGTCGATCACCTCGTGCACGAACACGTCCAACCCGTCGGTGATGATGGCGGCCGCGATGCTGGCCAAGAACGCCGTCGACAAGGGCCTGGCGACCAAGCCGTGGGTCAAGACCTCGATGGCCCCCGGCAGCAAGGTCGTCACCGGCTACTACGAGGCCGCGGGCCTGTGGCCCTACCTCGACAAGCTCGGCTTCAACCTCGTCGGCTACGGCTGCGCGACGTGCATCGGCAACTCCGGCCCGCTGCCCGAGGAGATCTCGGCCGCGGTCCAGGCCAACGACCTCGCGGTCGCTGCCGTGCTGTCCGGCAACCGCAACTTCGAGGGCCGGATCAACCCGGACGTCAAGATGAACTACCTCGCCAGCCCGCCGCTGGTCATCGCCTACGCGCTGGCCGGCACGATGGACTTCGACTTCGAGCTCGAGCCCCTCGGCCAGGACGGCGATGGCAACGACGTCTACCTGCGCGACATCTGGCCGGCCCCGGCCGACGTCGAGGCGACCATCGCCACGGCGATCACCAAGGACCTCTTCGTCAAGGACTACGCCGACGTCTTCGCCGGCGACGCCCGCTGGCAGGGTCTGGAGACGCCGACCGGGTCGACCTTCTCGTGGGACGGCGACTCGACCTACGTGCGCAAGCCCCCGTACTTCGACGGCATGGGCATGGAGCCGGCGGCGGTGTCGGACATCTCCGGCGCCCGCGTCCTCGCGGTGCTCGGCGACTCGGTGACGACCGACCACATCAGCCCGGCGGGCTCGATCAAGGCCGACAGCCCGGCCGGTCGCTACCTCGCCGAGCACGGGGTCGACAAGCGGGACTTCAACTCCTACGGCAGCCGTCGTGGCAACCACGAGGTGATGATCCGCGGCACGTTCGCCAACATCCGCCTCAAGAACCAGCTGCTCGACGGGGTCGAGGGTGGCTTCACCCGCGACTTCCTCGCTGAGGGTGCGCCGCAGACGACGATCTACGACGCGTCCGCGGCATACCAGGCGGCGGGCGTGCCGCTGGTCATCCTCGCCGGCAAGGAGTACGGCTCCGGCTCCTCGCGCGACTGGGCGGCCAAGGGCACCCGGCTGCTCGGGGTGAAGGCGGTCATCGCCGAGAGCTACGAGCGGATCCACCGCTCCAACCTCATCGGCATGGGTGTGCTGCCGCTGCAGTTCCCGGCCGGGCAGAACGCCGCGAGCCTGGGTCTGGACGGCACCGAGACCTTCGACATCGCGGGGGTCACCGAGCTCAACGAGGGTCGCACCCCGCGCACCCTGCACGTCACGGCCACCAAGGCGGCCGGCGGCGTCGTCGAGTTCGACGCGGTGCTGCGGATCGACACCCCCGGTGAGCGCGACTACTACCGCAACGACGGGATCCTGCAGTACGTCCTGCGCTCCCTCGTGCGGTGACGATCTAGCGAGTCCGGGGCGGCGGCGAGGAACGAGCCGTCGCTGTGGGGAGCGCTGAGGAACCGTGCACATCGAGCTCGTGCGGTGACGATCTAGCGAGTCCGGGGCGGCGGCGAGGAACGAGCCGTCGCGATGGAAGGGAGCCGCGGGGTAGAAGTGACTGGTGGGGTCGGCCGACTGGCCGACCCCACCAGGCTGTTCACGAGCGTATGGTCGGGACCATGCCTGAGCTCTCCCCGCGGCCGAGTCGCCGTGCCGTGCTCACCGGTGCCGTGGGTGCGGCACTCGTCGGCGCGTCGACGACTCACGCGCCGAGTGCGGCTGCTGCCACCTCCCGTCCGATCTGGACGCTCGCCTGGCGGGATGGCGAGCTCACCTGGTCAGCGCAGGCGCGGGTGAGCTACACCGACCCCTACCGGCCGGGGGCCGTCCCCACCACCTACGACTCGAAGGTCTGGTCCTCCGGCGAGATCCGACCGCCCTTCCCCTTCACCGAGCTCGTGCCGTCGTGGAACATCCGCACACCCGTGCTGACCTGGGCCCAGGTCGAGGTGCGCGTCCGCACCGCGACGGCGTGGTCGGGCTGGTTCGTCATGGGACGGTGGAGCGACCTGGACCCCGCCCTCGGGGGTGCGATCCACCGGACCTCGGTCGCGGGTCAGAGCAGCGCGATCGCCCGGGTGTCGACCGACACGGTCGTCGCAATGTCGGGGGTGCGCCTCGTCGGCTACGAGGTGCGGGTTCGGCTGCTGCGTCCGGTCGGCACGTGGGCCTGGCCCCGCGCCACCATGGTCACCGTGATGGCGTCCTCGTTGCCGAGCGGACCGGTCTCGACGAGTCGGACCGGTGTCGGCGCCGGGGTGGCGCTGCCGGTGCCGCCGTTGTCCCAGGACGTCCACCGCGGCCATTACCCGCAGTTCGATGGTGGCGGCGAGGCGTGGTGCTCACCGACGACGACGGCGATGCTGCTGCGTTATTGGGGCGTCGGGCCGACGCCGAGCCAGCTGTCCTGGGTGAACCCGTCCGTCGACGCCGACGTCGACTTCGCCGCGCGCAGCGTCTACGACTACGCCTATCAGGGCGCCGGCAACTGGCCCTTCGCCACGGGGTATGCCGCGCGCTTCGGCCTGCGCTCCTTCGTCACCCGGCTCCGGTCGCTGGCCGAGGCGGAGCAGTTCGTCGCGCGCGGCATACCGCTCGGCGCCTCGGTGGCATTCGCCTCGAGTGAGCTGTCCGGGGCGGGCTATTCCACAGCCGGGCACTTGCTCGTCATCTCCGGATTCACAGCCACTGGTGATGTCATCTGTCACGATCCGGCCGCGCATCTCATCGCCGACAACCGGCAGGTCCGAGTCGTCTATGACCGCGGGCAGTTCGAGAACGTCTGGGTGCCGAGGTCGGGCGGGCTCGTCTATGTCATGCATCCACCGGCCGTCGAGCTACCCGCACCCCTGGCCGCCGAACCCAACTGGCCTGGGGCGCAACGGCGCCGGGACGTGCCGGTGCGCTTGCGCCCGCCCCGACCATGGTGAGCGCTGGTCGCATCTCGCTCGTGCGGTGGTCCGGCGAGCAACTGCAGTCGGGTCCGGCCGGGCCGCCCGCCGTCATCGATCCGTATGCCGCCCTGCCGCAGGACCGTCGGCCCGCCACCGCGACCCTGCCGCCGGTGCGCACGGCGACCTGGACCGGCCCGGTGGTCCACATCGACCACCCGGTTGCCGAGCTGGTGCCGTCATGGTCGGCGGACACCCCGGCTCGCTCCTGGATCACCGTCGAGGCCAAGGTGGGAGCAGGGGCCGAGCAATGGAGTCCATGGCTGGTGCTCGCGCACTGGTGCCTGCGCGACCCCGACGACCCGGTCGAGCCGGGCGCCCTGCACCGCACGTCCGTGCCCGGCCAGACCGGGCCGCTGGCCCGGGTTGCCACCGACACGGTGCTGGCCGCCGAGGGTGCGCCGTTCGACCGATGGCAGCTGCGGGTGCACCTGCGGGCCCCGGAGGGCGAGGCGCTGCCCACGCTGCACGCCGTGAGCGCGCTGGCCTCGACGCCGGCCGAGGTCTCGGGCGGCCACCCCGGCGCGGACCAGACCCCGCCGGTGCGGCGGCCAGCCGTCATCGAGCTCACCCCGCTGCCGCAACACGCCCACGCCGGGCACTACCCACAGTGGGACGGCGGCGGCCGGTCGTGGTGCTCACCCACGGCGATCAGCATGGTGCTTCGGCACTGGGGGGTCGGGCCGAGCGCCGACGAGACCGCCTGGGTCGACGGCCACGAGGGCGACGCCGACGTCGACCACGCGGCGCGCGCAGCATACGACCTCGCCTATGGCGGTGCCGGCAACTGGGCCTTCGGCGCCGCGTATGCCGCCTCGCGCGGCCTCGACGCCGTCGTCACGAGGCTGCGTGGCGTGGCCGAGGCGGAGCTCTTCGCCTGGACCGGCATCCCGCTCGTCGCCTCCGTGGCCTTCACCGCCGACGAGCTGCCCGAGGCGGGCTATGCGACCACGGGACATCTCCTCGTCATCGCCGGCGTCACCGAGACCGGTGATGTCGTCTGCTTCGACCCCGCCGCCCACGACACGAGCGACCCGGCGCAGGTGCGCACGACCTACCCCCGGGCCCGCTTCGAGCGGGCCTGGCAGGGCGGCTCCGGTGGGATCGTCACGATCATCCGGCCGCGGCACGTCGCCCTGCCGCCGGCGCCGCCCGGGGCGGGGTGGGGATGAGCGGCGGCCGAGCAGTGTCGGCCGCACCTTGCAGACTGGGCTCGTGAACGCGCATGTGCCGCCCGGCTGGCCCGATCTCGTGCCGCCGGCCCACTCGCCCGGATGGGAGCATCGGGCCGTCGAATGGCTGCTCGACCACTGTCCGGCCGACTACCGGCGGTATGCCGGGTGGCGGCGGCATCCGGTCGCGCTCGCCTGGCTGGCCCAGCGGCACATCGGCGGGCAGATCGAGGTGATGCGGCAGGCCTATCGTGAGGCGCGGGTGGAGATCGGTCCCCTTGTCACGCCCGAGGCGCTGGCCGAGGTGATGACGGCGATCGAGGCCGAGGGGCTGCGCCTGGTGGCCGCGCGCCGGGCGGCCGAGCTGCTCCACGAGGCCCTCCAGGGGCGAGTGTTCATCCCACGCCTCTAGCCGGCCCGAGAGCGAGCGCGGCGCGCCCCGACCACGGCGGACGGGGCGCGCCGCAGGAGCCAGGGCGCGGGGGAAGGCGCTCAGCCCTTAACGCCTCCCTCGTTCGAGCCCTGGACGAAGTGACGCTGGAAGACGAAGAAGAGGATGGCCACCGGGATGGTCGTCAGCAGTGCGGCCCCCATCTTCAACGGGAACTGCTGGCCGGCGCCGAGCTGACCGCTCACCAGGCTGGCCAGACCTGTGACAAGTGTCTTGTGGTTGTCCGACTGTGTCGTGACGAGGAAGTGGCCGAACTCGTTCCACGAGCCCTGGAAGGACAGGATCGTGAGGGTGAGCAGGGCGGGACGGGCCATTGGCAACACGATCGACCAGAACGTCCGGAAGATCCCGGCTCCGTCGATCCGAGCAGCCTCCTCGATCGAGAGCGGCACGCTGTCGAAGAACTGCTTCATGATGAAGACCCCCGCAGCGTCCACGACGAGCGGCAGGATCATCGCGGCATACGTGTCGTAGATGCCGAGATAGCTCACCATGAGGAACTTCGGGATGAGCAGGGCGACGCCTGGCACGCTCATCACGGCCAACAAGGCGGCGAAGAGGAATCCCCGGCCCCGAAAGCGCAGCCGGGACAGGGCGTAACCGGCCAGGCTGTCGAAGAAGACCCGGCCGGCCGTGACGACGACGGTGACAAAGAGCGAGTTGCCGAGCCACGTGGTGAAGGGAACCGAGGAGTCCTCGGTCAGCCCGAACATTCGCTTCCACGCGGCGGTCGACACCGGGTTCGGCACGAGGGACAGAGCATCATTGCTCGCCTCGACGTCGGTCTTGAAGGATGTGGCGATTTGGATGACGAAGGGGTAGAGGTAGATCGCGGCGACGGCGACGAGCACGGCATAGGCGAGGGACTTCTTCCACAGGGGCGTGGTGTGTCTCATGCCGCACCTCCGGGGGCCGCCGCTCGCTGGGCGCGACGCAACCGGGAGCGCTCGGTGCGCTCCTCGGACATCAGCCATCGCTGGAACCAGGTGAGCAGGATGATGATGACGAAGACGACGAAGGCCATGGCCGCCCCGCTGCCGTACTTGAGGTTCGTGAAGGACTGTTGGTAGGACAGGAAGGCTGGGGTCAGGGTCGTCCCACCCGGCTGCCCTTTGCCCATCACGTAGATCTGGTCGAAGACCTGCCAGGTGCCGATGAGGCCCAGGGTGATGACGAGGAAGAACGTCGGCCGGAGCATCGGGATGGTGACGTGCCGGAGCTTCTGCCACGGGGAGACGCCGTCGAGTGCCGCAGCCTCGTCCACCTCGACGGGCAGGTCCTGCATGGCTGCGAGGAACATCAGCATGAAGGTGCCGGTCGTCGTCCACACGGCGAGGATGACGATGACGCACATCGCGACCGACGGTCCGGCCGTCCACTCCCACAGCGAGCGACCGAGGATCTGACCGGTGGCCCAGGCCGGTGCCTCGCCGCCGCCGAGGTGGAAGATCCCCCGGGCGTCGTTGAACCACTGAGGGCCGTCGATGCCGACCAGCTTGAGCAGCGAGTTGACGACGCCGGAGTTGGCGAAGAGCACGAGGAACACGACCGAGATCGCGATCGAGCTGGTGACGGAGGGGAAATAGAACGCGGTCCGGAAGAAGCTGCGTCCCTTGAGGAAGCGGTTGTTAACGACGAGGGCGAGCAGGAACGACGTCGCGGTCTGGATCGGGACGACGAGGAGCACGTACCAGAAGTTGTTGTTGAGGGACTGCATGAAGGTCTGTCGGGTCAGCCCCTCGTCGGTGAAAAGCGATGTGTAGTTGCGCAGTCCGACGAACTGGGCGTTGTCGCCGCCGGCGAAGGGGGAGCCGTTGCCGTTCCAGTTGGTCAGGCTCACATAGAGCGCCATGACGATGGGGATGAAGAGGAAGACCCCGAGGATGACGATGAGTGGGGCGGTGAACAGCCACCCCGCGACGGCCTCCCGGCCGTGGATGCCGCCACGGCCGGGAGCCCGCTTGATTGCGGACGCCGACATCACGAGCCCGACATCGCCGCGGTCGCGTTCTTCTGCAAGGTGCCGAGGACCGACTTGGGGTCTACATTGGCGAGGTTGGCGATGTCATTGTTGTATGCCGTCTTGACCGGCCCCCAACCAGGGAAGTTGACCGGACCCTGCCCGTAGTCGCCGCCGGCGGCGAAGGCGGCATTGGCGGGGTATTCCGCCTTGTACTTGGCGTTTGCCTCGGTCGTCGAGGGCATCACGCCGAAGGCCTTGGCGAAGGCCATCTGCTGGTCGGTGCTGATGAACGCTTTGACCAAGTCGACAGCGGCTGCCTGGTTCTTGCTCTTCGCGGCGATGCCCCAGCAGTTGGTGAAGGCGAGCGTGCCCTTGCCGGCCGGACCGGCGGGGAGCTCGACGACCTTGTACTTGATCGTGGGGTAGTCCTTGGTCATCGCGCCGCTGATCCAGTTGCCCTCGATGGTCATGGCCGTCTTGCCCTTGCCGATCGCCTCGCCACCCCAACCGGCGTCGACGGCCTTGGCGAACTTGACGTTGCCGGAGGCCAGCAGCTTCTTGACCTCCGCCAGGCCGGCCGCGTTCGCGTCGGTGTCGGCGGTGACCTGAGTGCCGTCGGCGTTGACCAACCAGCCGCCGGCCTGCTTGAGGAAGACACCGACGCGGTCGTGCTCCCCGCTGAAGACCAGGCCGGTCACGCCGTTCTTGGTGAGCTTGGCGGCCACCGTCTCAAGGCCGGCCCAGTCCTTCGGGATGTCGGCGTCGGTCAATCCGGCTGCGGTCCACATGTCGGTGTTGATGACCAAGGCGAGGGTGGAGTAGTCCTTCGGAGCGCACTGCAGCGTGCCCTTGTAGGTGAATGCCTTCTCGAGGGCCGGCAGGAATCCGGCACTGGCGACGTCCTTGCCGTAGGCATAGAGGTAGCCCGCCTTCGCGTAGTCGCCGACGACGTCGGCGCCGGTGTAGAAGACGTCCGGCGGTGTGCCGCCGGCGAAGCCCTGACCCAGCTGCTGGGTCAGGTCCGAGGCGGCGACGACGTCGACGGTGTTCCCGGTCTTGGCCGCCCAAGCGCTGGCCGCCGCTTTGACCGCATTGGTCTCGGCGTCGCCGGACGAGCCGATCATGACGGTCAGCTTCACCGGTCCGGTCTGGGTGGAGGCAGCGGTGTTCGAGCCCGTGGACCCGCCGGAGAAGCCACCGCCGCACCCGGCGAGCAGCAGCGAGGCGGCGACGCCGCCGACGAGCGCGCCGCGCAGGCGCAGGGGAGAGGTGGTCATGGTGCTCCAATCTCGAAGTGGTTCGGCGGTCACGGTCGGGACCGCCGGGGTGGCGCGGGAAGCGTGCGGACGGGTATGCCGCTGGAGCAGTCAGCGGGTCGTAGAGCGGCGAGCGACGAGGCGGGGGGTGATGAGGGTGCCGGTGCTGCGGGGCTGCTCACCCCGGAGCCGGGACAGCACATGTGCCGCTATCCGGCCCACGGGCTGACGGATCGTGCTCAGCCCGAACACTGAGGACAGCTCCGTGTCGTCGAAGCCCACGACACCGATGTCATCACCGGACCGCCACCCATGCTTGTCGAGCTCGAGCAGCACGCCGAGCGCAACCGTGTCCGAGACGCAGACGATCGCGTCTCCCGCTTCGAGCTGGGCGAGCAACTCGCTCGCGCCGCGCCGCGCGGCGGCGACATCCTGAGTGACGCGGACGACCGGTCCCTGCTCGAGCCCCACGTCGGCGCAACCGCGCTGCCAGCCCCGCAACCGGTCATCGCCGGTCGCCGAGCCCTCTGGCCAGCCGAGAAAGCCGACCCGCGCGTAGCCCGCATCGGCCAAGTGGGCGACGGCAGCGGCTGTTCCCGCAGCCCCGTCGACATCGACCCAGTCCGTGATCGCCGGGTCGTCCCAGATCCGACCGAAGGAGACGAACGGGATGTCCCGTTCCCGCAGCCACTCCGGGCGCGGGTCGCCCGGGTGCGTGTCGGTGAGGACGAAGCCGTCGACGGTGCCCGCTGCGACCAGCTGCTCGTACTCGTCGATCGACCGCGAGCCCTCGGTCACGAAGGGGATGAGGTGGGCGTTGTCCTCCTGCGCGGCGACCGTGAGTGCGCTGAGGAACGCGTCGTGGATCGTGCCGAAGCCGCGAGCCCCGACGGCTGGAATCTGGATGCCGAGGGCATCGGCGCGGCGCTTGCGCAGTGATCGGGCGGCGACGTTCGGGCGAAAGCCGAGCCTGGCGATGTCGGCAGTAACCCGCTCTCGGGTAGCAGGGGCGACCCGCTCAGGGTTGTTGAGCACATTGCTGACCGTCTGCAGCGAGACACCAGCCGCGGAGGCCACGTCCCGCAGTGTCGGTCGATTGCCCTTGCGTGCCACGCGCCCCTCCTCATCGAGCTCACGAGCGTCCAGGTCAGGGCGCCCGCCGGTAGAACGTTCAAATTCCGCACCTTGACAGGGTTAGAACGTTCATATTGGGTGTACTCGGATCGTTCACCCTCGTCATGCGACGTGTCAAGACCCCCGAGTCTCGATGTCTCGTGGCGAGGCACGCGGGCCGGGAAGGAGCAGGCTGTCGTGAGCTCGGAACAACTGCCTCTGCAGCCATGGCTGCACGAGCTGTCCAGTGTCGTGCACGGCCATGTCTCGGCCCTCTCGGACTCAAGTGGCGATATCCAACCCCATGGCGCGCAGGGGCTATGGGTCGATGACGTCCGCGTCCTCAGTCGCCTCGGGGTACTGGTGGCCGACGTCCCTCCGGAGCCGGTCGCTCGGCAGGCACTCGGCTCGCGGGCCGAGTTCGTGCTCTCGGCGCGCACGCTCTTTCCACGCACCCCTGATCCCGTCATCGAGGTCCATCGGACCCGGGAGGTCACGAGCACTGGTCTGCGAGAGCACCTTCGACTCGTGTCGCGCGATCCGGAGCCGCTCTCCACCACCGTCACGGTCTTGGGAGAGGTCGACGGCGTGGACATCGCGGTGGCGAAGTCAGGCCTGCCCAGCCCAGGGCCCGTGGTGATGGCACACACCACGTCCGAGGCGATCGCCCGCACCGCCCGACACGAGGTGCTGGTCAGGGTGACGAGCGACGGAAGGCCCAGCCGGGCGACCGCCACATCGAGCGGAGTCCGCTTCGACCTCGAGGTCAAACTCCCCGCGGCCGGCACTGCAGTCGTCGAGATCGAGGTGGTCGTTCACCGTACGGCCGGCTCCCACTTCGATGTCGACGCAGTCGAGGAGTCCCCCGGTTGGGCAGAGCTCGACGTGCGGGCCGAAGATCCCCGGCTGGCCTCCTTCGTCCGCCACTCCCTGGTCGATCTGCGCTCTCTGCTGATGGCGGATCCGCAGTCACCCGGCGACGTCTTCGCCGGAGCTGGAAGCCCTTGGTATCTCACGCTGTTCGGTCGTGACTCCATCTGGGCGGCATACCTCACCCTGCCCTTTGGGACATCGCTGGCCGGCGGCACGCTTCGCGCCCTGGCCCGACGGCAGGGGGCGGTCATCGACCCTTCGCGGGCCGAGGAGCCGGGCAAGATCTTGCACGAGGTGCGCCGCACCGCCTATGTCGACCCGGTCAGCGGCATGGCTTTGCCCCCGATCTACTACGGCACCGTCGACGCGACGGCGTTGTGGGTGATCCTGCTCGTCGAGGCCAGGCGCTGGGGCATGCCGGAGCAGGAGGTCGAGGAGCTGATGCCAGCGCTCGAGGCGGCCACGCAATGGCTCGTAGAGCACTCCATGCCGGAGGCGGATGGGCTGCTGAAGTACCTCGACGCCGCTGGGACCGGACTGGCCAACCAGGGGTGGAAGGACTCTGGAGATGCCATCCGCTTCGCGGACGGGACGATCGCAGAGGGGCCGATCGCCCTCGTCGAGGCGCAGGCATATGCGGTGCGAGCCCTGCACGGCGCGGCGTCACTGCTGCGGGCCGTCAGGCGCCCCGGCGCCGAGCGCGCCGAGGCCGCGGCACGTGCGCTCACCGATCGGATCCGGGAGCGGTTCTGGGTGACCGGTGCCGACCGTCGCTATCTCGGCCTGGCCATCGACGGACAGGGTCGGCTCGTCGACGGTCTGGGCTCGAACATGGGTCACACACTCGGCACGGGCGTCCTCAGCACTGCGGAGTCCACGCTGGTCGCCGCTGCGCTGACCTCCGACGAGCTGCTCGACGAGATGGGCCTACGTACCCTCGCGCGGAGCAACGGCGGCTTCAACCCACTGGGCTACCACACCGGCTCGGTGTGGACGCATGACACCGCCATCGTCGCGCTCGGCCTAGCAGTCGAGGGTCACGATGCCGCGGCCTCCCGGCTGTGCCAAGCCCTGCTCGCAGCGGCGGAGTGCTTTGACTACCGCATCCCAGAGCTGTATGCCGGAGGCCTCCTCAGCGGTCGGCCGGTGCCGTATCCGGCTGCCTGCCGACCACAGGCGTGGAGTGCCGCCGCCGCCGCGGGCGTCGTCGCAGCCGCCCTGCGGCTGCGACCGGACTCGGCTACCAACACGCTGACGGTCTCTCCGTTGCGGCCTCAACCCTTCGGGCGGCTGCACGTCGATGGCATCGTCTTCGGCGGCGGTCGGGTGGCGGTCACGGTCGAGTCGGACGGATCTGTGACCGTCGATCGAGCGCCCGCCGGGGTGCGTGTTGTCGTCGAGCCGCCAGTCGCGTGACGCAGGCCACGGCCGACCTGCCGCTCACCCTGTCCAGGGCGTGCACGGTGCCTGCACATTCGGTGAACTAGACTCGATCGACGCTGTCGGCGCAGCCACGGGCTGTCGTTCGGCAACGCGCACCGGTCACCGAGTCCTGATGGAGGAGCACGTCCGTGGGCCTGTTGGACTCCGTTCGCGGGCCGTCCGACCTGCGCACCCTCGCTCCGGAGCAGCTGCCGACGCTCGCCCAGGAGATCCGGGACTTCCTCGTCGCCGCGGTGACGAGGACCGGCGGCCACCTCGGTCCCAACCTCGGCGTCGTCGAGCTCACCATCGCCCTGCACCGGGTCTTCGACTCCCCGCGCGACACCATCGTCTTCGACACCGGCCACCAGTCCTACGTGCACAAGCTGCTCACCGGCCGCCAGGACTTCTCCGCCCTGCGCAGTCGCGGCGGGCTGTCCGGCTACCCCAGCCGGGCCGAGTCCGAGCACGACGTCGTCGAGAACTCGCATGCCTCGACCGCGCTGTCCTGGGCCGAGGGCATCGCCAAGGGTCGGCGACTGGCCGCCCAGGCGGGCCGCGCGCCGGGCGGAGCGCGGCATACCGTCGCAGTGATCGGCGACGGCGCCCTCACCGGCGGCATGGCCTGGGAGGCGCTCAACAACATCGCGATCGACAAGGACCTGCCGCTGGTCATCGTCGTCAACGACAACGAGCGGTCCTATGGCCGCACCCAGGGCGGCCTCGCCGACCACCTCGCGACGCTGCGCACCACCCAGGGCTACGAGCACTTCCTCACCTGGGGCAAGGAGCGGCTCAAGGGCACCCCGGTCATCGGTGGCGCAGCGTATGCCGCGGTGCACGGGATGAAGAAGGGCCTCAAGGATCTCGTTGCGCCGCAAGGGATGTTCGAAGATCTGGGCCTGAAGTACCTCGGGCCGATCGACGGGCACGACCTGCCGGCGCTCGAGTCGGCGCTGCGCCGGGCGAAGTCCTTCGGCGGCCCGGTCATCGTCCACGTGCTCACCAAGAAGGGCAAGGGCTACGAGCTGGCCCGCGCCCATGAGGCCGACCGCTTCCACGCCGTCGACAAGATCAACCCTGAGACCGGCCTGCCGCTGGCGGTCAAGGGCCGGATCTGGACCGACGAGTTCGGTGACGCGATGGTCGCTGTGGGGGAGCGGCGACCCGACGTCGTGGCCATCACCGCCGCCATGCTCATCCCGGTGGGGCTGGAGAGCTTCCAGCGGCGGTGGCCGGCACGGGTCTTCGACGTCGGCATCGCCGAGCAGCACGCGCTGACGATGGCCGCGGGTCTCGCCTACGCCGGCCTGCATCCGGTCGTGTGCGTCTATGCGACCTTCCTCAACCGGGCTTTCGACCAGCTGCTCATGGACTGCGCCCTGCACGGCGCCGGAGTGACCGTCGTGCTCGACCGAGCCGGCGTGACCGGCACCGACGGCGCGTCGCACAACGGCATGTGGGACCTCGTGCTCACCGGCATCATGCCCGGCGTGCGGGTCTGTGCGCCGCGCGACGCCGACGAGCTGCGGCGGGCGCTCGACGAGGCCGTGGACGTCAGCGACGGGCCGACGGTCATCCGCTTCTCGAAGCAGAACCCGCCGCCGCCCCTGCCGGCGGTGTCCACCGTCGGCAGCGTCGACGTGCTGCGGGACGTCGAGGAGGGCGCCCGCTGCGACGTCACCCTGGTCGGCATCGGTGAGATGGCCGCGGTCTCGATGGCCGTCGCAGACAAGCTCGCCGCGGCCGGCCTCGGCGTGCGGGTCGTCGACCCGCGCTGGTGCGTGCCGGTGAGCGACGACCTCGTCGACCTGGCCCGCCGGACCGACGCCCTCGTCGTCGTCGAGGACGGTCTGGTGGTCGGTGGAGTCGGCAGCCAGGTGTCGGATGCCTTGCGCAGCAACGGAGTCCAGACCCCGGTGCAGGTGCACGGCATACCGAAGCGCTTCCTCGAGCACGCCTCGCGAGGCGAGGTCCTCGAGCAGATCGGGCTGACCCCCGACGCGATCGCCGACGACGTCCTCGAGTGGCTGCCGCGATGATGCACATCCACGACCTCACCGTCGGCACGCCGTCGGCCGACGCGCCCACGGTCATCGCGGTGCACGGGATCACCGGCAACGGGCTCAACTGGGCGCTGCTCTCCGACGTCGTCGCCCGCCGCTTCGGCGAGGGGCGGGTGCGGCTGCTCGCGCCCGACCTGCGCGGCCGGGGAGACAGCCCGGTCCCCGAGGGGGATCTCGGTCTCGACGTCCACGTCTCCGAGCTCGCCGCCCTGGCCCGCACCCTGCCCCAGCCGCCACTGCTGCTCGGACACTCGATGGGCGCCGCGGTGTGCGTGCTGCTCGGGGCCCGGCACCCGGACCTCATCTCCGGGCTCGTGCTCGTCGACGGTGGGCTCAACTTCCCCATCCCACCCGGCGTGCGCCAGCAGGACATCGACACGACCCTGCGGGTCGCGCTCGGGCCGGCGATGAAGCGGCTCGAGCGCAGCTTCGACAGCCCGCAGTCCTACGTCGACTTCGTCACCGATCATCCCGCGCTAGGCCCGCTGCTCACCGGCGACGACGCCGACGTGCTGCGCCGCTACGTCGACCACGACACGCGACCCTCGAGCGCCGGCGACGGCCGCTACGTCAGCTCGTGCGTGCTCGACTCGATCCGCGCCGACGGACGCGACGTCTTCTTCCACCCCAGCCTCGCGGGTGCGCTGCGCACCGCGGTGGCCAAGGGGGTGCGCACCGAGTTCCTCTGGGCGCCCCGCGGGCTCTTCGACGAGCCCCAGGGCCTCTACGACAAGGAGCGGCTCGGCCTGCTCAACGTGCCGGCCGAGGTACGCGTCACCAAGGTCCCCGACACCAACCACTACTCGATCGTGTTGGCGCGCAAGGGACTTGCCTATGTCGTCGACGCCGTCGAGCGGCTGCTCGGCTTGGGGGTGGACCAGCGCAGCGCCGCCGAGGCCACGCCGCTGCGGCCCTCGGACGACGTGCAGCCCGGGCAGGTCTACGAGGACTGCTCCTACCACCCGGTCTACTGCACCGACCGGGACGAGGACACGGTGAGCGGCATCTCGCTCATCGACGGCAGCACGCCGCGGACCTGCGATCTGCGCTCTTGCGGGGTGCGGATCCTCGAGGTCGCCGATGTCGTCGAGGCGCGTCGCGACCACGCGGCATACCTCGCCCGACGGCAGCGCGCGAACGGCACCGTCGACGCTCGCTGAGCCTCGGCGCGCTCAGATGTCCCGGAAGACCTCGATCGTCGCCCCGAGCGCGTTGAGCCGCTCGGCGAGGTCCTCGTAGCCGCGGTTGATGACGTAGACGTTGCGCAGCACCGACGTGCCCGGTGCCGCCAGCATGGCGAGCAGGACGACCACCCCGGGGCGCAGCGCCGGCGGGCAGATGACCTCGGCGGCCCGCCAGCGGGTCGGGCCCTCGATGAGCACCCGGTGCGGGTCGAGCAGCTGCACCTTGGCACCCACCCGGGTGAGCTCGGTGAGATAGATCGCGCGGTTCTCGTAGACCCAGTCGTGCAACATCG
>DAOTIG010000015.1:24889-37628 GCA_035448065.1 Dermatophilaceae bacterium
GAGCGGCGCGTGCAGCGGGCCGGGCTCGGTCGTGAGGTCGACCAGCCGGGTCCGGCCATTGGCGGCGGCATACTCCTCGCTGAGCGAGAAGCGCATGCCCATCGTCTCCAAGGTCGCGAGCTCGATCTCCATGAACTCGATCGGCACCCGGCGGATGGTGATCTCGGAGCCCGTGACGACCGCGGCGGCGAGCAGGCTCATCGCCTCGATCGGGTCCTCGCTCGGGGCGTAGTCGACGTCGACGTCGATGTGCTCGCGACCCACGACCCGCAGCGTCGTCGTGCCGATCCCGTCGATCTGCACGCCGAGCTGCTGCAGGTAGAAGCACAGGTCCTGGACCATGTAGTTGGAGCTGGCGTTGCGGATCGTCGTCGCGCCGGGCGTGCGCGCCGCCGCCATGAGGACGTTCTCGGTGACCGTGTCACCCCGCTCGGTGAGCACGATGGCCCGCTCGGGCACCCGCGGGGCGGCGGCGGCGAGATAGAAGCCGTGGGTCGCCTCGACCTGGAGCCCGAAGGGACGCAGCGCGGACATGTGCGGCTCGACCGTGCGCTTGCCGAGGTCGCACCCCCCGGCATAGGGGAGCTGGAACTGCGGGTTGTCGTGCAGCAGCGGCCCGAGGAACATGATGACGGTGCGGGTGCGGCGCGCCGCCTCGACGTCGATCGCGGCAAGGTCGAGCTGCGCCGGCGGCGTGATCTCGAGGTCATTGCTGTCGGCGAGCCAGCGCACCTTGACGCCGATCGAGGTGAGCACCTCGACGATCCGGTTGACCTCCTCGATCCGGGCCAGGCCACGCAGCGTCGTGCGGCCCCGGTTGAGCAGGGCCGCGCAGAGCAGCGCCACGCCGGCGTTCTTGCTGCTCTTGACGTCGATCTCGCCGGAGAGCTTGCGACCACCGACGATCCGCAGATGCTGGGGACCGGAGTGGCCGACGCTGACGAACTCGCTGTCCAGGGCCTCACCGACCCGCGCGAGGGTCTCGAGGGAGAGGTTCTGCTGGCCCTGCTCGATCCGGGCGACGGCGCTCTGGCTGGTGCCGAGCAGCCGGGCGAGCTCGGCCTGGGTGAGGCCCTTGTGGCGCCGGGCGTCGCGGATGAGGGCGCCGATCCGCTCGCGATAGTCCATGGTCACCCGCGCATGATATCTCAGGGATGTGATGCCAGCAGATCATGAAACCGCTACCACCTGACGGTATGCCGCGCGGTCCGCGCGCGGCATACCGTCAGATGGGTCGTGGTCTTCAGGCGGGGACGCTGGCCGCGCCCGGCGGCAGGAAGCGACTGCCGGTGACCTGCTCGGCGACACCGCTGCGGTCCAGCAGCGGGGTGAGCCCGCCGTTCCAGAACTGGAAGCCGGCACCGGTGATCATCGCCAGGTCGATGTCCATCGGGGCCTGGGCGACGCCCTCGTCGAGCATCAGCCGGGCCTCCTCGGCGAGCGCGCCGAGGACCCGCTCGCGCACCTGGGCCGGCGTGAGCTCGACCGGCTGCTCCGGCGTCGGCAGCAGAGCGGCGACCTCGGGGTCGAGCACCGGCTTGCCGGCCTCCCACAGGTAGTAGCCGGGCTTCTTGGCCTCGACGACCCGCTTGAGCCCCTCCGGCACGGTGAACCGCTCGGGGAAGGCGCGGTGCAGCGTCTCGGCGTTGTGCAGCGCGATCGCCGGGCCGACCAGCCCCATGAGCACGAAGGGCGGCATCGGCGCCAGGCCGGCGAAGGCCTGGTCGGCCACGGCCACCGGAGTGCCCTCGTCGACGACCTTGCCGACCTCGCCCATGAAGCGGCCGAGCAGCCGGTTGACGATGAATGACGGCGAGTCCTTGACCAGGATGCAGGTCTTCTTCAGCGCCTTGCCGGTGGCGAATGCCGTTGCGAGAGTGGCGTCGTCGGTCTTCTCGCCGGGGATGATCTCGAGCAGCGGCATCACCGCGACCGGGTTGAAGAAGTGGAAGCCGACGACCCGCTCCGGGTGCGCCAAGTCGGCCGCCATCTCGCCGATCGACAGGCTCGAGGTGTTCGTCGCGAGCACGCAGGTGTCGGAGACAACCGCCTCGCACTCGGCGAAGACCGTCTTCTTCACCGACATCTCCTCAAAGACCGCCTCGATGACGAAGTCGGCGTCGGCGAAGCCGGACTTGCTCGTCGAGCCGGTGACCAGCGACTTGGAGCGCTGCAGGCTGTCGGGGGAGAGCCGGCCCTTGGTGGCCTGGCCGTCGAGCTGCGCGTGCACGTAGGCAACGCCCTTGGCGACCCGCTCCTCGTCGAGGTCGGTCATCACGACCGGCACCTGCAGCCGCTGGATGAACAGCAGCGCGAGCTGGCTGGCCATCAGGCCGGCCCCGACGATGCCGACCTTGCTGACCGGGCGGGCCAGGCCGGCGTCCGGCGCTCCGGCGGGCCGCTTGGCGCGGCGCTGCACGAGGTCGAAGGCATAGAGCCCGGCGCGCAGCTCGTCACCCATGACGAGGTCGGCGATCGCCTCGTCCTCGGCGGCGAAGGCGGCGTCCCGATCGGCGGTGCGCGCCGCCCGGACCAGCTCCATCGCCCGGTAGGGAGCGGGGGACTGGCCACCGGTCTTGAGGTCGGCGAGCATCTTCGCCATCGCGAGGGCGCCCTCCCAGGTGGCCTCGCTGCGGTCGATCTCGGGTCGCGGCACGTCGACCGCCCCGGTGACCACGTCGGCCGCCCAGGCGATCGAGCGCTCGAGGAAGTCGGCCGGCTCGAACATCGCGTCGGCGATGCCGAGCTCGAGGACCTGCGGGCCCTTCATCATCTTGTTCGTGTTGAGGGCGTTCTCGATGATCACCGAGAGCGCCTTCTGCGGACCGATGAGGTTGGGCAGCAGGTAGCAGCCGCCCCAGCCGGGCACCAGGCCGAGGAAGCACTCGGGCAGTGCGACCGCCGGCACCCCGGAGGAGACCGTGCGGTAGGTCGCCGCGAGCGCCAGCTCGAGACCCCCGCCCATCGTCGCGCCGTTGATGAAGGCAAAGCTCGGGATCCCGAGGTCCATGAGCGTGGCGTATGCCGCGTGGCCGGCTCGGCCGAGCGCCATCGCCTGCTCGCGGTCGGTCACCGTCGGCACGCCGACGAGGTCGGCGCCGACGGCGAAGATGAAGGGCTTGCCGGTGAGCCCGACCGCCTGCACCTCGCCGGCAGCGACCCGCTCGGCGACCCGGTCGAGCACGGCCTGCAGCTCGGCCATCCCGGCCATGCCGAAGGAGTTCGGCTTGCTGTGGTCGAAGCCGTTGTCGAGGGTGATGAGCACCATCGTGCCGGCGTCGGCACCCGCCGAGGTCCGCAGCGCGACGTCGCGCGGCAGGAAGTGGGTGACGACCTCCTGGTAGGTCTTGGCGTCGCTCATGGCTCAGGCCTCCTTGCTGGCGGCCGGGTCGACAGCCGTGACGGAAGGGACGTAGTCGGCGTGGTGCGGGTTCTCCCAGATCACCGTGCCGCCCATCCCGATGCCGATGCACATCGAGGTGAGGCCGTAGCGGACCTCGGGGTGAGCCTCGAAGTGCCGGGCCAGCTGGGTCATCAGCCGGACGCCGGAGGAGGCGAGCGGGTGGCCGGTGGCGATGGCACCGCCGAAGGGGTTGACCCGCGGGTCGTCGTCGGCGATGCCGAAGTGGTCGAGGAAGGCGAGCACCTGCACGGCGAAGGCCTCGTTGAGCTCGAAGAGGCCGATGTCCTCGATAGTGAGGCCGGCCTTGGCGAGGGCCTTCTCGGTCGCCGGCACCGGGCCGACCCCCATCACCTCGGGCTCGACGCCGACGAAGGCATAGGACACCAGGCGCATCTTGACCGGCAGCCCGAGCTCGGCGGCCGCCTCCTCGGAGGCGAGCAGGCAGGCGGTCGCGCCGTCGTTGAGACCGGCGCTGTTGCCCGCGGTGACGTTGCCGTGCGCGCGGAAGGGGGTCTTGAGCGAGGCCAGCTCGGCCATCGTCGTGCCGGGGCGGGGCGGCTCGTCGGCCGTGGCCAGGCCCCAGCCGAGGTCCTTGTGGCGGGTGGCCATGCTCACCAGGTCGGGCTGGATCTGGCCGGCCTGGTATGCCGCGGCGAGCTTGGCCTGCGAGGCGGCGGCATAGGCGTCGCTGCGCTCCTTGGTCAGCTGCGGGAAGCGGTCGTGCAGGTTCTCGGCGGTCTTGCCCATGACCAGGGCCGACGGGTCGACGATCTTCTCGGCGACGATGCGCGGGTTGGGGTCGACCCCCTCGCCCATCGGGTGCCGGCCCATGTGCTCGACGCCGCCGGCGACCGCGACGTCGATGGCGCCGACCGCGATCGAGGCGGCGGTCGTCGTGACCGCGGTCATCGCGCCGGCGCACATCCGGTCGATGGAGTAGCCGGGGGTGGTCTTGGGCAGGCCGGACAGCAGGGCGGCGACCCGGCCGAGGGTGAGGCCCTGGTCGCCGATCTGGGTGGTGGCCGCGATGGCGACCTCCTCGACCCGGTCGGCGGGCAGGCCGGGGTTGCGGGCGAGCAGCTCGCGGATGCACCGGACGACGAGGTCGTCGGCGCGGGTCTGGGCGTAGATGCCCTTCTCACCCGCCTTGCCGAAGGGGGTCCGGACGCCGTCGACGAAGACGACCTCACGCAGCGATCGGGTCATGGACAGCGCTCCTTCGGGCAGCAGCATGGGGCTGGGCAGGGTGCTGGCCACATGCTACTGGCCAGTAACCTACGCCCGCACCACACCCGAGGTGACCCACGTCACCTGTGCGTGGAGCGATCCGGCAAGCGCTAGGGATGCGCCGCGGCAGCGGCCGCGAGGATCGGGGCGACGATCCCGATCTGCCACTCCCGTGCGCTGCCGGAGCGCAGCTCGGCGGCGAAGCCATCGGTGCTCAGATCGGCCGGCGGGGTCCACAGCACCCGCCGCAGCAGATCCGGGGAGACCAGGTTCTCGACCGGCACGACGTGCTGGGTGGAGAAGTCGAGCAGCTCGGTGCGCACGTCGGCCAGCCGGGCCGCGGCCACCGGGTCCCGCTCGGCCCACGACCGGGGCGGCGGCGGACCGCTGCCCGGGATGGCCAGCGGCGGCAGCTGCTCGTCGGGCAGGGCGAGGGCGCGCTCGATGGCCTCAAGCCAGGGCCGCGGGTTGCGCGCGGCGGCCCGCAGCTCGCGCCTGACCCCCATGGCCGCCCCATCCTTCGGGGGGTCGTTGGCCAGCTCGATGAGCACCGAGTCCGGCACGACCCGGCCGGGCGACACGTCCCGGCGCTGGGCGATCCGGTCGCGGGCGTACCAGAGCTCGCGGAGCATGGCGACGTTGCGCCGGCGGCGCACCCGGTGCATGCCGGACACCCGGCGCCACGGGTCCACCCGCGGTGCCGGCCCGGCATAGCCAACGAGCGCAGCGAACTCCTCCTGGGCCCAGCCGAGCTTGCCCTGGGCCTCGAGGTCGGCGGCGATCTCGTCGCGGAGCTCGACGAGCACCTCGACGTCCAGCGCGGCATACCGCAGCCAGGGCTCGGGCAACGGCCGCTGCGACCAGTCGACGGCGGAGTGCTCCTTGGCGAGCGAGCGTCCGAGGTAGTGCTCGACGGAGGCCCCGAGCCCGACCCGCGGCAGGCCGGCCAGCCGGGCGCCGAGCTCGGTGTCGAAGAGCCGCACCGGTCGCAGCCCGATCTCGGCCAGGCACGGCAGGTCCTGGGTCGCGGCATGCAGCACCCACTCGGCGTCGCCGATCGCCTCGGCGACCGGGGACAGGTCCGGACACGCGACCGGGTCGATCAGCCAGCTGCCGGCCCCAGCGCGCCGCAGCTGGACGAGATAGGCGCGCTGCCCGTAGCGATGTCCGGAGGCGCGCTCGGCGTCGACCGCGACCGGGCCAGCGCCGGCGCCGATGGCCTTCGCGCACTCGAGCAGCTGACGCTCGTCGACGACGACCGCCGGCACGCCCTCGGCAGGCATGAGAAGCGGAACGAGCTCGCGCTCGTCCGTGTCGACCGTGAGGCTCCCCGAGTCCTCAGCGCTCACCGGCGCGCGCCCGGCAGGGCGACCACGCCCTCGGGCAGCGGTGGGAGCCCGGCGACCGTGCACAGCAGGTCGGACCAGGCGCTCAAATGGCTGCCGAGGTCAGGTCCGACCGGCGTCCACGACGCCCTGATCTCGACCTCGACCGTGGCCTGCTGTTGCGCAAGCCCACCAAAACGCTCGGAAACCACACGTGTGACGGTACCGGCCTCCGCGGTGAAGGCGACATCGTTCGTTCGGAGCGAATCGAGCAGCCAGCACCAGCCGACCTCGCCGAGGGCGGGATCGGAGGCCATCTCCGGCTCGAGCTCGGCACGGGCGAAGGTCACCGCACGCCAGGTGCCCTCCCACGGCTCCGGCGCATCGGGATCGTGCAGCAGCACGAAACGGCCGGACGCCAGCTCGTCACCACCGACCGCGCCGATGACCTCCGCCGACATGGCCAGGGAATAGGGGGCGATCCGCTGCGGTGCGGGAACCTCGGTGAGGCGCACCTCGGGCCGGACCCGCGCTCCGTGCAGACCCTCGATGGCTCTGGCGAAGTCGGCGGCCGGGTCACCGGGTAAGGTTCGTCCGCGCACCCTTGCAGAGTACGGCGCGCGGAGCCTGCAGGCCGGCCAGACGCGCCGGACACCCCTGCTCGCCCGAGTCGTGGTCCGCTCCTGCTGTCGGTGACCGGGCCCGGTAGCCTGCCGACGGTGTCCGCACTCCTGGCGCTGCTGTCCTCCCTCGTGTGGGGCACCTCCGACTTCGTCGCCGGCGTCGTCTCGCGCCGCTTGCGCCCCCTGGTCGTCATCGCCTGGTCGCAGGCCATCGCCCTGGTGCTGCTCACCGCCGCCGTCCTCGTCTCGGGCTCGCTGCGCCTGGCTGACGGCTGGGTGCCGTGGGCGGTGCTCGCGGGGGTGTCCGGGTCGTTGGGGCTGCTCGCCTTCTATGCCGCCCTGGCCACCGGCACGATGGGCGTCGTCGCGCCGATAGCCGCGCTCGGAGCCGGTATCCCGGTGCTGCTCGGCGTGCTCAGCGGCGAGACCCCGTCGCCGGTCGCCTGGGCCGGCATCGGGGTGGCGATCGTCGGCGTCGTGCTCGCCAGCGGGCCCGAGCTGCACCAGGGGCTGAGCGCCCGACCGGTGCTGCTCGCCTGTCTGGCGGCCCTCGGCTTCGGTGTGGCGCTGTTCGCCATCGACCGTGGCGCCCGAGCCTCGCTGCTGCACCTGCTGTGGGGCATGCGCCTCACCTCGTGCATCGGGTATGCCGCCCTGGCCCTCGCCGTGCGCAGCGTGGGTGGCATCGGCCGGCGGGACCTGCCGGTGCTCGCCGCGATCGGTGCGGGTGACTTACTGGCCAACGCGCTCTTCGGGCTGGCGTCCTCGTCGGGCCTGGTGTCGATCACCGCCGTCCTCGGCTCGCTCTACCCGGTGGCGACGATCCTGCTCGCCCGCTACTACCTGCACGAGCGGCTCTCCCGGATCCAGCTCGTCGGGGTGGGCCTGGCGATGCTCGGCATCGTCCTCATCGCCGGCTTCGCCCACGCCGGCTGACCTGACGCTTTGCCTCGCCGAGCGGACCATCCCGCGCCGAGTGGACCATCCCGCCCGTGACACGATGACCGACGTGTCCGACCCCATGCCACCGTCCGACAGCCCGCTCGTCCGCGCCGCTCGACGCCAGCCGGTGCCGCAGACCCCGGTGTGGTTCATGCGTCAGGCGGGTCGGTCACTGCCGGAGTACCGCGCGGTGCGCGAGGGCATCCCGATGCTCGAGTCCTGCTTCCGGCCCGAGCTGGTCACCGAGATCACCCTGCAGCCGGTCCGCCGGCACGGTGTCGATGCGGCCATCCTGTTCAGCGACATCGTGGTCCCGCTCAAGGCCGTCGGCGTCGACCTCGACATCGTCGCCGGGGTCGGACCGGTGGTTGCCGCCCCGGTCCGCACGCGCGAGGACGTGCGCGGCATACCCGAGCTCACCGCCGACCACGTCGTCGCCGTGACCGACGCCGTCCGGCTGCTCGTCGCCGAGCTCGGCCCGACCCCGCTCATCGGCTTCGCCGGGGCGCCGTTCACGCTGGCGTCCTATCTTGTCGAGGGAGGACCGAGCCGCACGCACGAGCGCACCAAGGCCCTGATGCACGGCGACCCGACGCTGTGGCACGAGCTGTGCGGCCGGCTGGCCCAGGTGTCCGGTGCGTTCCTGCGCGCACAGGTCCTCGCCGGCGCGAGCGCGATCCAGCTCTTCGACTCGTGGGTGGGAGCCCTGCCGCGCGCGGACTACGAGACCTTCGTGCGCCCGCACTCGCAGGTGGCGCTGGGCGCCGTCGCCGATCTCGACGTGCCCCGGATCCACTTCGGGGTCGGCACCGGCGAGCTGCTCGCCTCGATGGGCGGCGCCGGGTGCGAGGTCGTCGGCGTCGACTACCGCGTCTCGCTCACCGATGCCGTGGCCCGGCTCGGTCCGGCGTATGCCGTGCAGGGCAACCTCGATCCGGCGCTGCTCTTCGCCCCGTGGGAGGTCCTCGACCGCCGGGTGCGCGCGATCCTCGACGAGGGGCGCGCAGCACCGGGCCACATCTTCAACCTCGGCCACGGGGTGCTGCCGAGCACCGACCCCGACGTGCTCACCCGCGTCGTCGACCTCGTCCACGAGCACTCGGCCCGCTGACGGCAGGTCCGAGGTCCGTCAGTCCCGTCCCGGGCCGGGTTCGCCGAGGCCCGCGGCGCCGCCTGCACCCCCGACACTCACCGGGGCCGGCTCACGCTCCGGCGCGACCGGCGCGACCGGCGCGACCTGAGCCGCTGGGGCCGCGGGAGAGACCGGCCGTCGCGACGGGTGCCGACGCTGCCAGGCTCGCCAGGCGAACCAGCCCGGCAGGCCGAGGACGACCGCCCAGGGCAGCAGCGCGCCGAGCAGGCTGAGCAGCACCGTCAGGCTCGCCGACAGCGCCCGCCAGCCGCTCTGCAGGCCCCCCACGAAGGCGTTCGGGGGCTCGGCGACGGGGGTGGCAGCCTGCGGGTTGGCGCTGATCGTCACGGTCACCGTCGACATCGCGACCTTCTTCGCGATGGCTGCGGCCTGGGCCTGCATGGACTCCAGCTCGGCCTCCCGCGCGGATATCTGGGCCTCGAGCTCGACGACCTGGGTGAGGTTGCTGGCCTGGGCCATGAGGGCCCGGACCCGCTCGATGCTGGCCTTCTTGGTGGCCATCCGGGCCTCGAGGTCGGCGACCTGGGTGGTGACGTCCTGGGTCGCGGAGGTCTGCTGCACGACCGTGCCCACCTGGCGCAGCTGTTCGAGCGCGGTGTCCAGCTTGTCGGCCGGCACCGCGATCGTGAGCTGGCCGTAGTTGCCGACCCGGGGCAGGCTCGGGCGGGGTGCCGGCGCACCGCCGGCGGCCGCGGAGGGCGCGGCCTGATCCACCGGCGCCGCGGGCGTCTGGTTGACGGCCTCGTCGACGACGACCCCACCGAGTCCCCTCGCCACACCACGCACGACGAGCGCCGCCTTGCCCACATCCTCGACGGTGATGAACATGCTCGCCGTCCGGATGAGCTGCTGCTCGACGACCACCGCGCCGGGAGCGGCGGCCTCCGGTGCCGAGGCAGCCCGGTCGGCAGCCACCGCCTGGGGCGCGGCCTGCTTCGGGGCAACCGCGGCCGGTCCGGCTCCGGCACCGGCGGGCGCCGGAGCCGCCGTGGTCGAGGCGCTGGCCGAGCAGCCGGCCAAGGCGAAGACCCCGGCGGCGAGCAGCGCCACGCCGGCCCCGCCGGCGCGCCGACCTGAAGCCGGCCGGGAGGGTGGCGCCGCGATGGGTGAGGTGCGCGAGCTGGTGGTGCTGGACATCCGAGAGGCCCCTGTCGTCGGCTATGGTCGGTCACTGGGAAGAAGCATCCAGTGTGTCGACGCCGTTGCACCGCACAGGTCTCGATGCGATAACCATGTGAGTGCTCTGTTTGGATGGGTCCATGTCGCAGCACCCAGCGGAGCCCGCATCCCGACCCAGCTACCCGGGCAAGCCGAGCCCGTCTCGGGTGCGCGAGATCAACGACACGATCCGGTATGCCATGTGGTCGGTGTTCGCCGTCGACCGCCTCGGTGACGCCGATCGAGGCACGCTGGCAGCCGAGGTGCAGGATCTCTTCACGGAGGTCGCGGCTCAGGACGACGTCGTCGTGCGCGGGGTCTACGACGTGGCCGGGCTGCGCGCCGACGCCGACGTCATGGTCTGGTGGCACGCGCCGACGATCGAGGCGCTGCAGGCGGCATACCACCGCCTGCTGTGCACTGCCCTCGGCGCGCACCTCGAGCCGGTCTGGTCGGTCGCGGCCCTGCACCGGCCGGCGGAGTTCAACAAGAGCCACATCCCGGCCTTCCTCGCCGACGAGCAGCCGCGCGGCTACGTGTGCGTCTACCCCTTCGTCCGGAGCTACGACTGGTACGTCATGGACGAGGCCGAGCGTCGGGACATGCTGCGTGAGCACGGCCAGATGGCGCGCGACTACCCCGACGTGCGGGCCAACACCATCGCGGCCTTCGCGCTGGGCGACTACGAGTGGGTGCTGGCCTTCGAGGCCGACGAGCTGCACCGGATCGTCGACCTGATGCGAGAGCTGCGCGCCTCACGGGCCCGCCTGCACGTGCGTGAGGAGATCCCGTTCTTCACCGGACCGAGGGTCGAGCTGTCGGACATCGTGCAGGCCTGGCGCTAGCCCGAGCCCCGACCTCGCTCCGGCTCGGCTCAGGGGCGTCGCCAGAGTCGGACGAGATGGGCGTAGCTGAGGCCGGCGGCCACCAGGGCCGTCAGCGCCAGCCAGTTGGCGATCGAGCCCATCGCATGCCACGGCTGGATGGTGCGGGTCGCCAAGGGTGCCGCGGGATCGACCGGCACCCCCATGGTCGGGTCGAGCTCGACCGTGCGCTGGACGACGCCGGTCCCGACGGCAAGCAACACGAGGGCGAGGGCGAGCACGACAGCCAGCACGGCGCGGGTGGTGACGATCCGGCTCAGGCGCTCGGCGGCACCGACCCGGCTCAAGCGGCGCAGGCAGCGCGCCGTGGCGACCACGCTGGCACCGAGCAGCCCCACGAGGAGAGCCGTCGCCACCCAGCTGGGCAGGGGCACCGGGAAGGTCACCGTCATCCAGGTGGGGGCGGCATCGCGCACGTCCACACCGGTCATGCGGGTGATGAGCAGCCAGGGGGTCCGACCTCGGCTCGCGACACCGAGGACGCCGAGGCCACCGGCCACGACCACGAGCGCGGTCGATGCGATGAGCAGCCAGCGCCATTCCGATGGTCTCGTCGGTCGCTCCCGGTGTGGCGGCACGCCAGGTGGCCTGCGGCATCCGGCTGTTGAGCCACAGCACGCCGGCCAGCAGGGCGATGAGGAAGGTTGTCGGGAGCAGGTGGGTGAAGGCCTCGACGATCGGGTCCGTCGTGTCGCCGAGCCGCCCGGCCAGCTGGCCGATCGCGAACGGGGCCAGCAGCGCGACGACGACGGCCAGTCGGCCGGAGCTCAGCGTCGCCCGCTCGATCATCGCAGCACCACTACGACTCGGAGAGCCGCATGCTGATCGAGTTGATGCAGTAGCGCAGGTCGGTCGGGGTGCCGTAGCCCTCGCCCTCGAAGACGTGCCCGAGGTGCGATCCGCAGGCGGAGCACCGCACTTCGGTCCGCCGCCGCCCGAGGCTCAGGTCCTCGAGATACTCCACCCGGTCCTCGGCCAGCGGTGCGTAGAACGACGGCCAGCCGCAGTGACTGTGGAACTTTGTCTCGCTGCGGAACAGCTCGGCGCCGCAGGCCCGGCACGAGTAGACCCCGACCGTCTCGGTGTCGGTGTACTCGCCGGTGAAGGCCCGCTCGGTGCCGGCCTCGCGCAGCACGTGGAACTCCTCGGGCGTGAGCAGCTCGCGCCACTGCTCGTCGGTGCGCTGCACGGCATACGAGGGCTCGCTCATCCATCCACTGTATGCCGCGCAGTGCGCCGATTGTCAGCCCCCGGCGCCGCCCCTGATCGCCAGCCGGACGACTTGCGGGTCGTGGTCGGACTGCTGGTCGGCGAAGGCCGCATTGGTGTGCACGATGTCGTAGACGTGGGCGGGGTACTTGGCTCCGGGCGGGGCGACAGTGAGGGCTGGGCTGACGAGGATGTGGTCAAGCACCTGGGAGTTGCCCTCGAAGACGTAGGTCCACCGCTCGGCTGCCGGCACGGTTCGAGGCAGGTCGGTGAGCTGCGTCGCGCCGCCGCCGACGAGGATGTCCGCGGTCCGGCTGAACTCGAAGTCGTTGACGTCACCGGCGACGACGAGTCGGGCCGCGGGGTCGGCGGCGAGCAGGGCGTCGGCGAAGCTGCGCACGGCGGCCGCCTGCGCGTGGCGCTGCACCTCGCTGCTGCGCACCGGCTGCTGCCAGCGGCCGAAGAGCGGATTGTCGCCGCCCTTGGAGGCGAAGTGCACCGCGACGACGAAGACCGTCTGTCCGCGGAAGCGGAACTCGCCGACGAGAGGCTTGCGGCTGTCGATCCAGGCCAGGTCGCTCGGCGCGATGCGACCGGGGGACACCGACAGGTGGGTGGCGCGTCCGGTGCCCAGCACCGCCACCGCGGTCGTGGCGTCACCGCCGGGGCGGTCGACGAACTCGAGGTCTCGGTCGGTGCGGTAGAGGAAGACCTGGCGGATGTTGCCGCCGGGCTGGCCGCCGTCAGTCCTGTTCTGGGGGTCGATCCACCGAGCGGCATAGCTCGGCCCACCGGCGGCGGAGATGGCCGCGATG
>DAOTIG010000016.1:0-37597 GCA_035448065.1 Dermatophilaceae bacterium
GCTCTACGAGCTGCTCACCGGGCAGAAGGCCTTCCAGGGCGACAACCCCATGCATGTCGCCTATCAGCACGTCCACGGCAGCGTGCCGCGCGCCTCCGACCGGGTCTCGACGGTGCCGCTCGAGCTGGACCGGGTGATCCGGCACGCGACCTCCCGCGACCCCGAGGACCGGCCGTTCAACGCGGGTGAGCTGATGGCCGAGGTTCGCGATGCGCTGCGGCAGCTCTCGGACGAGGAGCTCGACGCCGTGCCGGTGCTGCTCGGCGGTCCGGCTGCCGGGGCACGCCAAGCACGGCCCTCCGGTATGCCGCCCGCGCCGGCCGGCGGGTCGGCGGCCGCGTCGTCAGCGGCGGCCGCATCGGCGGCGGCCAGTGCCTCGACGGCGGCGGGCGCGTCGGCGGCGGGCGCGTCGGCCGCCCGTGCCTCGACGACGGGTCCGGAGCCCGAGAACGCAAGGCGGCAGCCGGAAGCCGGGTCGGGGCCCGCGCCAGCGCAGTCCGGCCGCGGCGCCGAGTCGGGCAACGGCGATCGGCCGGCCGGCGAGGACCTCGACACCGCGGTGCTGCCCACCCTCGACCCGACCCGGGCGATGGCCGTTGTCGCGCCGACAGCGGTGAGCGCCGGGGCCACCTCGACGCCCCCAGCCGGCCGACGCGGCGGACACCGGCCGGCCGATGAGCCTCCGGCGCCCGCGCCGCTCGTCGGCAAGGTCGTCGACCCGGTGCCCGGGAGTCCGGCGGCGCGGCATACTCGCCGGCGCTGGCCGGCGGTGCTGCTCGTGCTCGCGCTGCTGCTCGGGGCAGGCGGCTGGTACGCCTGGACCACCTACGGACCCGGCGGCGCACGAGTGGTGCCGCCGGTTGCCCACCTGACCCTCGCCGACGCCCAGAGCGCCCTAACCCGCGCCGACCTCACCAGCACGGTCACCGAGGCCTACGACGAGACCGAGCCGGCCGGGCGAGTGCTCTCCGGCGACCCAGCGCCTGGCTCCGAGGTGCGCAAGGGCGCCAAGGTCGCCCTCACCGTCTCCAAGGGCCCCGAGCGGTATGCCGTGCCCAAGCTCGACGGGATGCAGCGGGCGGCCGCCGAGGCAGCGCTGGCCCAGCGGACCCTCGTCGTCGGGGCGGTGAGCGAGGAGTTCAGCGAGACCGTGCCGGCCGGCGTCGTGATCCGGCAGGACCCGGCGCCGGACACCCAGGTCAAGCGGGGTGCCGCGGTCGCGATCGCGCTCTCCAAGGGGCGCGAGCCGATCCCGGTCACCGACTACACCGGCAGCAAGCTTGCCGACGCCAAGGCCGGGCTCGAGGGCGTCAAGCTCAAGGTCGTCGTCGCCGATGCGGTCAACAGTGACACCGTGCCCGAGGGCAACGTCGTGTCGCAGACCCCCGCGCAGGGCACTCTCTTCGCCGGCGACACGGTCACGCTGGTGCCGTCGAAGGGCCCGGTGCTCGTGCAGGTGCCGGCGACGATCGGCATGCAGAAGGGCGAGGCGAAGGCGCTGCTCGAGCGGCTCGGCTTCAAGGTCGCCTTCGACAACGTCCTCGGCGGCCTCTTCGGAACGGTCCGCGACTCCAACCCGCGAGCGGGCACGATGGCGCGCAAGGGCTCGACCGTCACGCTCGTCATCGTCTGAGCCACGCGGCATACCTCATGGCGCTGACTGCTGCCCGGGCTCGCACGGTCGCCACCGTCCTGCTCGTCCTGCTCACCGCGGTGTGGGGCTCGACCTTCTTCCTCATCCGCGATCTCGTGACGACGGTGCCGTCGGTGGACTTCCTCGCGGTCCGCTTCACCATCGCCGCGGTCCTCATGGTCGCCCTTTTCTGGCGGCCGCTACGCGCGCTGGGACGACGTGACTGGGTGGTGTCGACCGGGCTGGGCGGGCTCTACGGTGCTGCGCAGATCCTGCAGACCACCGGGCTGGAGCACACCGACGCGTCGGTGTCCGGCTTCGTCACCGGCACCTACGTCGTGCTTACCCCCGTCTTCACGGCGCTGCTGCTGCGCGAGCACGTGCCGACGACCACCTGGCTGGCCGTCGGACTCGCGACCATCGGCCTGGCGGTCTTGTCGCTCAACGGATTTGCCGTCGGCATCGGCGAGTCCCTCACTCTCGCAGCGGCGGCGCTCTATGCCCTGCACATCGTCGGGCTGGGCCGGCTGTCCACCCCTGATCGGGCGACCGGCATGTCGGCGGTGCAGATGCTCGTCATCGCCGGAATGTGTGTCGTCGCGGCCGTGCCTGACGGCATCGTCTGGCCGCACGACGGCGGCCAGTGGGCGGCGGTCATCTACATGGCGACCGCAGCCGGGGTGCTCGCGCTGTGGTCGCAGACCTGGGCGCAGGCGCACATGTCGGCGACTCGGGCCGCCATCGTGATGACCCTCGAGCCGGTCTTCGCCGCGCTCTTCGCGGTGCTCTTCGGCGGCGAGTCGCTCACCGGGCGGATGCTGGTCGGTGGGGCGCTCGTGCTCGCGGCGATGTACACCGTCGAGCTCGTGGGGCGGCCGTCAGAGGACCGGCGTCCGCCATCGGAGGTGCTGCACCATGAGGTGTGAGTCGTGGTGGTGGCCGGTCCGACCGACAGGAAGTCCACACTCGAGCCAGTTTCGACCGCCGTCGCCCGCGATACGTGACTGGAAGTCGACGCTCGAGCCACTTCCGGACGACACCAATCCTCAGGGGAGCGTGCGCCGAGCAGCAGCGGGCTGACCGGCCCGGGCGAGGCGGTCCAGCGGCCACTCGAGGGGCCCGCGGCCCGGGCCGCTCAGCAGTCGCCACCCCTCGCTGAGGGTGAGGCTGATGAGGACGAGCAGCGCGAGGACCAGCCAGGAGTCGTCGGTGGCGTGGCCGAGCGGGCCGACCCAGGCCCCGAGCAGGACGAGCTGCGCGGCATACAGGGAGAGCGACATGCGACCCAGGCGGGCGAGCACACCGAGTCGCAGGTAGCGCGCGGCGGCCACCCCAAGGATGAGCACCGACAGGGCGATCGCGGCCCCCATGAGGATCTCGACGTGACTGCCGGAGTAGGGCACCAGGTCGATCCAGCCGGCGCGCTTGGCGACGAGGAGTGCGGCCGTGAGCACCAGCGGCGGCAGCGCGAGGAACGGGATGAACTCCTGCGGGCTGCGGACCACGAAGCGGCCGACGAGCACTCCGACGCCGGCCCAGACGACGAGGGTCACCAGCCGATAGTGCGGGCCGGCAGCGACGAGCTGCAGCAGCGCCGTCGACCGGTCGGTGCCGAGCGCATCGCCGAGCCGGTCACGAGCCAACGACTGCAGGACCGGTGCAGCGATGGCGAAGAACCCGGTGATCACCGCGGTCACACGACGCGGGCCGAGCGCCAGCGCATGCGCGACGACGACGAGCACCCCGAGGTAGGGCAGGATGTCGTCGACCTGCGCGCCGAGCCGGTCCAGCAGGAGACCCAGCCCGACGAGAGCCGCACCGCGGACGATGACGGCCACCCAGCGGGTGCGCGAGGCGCTCAGCGCGGCAGCGCAGCCGATGACGAGGGCGAAGAGCGGTGCGGTGAGGAACTCGCTGAGGTTGAGCAGCTGACCCGGACCGCCGGAGGGCGCGACATGGGCGACGTACATCGACAGGATCGCCAGACCTCGAACCACGTCCAGCGCGGGGTCCCGAGCAGGCCGGGCCTGCGAGGACGTCGCCGACGGTCGCTGCACCCGTCGATCATCGGTCCTCGACGCGCAGGCCGCGCG
Organism: Dermatophilaceae bacterium; assembly: GCA_035448065.1. GTDB lineage: Bacteria > Actinomycetota > Actinomycetes > Actinomycetales > Dermatophilaceae > Phosphoribacter. The sequence continues at coordinate 3,727 of DAOTIG010000016.1, forward strand.
TCGGCACGCCCACGAACCGCCAGATAGTGACAGCGGCGCCGCAGGCGGGAGACCCGCGGCGCCGCTGCTCGGCTGGGGGCGGTCAGCGACGGATCGACCAGCTGATCTCCCAGGTGACGTTGTCGCCGTGCTGCTGGGTCCAGAAGGTCCGCCACTCGGGCTTGGACACATCGGGGGCCGCGACGCCAAGCAGGCCGCCCACGCTCGGGTCACCATCGGACACGTGGATGCCGGTGATCTCGTTGTCGCCGTCGTTGTAGGACGGACCGGACATGGCGTCGAAGGTCGCAGACGCGTCGCGTCCCTCGGCGAGCCAGCGGATCAGCTGGGGGGCGCGGCCACGGGAGCCGTCCCCGTGCTCGTCGTCGTCATCCGATCGCTTGCGCAGGTTGAGCAGGTAGCCGGAGTCGAGGGCATTGCGCTGCCCGTGCAGGGTGTCGCCGGCGTCCTCGACGACGAGCAGCGCGTCAGCGCTCGCGAAGGCGATGTTGTCGAAGCCGGTGTGCTCCTTGTCGCCGACGATGACGATCGACAGCCGACCGGTCGCGGCGCTGGGGCCGTCCTGAGTGAGCCGGAAGACACCGCCATAGGCGCCAGGCAGCGTGCTGTTGGCGTTCGTGTCACCCGTCTCGGTGAAGTAGAACTCGCGGAACCCGCTCCCGGGGCGGAAGACCCCGTTCTCGGGGCGCTTGAGCGGCGTCGCGCCCGCGGCCTTGGCCGCCGCCGTGGCGTCGTAGGGCAGGGAACCGGTCGAGTGCACGTCCACCCACGTCGTGCGGAAGGTCGTCCCCAGCCGGTGCAGATCACCGAGCACGGTGTCGGCCGGGTTGGTCTGAACCTGGGCAGCCGTGATCGGCGTGCCGTCCGGTCGCGCGATCTGCAAGGCCTGCAGCACGCCGCCGCGGGTGAGATCGGACCGGTCGGTCGGCACGAAGCGGTAGACGTAGGAGTTGGGCACCTTGCCCCCGGACGCGGCGGCGCCGCCGATGTCCTCGACGATCCAGAGATTGCCGTCCGAGTCGCATTGGATGCCCTCATAGCCACCCGCGCCGAGCGCCGGCAGCCGACGCGCGGCCGCGGTGACCGGATCGCCGTTGGCGTCGAGGTCGATCGCGAACACCCCACCGTTGGGAGCCTTGGCCTCGCTCGTGGCCAGCAGCTGGCGGGTGAAGGGGTTCCAGGTGATCCCGTCGATGGTGGGGAAGGCACCCCCCGCGGTGTCGACGTCGGCGACCAGGGAGACCCGCTTGGCGGGGTCCGGCTGGTCCAGGTCGACCCGGGTGACGTAGCCCCGCGGCCCGAGCTCGTGACCCTGGTAGAGGTAGTGATGGCCGCCCATGACGAGGTAGACGTTCTTGTCCGGCTCGGTCTTGCGTGCTTCGTTCGTGGCCTGGGTGAGCGGTCCCCCCGCTGCCGTGTTGTAGCCGTAGTGAGTCACGCCGTTGGCCGCGTCGGGGTTGACCAGGGGCAACGCGCCCCACGCCACCGACACCTGCCGTGCGGACGGCGTGAGGACGTTGTTCTCCACGCCTGCGCGGGGTTGGCATAGGGCACCGCATCGATCCGGAAGCCCCCGTCAGCCACCGCAGGCGACGTCCCGAGCGCCGCCGCTCCCCCAGCGGCGACGACCGCCGTGGCGAGCGTTGCGATGATTCTCTTGCGCATCCGTCGTTCCTTCCCGTCCTGGATCTCGAATGACGCGTGCGCAGGTGCGCTCCGTCGCTCGGATGCTCGCGGGTCAGCCTCGACGCGCGGACACGGACAGGGGTCGAGGGAGTGAACGTCCGATGGCAGGCGGGTGCGGCGTCGTGCGGAGTGAGTGGCCGCGCCCGCCCCGCTAGCCGGCCGGAAGGCGGGCGGCTTGCACGAGGCGGGTGAGCACGTCGATCGCGTGGTCGGTCGCCGCGTCGTCGACCTCGAGTGACCAGACGAAGCGGACGGCAGCCGGGCCGGCGGCATACCCTCGCACACCCTCGGCCATCGCGCGTGCCACGAGCTCGGTTGCGCTGCAGGCGAGCCCGTCGGTGGAGAGCATGACGATGTTGGTCTGCACGAGCTGCGGATCGATGCAGCCGGGGGCTGCCTCGGCCAGCGCCGCGGCCGCGCGCCGGGCCCGGGCGTGGTCGTCGGCGAGGCGCTCGACGTGATGGTCGAGGGCATGCAGCCCGGCCGCGGCGAGGATGCCGACCTGACGCATCCCGCCCCCATAGCGCTTGCGCCAGACCCGCGCCTCCGCCATCGCCTCCGCCGAGCCGACGAGCACCGACCCCACCGGCGCGCCGAGCCCCTTCGATAGGCACACCGAGACCGAATCGAACTGTGCGGCATACGAATCCAGCGCGACACCGGTGGCGACGTGGGCATTCCACAGTCGCGCGCCATCGAGGTGCATCCGGATGCCGTGGAGCTGGGTGGCCGCGCGCACCGCAGCGATCGCCTCGAGCGGCTGGATCGTGCCACCGCCGAAGTTGTGGGTGTTCTCCACGACGACGAGCCGGGTGACCACCTGATAGGGCCCGCCACTGACCGCCATCAGCCTGATCGGGTCCTCCGGTCGCAACAGCCCCCGCGGCGCCCCCCAGGTGCGCGAGCTGATGCCGGAGAAGACGGCCGCCGCGCCGAGCTCGGCCCGCACGACGTGGGCGAGCGCGTCGCAGACGAGCTCCTCACCGGGGCGCACGTGCAGCCGCAGCCCGAGCTGGTTGGCCATCGACCCGGTGGGGGTGAACAGCCCAGCCTCGTGGCCGAGCAGCGCTGCGACCCGCTCCTCGAGGACCCGGACGGTGGGGTCCTCGCCGAAGACGTCGTCGCCGACCTCGGCGGCCGCCATCGCCGCCCGCATGGCGGCCGTCGGGCGGGTGAGGGTGTCGGAGAGCAGATCCGCGCGGATCGCGCCCATCAGTCGGCCGACAGCATCTCGGCGACGAGGAAGGCGAGCTCGAGGCTCTGCTGGTGGTTGAGCCGAGGGTCGCACACCGTCTCGTAGCGCTGGGCCAGGTCGGCATCGAGGATCTTCTCCGAGCCGCCGATGCACTCGGTGACGTCGTTGCCGGTGAGCTCGACGTGCAGGCCGCCGGGCACCGTGCCGAGACCGCGATGCACCTCGAAGAAGCCGTGCACCTCGGCGACGATGTCGTCGAAGTTGCGGGTCTTGAAGCCGCTCGTCGACTCGAAGGTGTTGCCGTGCATGGGGTCGCAGACCCAGGTGACCTCGGCGCCCAGGTCGGTGACCGCCCCCACCAGCGTCGGCAGGGCCTCGTGGATCTGGGCGGCCCCCATCCGGGTGATGAAGGTAAGCCGGCCCGCCTCACGCTCGGGGTCGAGCCGGTCGACGATCCGCTTGAGATAGTCGGCGTCGGTCTTCGCCGAGAGCTTGACGCCGATCGGATTGCGCACTCGCGCAAGGAAATCGACATGTGCACCGTCGACGTCGCGGGTGCGCTCGCCGACCCAGAGGAAGTGGGCGGAGGTGTCGTAGGGACGGCCGGTGCGGCTGTCGATCCGGGTCAGGGGGCGCTCGTAGTCGAGCAGCAGCGCCTCGTGCGCAGCGAAGAACTCGGTCGTGCGCATCGCCTCGAAGTCGGCGCCGCACGCCGACATGAAGCGCATCGCCTTGTCGATGTCGTGGGCCAGCCGCTCGTAGCGCGCGTTGGCGGCATTCGTCACGAAGCCCTTGTTCCAGTCGTGGACGTGCCGCAGGTCGGCGAAGCCGCCGGTCGTGAAGGCACGCACGAGGTTGAGGGTCGCCGACGAGCGGTGGTATGCCGTGACCAGCCGTTGCGGGTCGGGCCGGCGCGCGCTCTCGGCGAAGGCGAAGTCGTTGACCATGTCGCCGCGGTAGGCCGGCAGGGTCACCTCGCCGCGTGTCTCGGTGTTGGAGGACCGCGGCTTGGCGTATTGACCGGCCATCCGGCCGACCTTGACGACCGGCACGGACGCGCCGTAGGTGAGCACCGCGGCCATCTGCAGGACGGTCTTGATCCGGTCGCGGATGTTGTCGGCCGTCGCCCCGGCGAAGGTCTCGGCGCAGTCGCCGCCCATCAGCACGAAGGCCTCGCCACGGGCCGCTGCGGCCATCCGCTGCCGCATGACGTCGCACTCGCCGGCGAAGACGAGCGGCGGATAGGAGGTGAGCTCGGCCACCGCCCCCGACAGCTCCGCCGGGTCGGGCCACTGCGGCTGTTGCGCGGCGACCAGCCCGGAGGCGGCCTGCGCCAGCTCGTCGTGCAGCTCGGCGTTGGGGTTCGTGCTCACCCGCCCAGCGTAGTTGCGTCCCACCCCTCGGACGCCATCCGGTCCGACATCCGAGCCGTAGCGACGACAGCAAGGGTCGGTCGGCACCCCGTGGCCGATAGCGTGCGGGCGTGACCTTCTCCATCGTCGCGACCGACGGCGCGGCATACGGCATCGCGGTGGCGAGCAAGTTCCTCGCGGTCGGCTCGGTCGTGCCAGCGGCCGAGCCCGGGGTCGGTGCCGTGGCGACCCAGTCCTATGCGAAATGGTCCTATCGCGCCGATTGCCTGGCGCTGCTGCGGGCCGGCGCGACCGCCCCCGAGGCGGTTGAGCGGGTGACGACGGCCGACCAGCTGCGCGCGCAACGCCAGCTCGGGGTCGTCGGACCGGCCGGCGCCGCCACCTTCACCGGCACCGAGTGCCACCCGTGGGCCGGCGGCCGATCCGGTGGCAGCGCCCATGACGGCTGGTATGCCGCGCAAGGCAACATCCTCACCGGACCGGAGGTCGTGGAGGCAATGGTCGCCGCGTGGGAGGCCGGCTCGGGGCACCCACTCCCCCGCCGGCTGCTCGCGGCCCTGCTCGCCGGCGACGCGGCCGGCGGCGACCGGCGCGGCCGACAAGGCGCCGCCCTCTACGTCGTGCAGAAGGGCGCCGGCTATGACGACAGCGGCGTGCTCGTCGATCTGCGCGTTGACGACCACCCCGATGCGGCAACGGAATTGGCCCGACTGTTGGATCTCAACGACCTCTACTTCGGCTCTCCCGAGGATGTCCAGCCGCTGGAGGGCGCGTTGGTCGAGGAGGTTCGCGACCGACTGGCTCGGCTCGGCCACCGGGCCGATGACGTGCAGGCGGCCCTGGCCGACTGGGCGGGCATCGAGAACTACGAGCTGCGCCTGACGCCGGACGGCATCGACGCGAAGGTGCTCGCCGCGCTGCGGGCCGCGACCAGCTGACCGGGTGGGTGCGGCCGGCCGGACGCGGCATACGGCTGCTGATCCGTGATAGGAACGAGCCATGGCAACCACCGCGTTCAAGGGAAACCCCGTGCAGACCTCCGGCGCTCTGCCCTCTCAGGGTGAGCAGGCACCGGCGTTCGCCGTCACCGGCACCGACCTCGCCGACGTCACCTCCGAGGGTCTGGCCGGCTCGCGCGTCGTGCTCAACATCTTCCCCAGCGTCGACACCGGCGTGTGCGCGGCGAGCGTGCGCAAGTTCAACGAGCTCGCCGGCTCGCTGGACAACACCCGGGTCGTCTGCGTGTCGGCCGACCTGCCGTTCGCGCTCGGCCGCTTCTGCGGTGCCGAGGGCATCGAGAACGTCACCGCCGCGTCGACGTTCCGCAGCAGCTTCGGCGACGACTACGGCGTGACGATGACCGACGGACCGCTGCGTGGGCTGCTCGCCCGCAGCGTCGTCGTGCTCGACGAGCAGGGTCGGGTCAGCTACACCGAGCTCGTGCCCGAGATCGGCCAGGAGCCCGACTACGACGCCGCGATCGCCGCGCTCGACTGAGCTGAACCCGGCGCCGATCGGACCTGGTCCACTCGGCGTGGGATGGTCCACTCGGCGTGGGATGGTCCACTCGGCGTGGGATGGTCCACTCGGCGGCGCAGCAACCGCACGCCTCAGTGGTGGAGGCCGCGGTCGATCGCGTAGCGGACCAGCTCGACCCGGTTGTGCATCTGCAGCTTGGTGAGCGTGTTCTGCACGTGGTTCTGCACGGTGCGGTGCGAGATGAACAGCTGGTCGGCAATCTCCTTGTAGGACATGCCGGTTGCCACCAGCCGCAGCACCTCGACCTCCCGCTCGGTGAGCTCGGGGGCGGGGTCGCTCTTGGCCGGCGGGACGGCCTGCAGCCGCCGGAACTCGGCGAGGACGAGATCGGCCAGGCCGGGAGTGAACACCGCTCGGCCGGCCGCGGTGCGCCGCACCGCCTCGAGGAACTCCTCGCGCCGTGCTGACTTGACGAGGTAGCCGGTCGCCCCCGCCTTGACCGAGTCGAGGACGTCCTGCTGCTCGCCGCTCACCGAGAGCACGAGGATGCGGGTCGGCACCTCGGCGGCCGCGAGCTGGGCGCAAACCTGCTGGCCGGTGAGGCCGGGCATGTTGAGATCGAGGACGAGCACGTCGGGGCGCACGGCGATGGTGCGCCGCACCGCCGACGGCCCGTCGGCCGCCGTGCCCACGACGGCGAAGCCGGCATCGGCGAGGTCGCGGGCCACCGCGTCGCGCCACATCGGATGGTCGTCGGCGACGACGACCCGGATCGGCCCGGCCGGCAGGTCGAGGTCGCCGTCGTCCGGTTCGGTCGCCGGCTCGACCGATGGCCCGAGTCCCGGCTCGCTCGGTGGCGCAGCCTCAGCCATGATCACCCTCCGTCCTTGGGGACCCACATCTCGACGGTGGTGCCACCCCCAGGTCCGAAAAGATAGCTGGCCCGCCCACCGAGGTCGGCGATCCGTCCATGGATCGAGGAAGCCACCCCGATCCGTCCCACCCCGGAGGCTTGCGCGAGTCGCTCCTCGGTGACGCCGACCCCGTTGTCCCGCACCGTCACCACGACGTCGCTGCCGAGATCGTCGACGAGCACCCAGGCCCGTGCATCCGGGCCGGCGTGCTTGCGTACGTTGTCCAGCGCCGCCTCGACCGCGGCGGTGACCTCCTGGGCGCGCCGCTGGCCCAGATCGACCGGCTCCTCGGGCGCGACGAGCACCGCTGTCCCGGTCACCGCCACCTTGAGCGCCTCGCGCAGGTCGACCGGGCCGCCGAGCGCCTGCTCGAGCTCGGGCAACGGCACGCCGGTCGCCAGCGCCCGCAGCGAGCGCTCCTGTTGCGCAGCGAGCACCCCGAGACGGGCGGCCTCACCGCCGAGGTCGAGCCCGCGCCGGTGGATGAAGGCGAGCGCCTGCAGCACTCCGTCGTGGACGGTGCGGGCCAGCCGGTCGCGCTCGGCGATCTCGGCCTGCTTGCGCAGCGCCCGGCGGACGGCCGCCTGCTCGGCGCGCGCCACGTCGGCGCCGTAGCCCACGCAGGTGCCGAGCATGACGAGCAGGCCGGCATTGGCGATCGGCTCGACGTCGAATCGCCCCACGGTGAGCACCATGGCCACCCCGACGACGAGCGATGCCGCCAGCCCGCCGCGCCAGCCGAGAATGAGCCCCAGCGCCGTCGGCGGCACAGCCTGCCACACCCCCGGCACGGTCGTCTCGCCGCCGAACGCGGCTTGCGGCGCGTCCAGCCACCGGGTCGACAGCACGGCAGCGCAGGTGATCACCAGCTCCACGAGGTGGATGCGCAGGTCCTGTCGGCGCGACTGCCACAGGTATGCCGTCCACCCGCCGAGCAGCGCGAGGACGACGAGCGCCCCCGCGAAGCTCTGCATGTCGGCCCGGCGCACCCACACGCTCCACACGGCATACACGAGGGCCAGCACCCGAAAGACGCGAACCGCGCGCCACAGCGCGAGCAGCACAAGGGAGTCACCCTCGCGGATCTCGCGGCGAGTGCGGTGCTCACCGTCGAGCCACTGGCTCATCACCGGCAGCTCAGCTGGCCCGGCGGACGTCCTCGCCGCCCTCGGCGGCCGCCTCGCCCTCGCCGGCTGGGTCGATCGGCTCGGCTGCTGCCGCCTCCGACACCGAAGCCGCCCGCTCCTCAGCGCTACGCGTGGTGGCCTTCTGGGCCGCCCCTTGGATCTCCCGCGCCTTGGCGACCGCGGTCTGCACCGTCGTCTGCACGGCATCCTTGACGACGTTCTTCTTGATCGACGTCGCATAAACGTCGACGTACTCCTGCTCGGACAGCAGCATGAGCTGGTACATGATCTCGTCGGTGATCGAGCGAAGCACGAAGCGGTCGTTCTCCATGCCCTCGTAGCGACTGAAGTCCAGCGGCGCGCCGATCCGGACCCCGACCTGCACGAGGTTGGGCACCTTCTGGCCGGTGGGCTGGGCCTTGTCGGTGCCGATCATTGCCACCGGGATCACCGGGCAGCCGGCCTCGAGCGCCATCCGGGCGATGCCGGTCTTGCCTTTGTAGAGCCGGCCGTCGGGCGAGCGGGTGCCCTCGGGGTAGATGCCGAAGAGGTCGCCCTTGCGCAGCACCTTGAGGCCGGACTGGATGGCCGCCTCGCTGGCCCGGCCGCCGGAGCGGTCGATCGGGATCTGGCCCACGCCACGGAAGAAGGCCGCGGTGAGCCGGCCCTTGACGCCACGGCCGGTGAAGTACTCCATCTTGGCCGGGAAGGTGATCCGCCGCGGCACGACGATCGGCAGGAAGATCGAGTCGGAGAAGGACAGGTGGTTGCTGGCGAGAATCGCCGGCCCGTGCGCAGGGATGTGCTCGAGGCCCTGGACCCATGGGCGGAACAGCAGCCGGAGGATGGGGCCGAGCAGCACCCGCTTGAGCAGCCAGTAGAACACTCGCCTCAACCTTCCCGGCCCACCCGCTTGTCGTGTGACCTGCAGCACTCTACGGCACTACCCTGCCTGCTGACCCGCGTGGGACCATGACCTGACCCGCCTGAAGGAGAACCCGTGCCCGTGCTGCCCGGCGCCGAGCCCTATCGTCACGACGGCAACGAGGTGGGGGTGCTCGTCTGCCACGGCTATACCGGCAGCCCACAGTCGATGCGGCCCTGGGCCGAGCACCTCGCCGAGCAGGGCTACACCGTACGGCTGCCGCGGCTCCCCGGCCACGGCACCCGCTGGCAGGACCTCAACCGCACCCGCTGGCAGGACTGGTATGCCGCGGTGGACCGCGAGTGGGCCGAGCTCGCGCAGACCTGCTCGAGCGTCTTCGCCGTCGGCCTGTCGATGGGTGGGCTGCTCGCCACCCGGATCGCCCAGCAGCACCAGGACGACGCCAACCCGTGCCGCGGCATCGTCATCGTCAACCCGATCTTCGCCCACGACGACCCGAAGCTGCGGATCCTGCCCTACCTGCGCCACCTCGTGCCCGCGCTGCCGGGCGTCGGCGGTGACATCGCCAAGCCCGGGGTGACCGAGCTGGCCTACTCGAAGAACCCGCTGCAGGCCATGCACAGCCAGACCCAGCTGTGGCGGATCGTCGTCGACGACCTGCCCCAGCTGCGGGTGCCGGTGCTGCTCATGCGCTCGGCCATCGACAACGTCATCCCGCGGATCTCCGGTGACACCTTCCTCGCCGAGGTCGGCAGCGCCGATGTCACCGAGGTGGTGCTGCCCGAGTCGCGGCACGTCGCCACGCTCGACTACGACGCGCCGATGATCTTCGAGCAGTCGGTGCAGTTCATCGAGCGACTGCGCTGAGCAGGCCGACCGCCAGATGACCGAGCCGCGCCGGGAGCCCGACGAGGAGGACCTCGACGCCCGCTTCGAGCAGATCATCGCGGGGTGGGACGACATCCCCGACCTGCCCGAGCCTTCTCGGCAAGAGCAGTCGGCTCAGCCGGAGCAGTCGGAGCAGCCCGCGCGGCCCGATCGGCCGGTCGAGTCGCCGGGCACGCCCGGCGACTCGAGGCTGGGCGGTGCGCCCGCGGCATACCTCGGCGATGACGACCTGGGCTGGCGCGGCTATCGCGTCGCCGAGCCGGACGAGCACTTCGAGCCGCCCGAGCCGCAGCTGCCGCCGGCGCACGATGCGACCTACTGGATCTCGGTCGCGGGCATCGTGCTCGGCCCGCTCATCGTCGTGTGGGCGGTCATGTTCTCGGGCAACCCCGATCCCGGCTGGTGGGTGCTCACCGGCATCGCGGCAACCGCGGTCGGCTTCGGGCTGCTGGTGCTGCGCGGCTCGGGCGAGCGGGACCCCGACGACGACGGCGCGCAGGTCTGAGGTCAGCGCCGGCGGCGCCACCACCGCGATCCGGTGTGCCGCGGGCGCGCGACATCCTCAGCCGACCCGCCGTCGTCCGGCTGCGCGACCGGCTCGGCGATCGCGTCGACCCGGGCCAGATCGGCGGCACCGATGACGCCGGCGTCGTTGCCCAGGGCTGCGGCGACGATCCGCGCCTCGGGCCGATAGCCGCGCCCGGTGAGCTGGCGGCGGAAGGTCTCGCGAGCCGGCTCGAGCAGCAGGTCGCCGGCGGCACTGACTCCACCGCCGATGACGAAGGTGCCGGGGTCGAAGGCGGCCGCGAGGTTGGCGATGCCGACCCCGAGCCAGTGCCCGACGTCGGCGAGCAGCTCGACAGCCGTGCGGTCGCCGGCCTGGGCGGCCTCGGTGACCAGCGGGCCGGTGAGCGTGGCGGGGTCCTCGCCGATCCTCCGGCGCAGGTCGTCGGCGACCGGGGAGTTGGCGGCGAGCAGGATGCGGGCCTCGCGCACCAGCGCGTTGCCGCTCGAATACTGTTCCCAGCAGCCACGATTGCCGCACTCACAGCGCAACCCGTCGGGCACGACCTGCATGTGGCCGAACTCGCCGGCGATGCCGTAACGGCCCCGCTCGACCCGACCGCCCATGACGATCCCGCCGCCGATGCCGGTGCCGAGGTTGACCATGACGAGGTGGGTCTCGCCGCTCCCGGCGCCGAAGCGATACTCCGCCCAGGCCGAGGCGTTGGCGTCGTTGTCGACAATGATCGGCAGGCCGAGCCGGTCGCGCAGGGCATCGCGCAGCGGCTCCTGGCGCCAGGACAGGTGCGGCGCGAAGACGACGGTCGCCCGGTCGGCGGCGACGAAGCCGGCAGCGCCGATGCCGACGGCGCCGACCTGGGTCCGGTCGACCTGGGCGAGCAGCTCGTTGACGACGCCGACGATGGTGTTCTCGACGACCTCGGGCGAGGTCGAGCGGTGTGGGGTGTCGGCGCGCGCCCGGGCGTGGATCGTGCCGTGCTCGTCGACGACTCCCCCGGCCACCTTGGTGCCGCCGATGTCGATGCCGACCGTGTATGCCGCCGGCTCACCCGCCGCCCGCGCCGTCACCGGGGCTCCTGCGCTGAGTCCCGCCGGTGGTCGGGCGCGGTGGGGTCGGCCGTCGCGGAGCGGCGGTGGTGGGCATAGCTGCGCAGCCCGTCGGCCGCGAGGTCCACCACGTCGGCGATCCGGTCCAGCAGGTCCGGCGAGACGCCGCGGACGGCGGCGAGCACACGGCATACCGGGCAGGCGTGGCAGGAGGTGTCCGCGCTGGCCGCGGATCCCGACGGCGCATCCGGAGCGTGGCCGCAGGTCGGGCACGGGGCCGCAGCCGGCTCGGGTGGCGTCGACGCGGCTGGTGGCCGCTCATCCCGCCCCGGACGAGGCGGGCCGTCGGCGCGGGAGGTGCGCTGGCCGCGCGCCATCCGCTCACCGGCAGGACCGGCCTGCTCGGCGGTCAGCGGGGTGAGCAGCGAGAGCAGCAGGGCGGCCTCTTCGGCGACGGTCCCCACCTGCGGCTGGTGGGCATGCGTGGTCACGGTCGGTTCTTCGTGGTCGGGCGGCGCAGTATCGGGACGCTCAGTCCTCGACGCGCTTCTTGAGCTCCTTGAGCGCGGTGTCGACGATCGACTTCTCGGCCTTGCGCTTGAGCATCCCGAGCATGGGGATGGAGAGGTCGACGGCGAGGCGATAGGTGACCTTGGTGCCGGCCTTGTCCTTGGCGATCGTGTAGGAGCCGTTCATCGCCTTGAGGACGGTGGCCTTGACGAGGTGCCACGACACCACCCCGGTGCCGTCGTCGGCGATGTCCCACTCGTAGTCGAGGGTGTAGGTGTCCTTGAGCACTCCGGCGTCGAGAACGTACTCGACCCGGTCGGCCCAGCCGTCGCCTTCCTCGGACAGCACCGTCACCCGCTTCACCTCGTCCGCCCACTCGGGGTAGGCCTCGAAGTCGGCGATGACGTCGAGGACCGTGCCGGGCGGGGCGGAGATGACGATGGAGGACTCGGTGCGATCGGCCATGGGCCAAGGCTACCCCCGGCCGAACGCGCGGCAGGCCGCGGACGGGGACCGGTCAGCCGGACTGCGCCAACGCGGTCAGCTCGGCCCGCCACAGCACGACGAACTGGGCCTCGCTGTCGCCGACCTGGCCGGCGAAGGCCCGGGAGACGACGACCGACTGCGGGGTCATCCGCGCGTCGCCGGGCGAGCCGGCGATCTCGGCATAGAAGGCGAGCAAGCGCTCCTCGCCCCGCTCGCGGGCGATCCGCCGCACCGCGATCCACGCCCCCTGGTATGCCGCCGCGAGCTCGCCGCGCGCCGGGTCGAAGTCGGCCGGACCGGGCAGGGCGGGGGGCGGGCCCTGGGTGCGGACCCGGTCGAGCAGCTGCCGGGCGACCAGCGACGGGGTGAGCCCGGTGTCTCGATAGGCGACGTACTCGGCGAATCCCTCGGACAGCCACATCGGCACGTCGTGGGCGGTGGTGGCCCGGATGAGGACGTGCGTCAGCTCGTGGGCGAGCACGACGGCTCGGCCCTGAGCGTTGAGCCGCACCATCCCAGCGGGGTTGACGACGACCCGGTCGGCCGGCGCCGGCTGACCGGCCGGCCGGGCGCCCTCGGTGGTCGCGGCGATCTGGGCTAGCGCAGCCGGATCGCTGCGGCCGAGGAGGCGAGCGGCCGCCCGCTCGGTCACCGGAGCGACGAGCAGGGCCGTCGGCGCGGGGCGGCGGGTGACCCGCGCGACCACGCGTTGGGCCAGCTCGGCCTCGCCGGCCAGCCGGGCCAGCTGATCGACGGGCAGATCTCCGGCGACGATCGCCGAACCCGAGCGGGCGACGGCCAGGGCGGGGATGTCGAAGACCTCCCATGCGTCGGCCGGCCCGAGCCACCGCCCGATCCGCCAACCATCACCCGAGGCGAGCAGGGTGACGGTGCGGCTGGCCTGGCGCTGCCCCCGATCGACACCCGGAACCTGGTACGACACCCGGACCGAGCCGGTCCACGTGCCCGGGGGCGGGGAGACGGCAGGGGCGGCGGGCGACGGGGCGGTGCTGGGGGCGGCACTTGCTGTGGTGCTGGCGGCCGCCGGGCTGGGCACAGCGCGGACCGGGCCGACCGTCAGTCCGTCCACCCCGAGCGCCAGGAGTGCGTCGAACGCCTGCGACTCGAGCAGGCCGTCGGCCGAGGACGGGTCGGCCACGGTGGACAGCCAGGCGATCTTGTCCCGAGTGCGCAGGGCCTCGGAGCGGCGGGTGAGCAGGTCGGTGAGGACGGCGGAGGCGACCGGGTCGGCGAGCGTCGGAGTGCTCGGTCCCACGGTGGGCGTGGCGGTCGTCGGAGGGCCGCCCGGTGACGGGCCGGGGCTGATGGCCAGCGAGGCGGCCGGCGGTGGCGGCCCGCCCTGGCTGCTCGTCGGTCCGGGCGGCGTCGCCGTCGTGACCGTGCACCCGGCCAGCGCGGCCAGTGCGGTGAGCACGGTGGCCGCGCCCGGCCGCAGTCGGGCGCGGCTGGGGCGGGTCGCCGCTCGGTCGACCCCGCCTGTCGTGCCCCGCACCACGCTCACGACCCGATGCTACGTCGGCAATGGGCGGACCACGCCGGAGCACTCAGCCGACTGCCCTGGAGCGCGCGCCGGTCCGGCGCAACGCGGCCGCCGGCTCGCCCACCGCCCGCAGCCTCGCGGCCTCGTGCCGATCCACCAGTCCGGCCGCCACGAAGGCGGCGACGGCGTGCTGCTCGGCGGCGTCGAGCGGCATACCGGCAAGGCCGTCGAGCGCAGTGACCACGCAGTCGTCGCACCGCAGTCCGCGGACCGGACAGCTCGAGCATTCGACGATCATGACCGGCTCCTCACCGTCGTTCGACAGGTCCGCCCGGCGCGTGTCGGCCGGACACCACAGACGCTAGGGCGAGGGTCTGACAGGGGTCCCACGCCGACGCTCCGCGCGCGGCGTCGGTGTGGCGACGACGCCCTGTCACACCCCGCCCCTACCGTCGGAGACATGCACGCGGGGCAGGCCATCCAGGCGACGTTCGACGACCTGGGCACTCCCCTGCACGACGTCACCTTCGTCGTCGTCGACCTCGAGACGACCGGCGGAAGCGCCGGCGAGTGCGCGATCACCGAGGTCGGTGCGGTCAAGGTGCGCGGCGGCGAGGTCCTCGGCGAGCTGCAGACCCTGGTCAACCCGGGCACCGCGATCCCGGCCTTCATCCAGGTGCTCACCGGCATCACCGACGGCATGGTCGCGACTGCCCCCCGCATCGACACCGTGCTCCCGGCCTTCCTCGAGTTCGCCCGCGGCAGCGTGCTCGTCGCGCACAACGCCGGCTTCGACGTCACCTTCCTGCGCGCCGCCGCCGCCCAGACCGGCCATCCCTGGCCGGGCTTCCAGGTCGTCGACACGGTCACCCTGGCCCGGCAGGTCGTCGGCAGCGACGAGGTGCAGAACCGTCGCCTGGGCACCCTGGCCGCCCACTTCGGCGCCCGCACCACCCCGGACCACCGGGCGCTGCACGACGCTCGCGCCACCGTCGACGTCCTGCACGCGCTGCTGGGACGGGTCGGCAACCTCGGGGTGCACACCCTCGAGGAGCTGCAGTCCTACACCTCGCGGGTCACCCCGGCCCAACGTCGCAAGCGCTTCCTCGCCGACCCGCTGCCGGCGGCGCCGGGCGTCTACGTCTTCCTCGACGGTCGCGGCCGACCGCTCTACGTCGGCACCTCACGCAACATCCGCAGCCGAGCTCGCTCCTACTTCACCGCCAGCGAGCAGCGCACCCGGATGGCCGAGATGGTCGGGCTCGCCGAGTCGATCCGGCCCATCGTCTGCCAGACCACCCTGGAGGCCCAGGTTCGCGAGCTGCGGCTCATCGCCGAGCACAAGCCGCGCTACAACCGGCGCTCCACCCGGCCCGAGCGCACCGTCTGGGTCAAGCTCACCGTCGAGCCCTTCCCCCGCCTCTCGGTGGTCCGTGAGGCGCGCGACGACGGCGCGGCCTACGCCGGGCCCTACTCCTCGCGCGCCGCCGCCGACGCCGCGGTCGCTGCCATCCATGAGGTCCTCCCGCTGCGCCAGTGCACGACCCGGCTGTCTGCCAGCCCGCGCGGATCGGCCTGCGCGCTGGCCGAGATGGGGCGCTGCGGCGCTCCGTGCGAGGGACGCGAGAGCCGGACGGAGTATGCCGCGCACGCCACCGCCGCGACCCGGCTGCTCACCGGCGACGGGCGCGAGCTCGTCGCGGCGATCCGCGAGCGGATGCGGATCCTGGCCCGCGACCAGCGCTTCGAGGAGGCGGCCGCCCTGCGCGACCGGCTGGCCCAGCTGCTGCGCGGCGCGGCCCGCGTCCAGCGGATGGCGCCGCTCGCCGCCAGCCCCGAGGTGGTGGCCGCCCGGCGAGCCGAGGCCGGTGGCTGGGAGCTCGTCTGCGTGCGCCACGGCCGACTGGCCGGCACGAGCGTCTCGCCCCGAGGAGCCGACCCGATGCCCTTCGTCGACACCCTGCGCGCGACCGCCGAGGTCGTGACCCCCGGCGCGGGGCCGGCGCCCGCGGCATACGTCGAGGAGACCGATCTCGTGTTGCGCTGGCTGGCCCAGCCCGGAGTGCGGATCGTGTCCCTCGACGGCGAGTGGACCTGCCCCGTGGGCGGCGCCGAGCCGGCTCGAGCCGCCTTGCAGGCCCAGCTCGACGCCGAGCAGCCCGCGGTGCCGGTCGTGGCGAATAGGCTGACCGGGTGATCACCGCCATCGTCCTCGTCACCTGCGACACCGCCCGGATCCCCGAGGTGGCCGAGCAGATCGCCTCCCTCGACGGGGTGACCGAGGTCTATTCGGTCACCGGCGACTGCGACCTCATCGCGATGATCCGGGTCCGCGAGCACGAGCAGCTCGCCGACGTCATCGCCGACCGGCTCTCCAAGGTCGAGGGGGTGGCGGCGACGACGACCCACATCGCCTTCCGCGCCTACTCCTCGCACGACCTCGAGGCGGCCTTCAGCCTCGGTCTGGACTGACCTCTCGCGCCTCGGCTCAGCCGGTCACCCGGGTCGCCCCCACCCAGCGCTCGACGACCTCGGCGGCGGCTCCGCTGTCGATGGCCTGCTCGGCGCGGCGCATCCCCGCACCGACCGCCTCGTGCACCTCGTCGGTCGACGGATCGCTCGGCCCGCCGGCCGTGACGGCCAGCGCCGCGCCCGCGTTGAGGACGACCGCGTCCCGCACCGGGCCGGTGATGCCGGCGAAGACCTGCCGCATCACCTCGGCGTTGTATGCCGCCTCGCCGCCCCGCAGCGCCTCGGTCGGCACCCGCGCGAGGCCAAGTCGGGTCGGATCGAGGGTGTGCTCGGTGACCACGCCCCCGCGCACCCACCACACGCTGGAGGTCGTCGCCAGGGTGAGCTCGTCCAGCCCGTCGTCGCCACGGAAGACGGCGGCGTCCCGGCCACGCCCGGCGAACACGCCGGCCAGGACAGGAGCCATCCGCGCGTCCGCGACGCCGACCGCGGCATACGTCGGCTGGCCTGGGTTGGTGAGCGGCCCGAGGAAGTTGAGCGGCGTGCCGACGCCGAGCTCACGGCGGGCGACCGCCGCGTGCCGCATCGAGGGGTGGAACAGCTGGGCAAAGCAGAAGGTGATGCCGGCCTCGTGGACGACCTGCTCCACCCGGCTCGGCGGGAGCGAGAGGTCGATGCCGAGCGCCTCGAGGACGTCGGCCGACCCGGACGACGACGAGGCGGCCCGGTTGCCATGCTTGACGACGGGGACGCCTGCGGCGGCGCAGACGATGGCGGCCGTCGTCGAGATGTTCACCGTGTGGGCCCGGTCGCCACCCGTGCCGACGACGTCGAGGCTCGGCTCGGGCGCGCTGATCCGGGTCGCGTGCTCGAGCATGACGTCGGCCAGGCCGCGCATCTCGGCCACCGACTCGCCCTTGGCGCGTAGGGCCACGAGGAAGCCGGCGACCTGGACGTCGGTCGCCTCGCCGGCGAAGATCTGCCCCATCGCCCACGCCGCGTCGGCGCTCGACAGGTCCTCGCGGCGCAGCAGCCGCGTGTAGACCTCGGGCCAGCTGGTCGACGCCTCGCTCACGCGGGCGTGCTGACCCGGGCCAGCTCGGCCACGGCGCGAGAGAGGGTGACCGGGTCGATGGGGTGGGGTACGACCGCGTCGCACATCGACCAGGCGGCCAGCCAGCCGTCCTGGACGCGGCCGGTGAGCACGAGGATCGGCGGACACTGGAAGATCTCGTTCTTGAGCTGGCGGGCCAGCCCCAGCCCGCCCAGCGGGGTCGCCTCGCCGTCGAGGATGAGCAGGTCGAAGCCGCTCGACTCCACGGCCTCGACGACCGCGGTCGGCGTCGCGCACTCGCGCCACGAGGCGACCTCGACGTCGCGCGCCGGGCGCCGGCCGACCGCGAGGCGGACCGCGTCGCGGACCGTCACGTCGTCGCTGTAGAGCAGGATGCTCACGGTGCGGGGCTCGGCTGCGCTCATGGGCCTCATCGTAGTCACCTCGCCCGGTGAGTCAGGTGCGCCGCACGGACCCCGGGAGCGCCCGGCGGGAACTGTGACGCGGGTGACGAAGTTATCGGGGGGTCGCTCGCGCGCCCCGGGACGGATCAGGCAATAATGGCCCGCGTGGCGACTGCATCGGTGATCCCTGCACACTCCAGCCCTCCCGGTCACGGACCGGTGACCCGCCCGAGCATGGTTCAGGTGGGCACCATGGTGTGGCTGTCGAGCGAGCTGATGTTCTTCGCGGCGCTGTTCGCGATCTACTTCCAGCTCCGGTCGGTCTCCGCCGATCTGTGGCACGAGCAGACCAGCAAGCTCAACATCCCCTTCGCGTCGATCAACACCGCGATCCTCGTGATCTCCTCGGTGTGGTGCCAGATCGGCGTCATGAAGGCCGAGCGTGGCAAGCCGTTCCGCGACGGCAAGCTCATGGACATCAAGTCCTGGGGCATGCGTGAGTGGTACGTCCTCACCTACATCTTCGGCGCCATCTTCATCGCCGGCCAGGTGCTCGAGTACGCCCACCTCGTCGCCGAGAACGTCACGCTCTCCAGCGACCGCTATGCCTCGGTGTTCTACATGGCCACCGGATTCCACGGCATGCACGTCACCGGCGGGCTGATCGCGTTCCTGCTCATCATCGGGCGCACCTTCACCACCCGTCGGTACACCCACACCCAGGCCGTCGGCGCCGTCGTCACGAGCTACTACTGGCACTTCGTCGATGTCGTCTGGATCGCCCTGTTCTTCGTCATCTACGTGCTCAAGTGATGACGCGCCGAGCCGCGCCCCTCCAGACTCCCGACCGGACCGACGACAGGACCGCATCGTGAACGCCTTGGCCGCACGCCGCCGCCACCCGGCAGCCATCGGGCTGCTGCTGCTCATCGGGCTCGCGCTCGTCGGGGTGGCCTACACCCTGCTCGCGCCGAAGCCCGCTCAGGCGGCCGCCGGCCCGGTCGCCGATGCGGCCTTGGGCAAGCAGCTCTTCCTCGCCAACTGCGCGACCTGCCACGGCCTGGGGGCCACCGGCACCAAGTCCGGACCCAGCCTGATCGGCGTCGGCGCCGCCTCGGTCGACTTCCAGGTCGGCACCGGCCGGATGCCGATGCCCGGTCCCAACGTCCAGGCCCCCCGCCAGGACAAGCTCAAGTTCAGCCCGGACGAGATCGCCGCGATGGCGGCCTATGTCGCATCGCTGGCCCCGGGCCCGGCGATCCCCGAGGCGCAGTACACCGAGGGACTGGCCGGCAAGGAGGGTGAGATCGCTCTGGGCGGCGAGCTCTACCGGGTCAACTGCGCGATGTGTCACAACTTCGCCGGTGCCGGTGGCGCGCTCACCCGCGGCAAGTACGCGCCGTCGCTGCAGGGCGTCGAGGGCAAGTACGTCTACGAGGCGATGCTCACCGGCCCACAGTCGATGCCGGTGTTCAACGACACCAACCTCAGCCCCGAGGCCAAGGCGTCGATCATCAAGTACCTCCAGTACACGACCCAGCAGCCCAACCCCGGTGGGATGAACCTGGGCAACCTCGGCCCGGTCTCCGAGGGCCTGTTCATCTGGGTCTTCGGACTCGGCCTGATGATCGCCTGCGCCTACTGGCTCGGCCAGAAGGCCGCCTGACCGCCCCGCTCACGACAGGACGAACGAGTATGAGTGACAAGGGCATCGCCCGGCCCGACGACCACGGCAGCCAGCTCGCCACGGCCTCGGCCGGTCTCCCCGAGCGGTTCGAGAACCCCGGCCTGCCGCCGCACGTGCACCGTGCCGCCGACGACGACCTGGCCGCCGCCAAGCGCGCCGAGCGTCAGGTGGCCGCGCTGTTCACGCTGTCGATCATCGGCACGATCGGCTTCATCGTCGCCTACTTCGCGGTGCACAACGACACGACGGTCTTCCTGCCGTTCTTCGGCACGACCTACCTGCTCAACCTGTTGCTCGGCCTGTTCATGGCGATCGCGTTGCTCGGCATCGGCTTCGGCGCGGTGCACTGGGCCAAGACCCTGATGAGCGACGAGGAGGTCATCGAGGAGCGCCACCCGATCCGCTCCGACGACGCGACCCGCGCCAAGGCACTCAAGATCATCGGCGACGGCGCCGAGAGCTCGCAGCTGTCCCGCCGCCCGATCATCAAGGCGACGATGGGCACCGCTCTGGGCCTGTTCGCCCTGCCCTTCCTCGTCCAGCTGGCCGGCTCGATGGGCAACCCCACCAAGGCGCTCGAGGAGTCCAAGCAGACGATCTGGGACGTCAACGGCAAGCACCGCAAGGCCGCCGATCAGGGCAAGCCGATCCGGCTGATGCGTGACCCGGAGCTCACCCCGATCCGCGCCGACGAGGTGTCGATCGGCTCGGTCTTCCACGTCATGCCCGAGACCCTCAAGGACTCCCACCACATCCTCGAGGACAAGGCCAAGGCCGCAGTCCTGCTCATGCGACTGGACCCGGCTGACTTCAAGGACACCGAGCACGGCCGCAAGGCACGCGACTGGGGCGCCCAGGGCATCGTCGCCTACTCCAAGATCTGCACCCACGTCGGCTGTCCGGTCGGCCTCTACGAGCACCGGACCCACCACCTGCTGTGCCCCTGCCACCAGTCGACCTTCGACGTGACCAACGACTGCGAGGTCATCTTCGGCCCGGCCAAGCGGCCGCTGCCGCAGTTGAAGATCGAGATCGACGCCGAGGGCTACCTCGTCGCCAAGCAGGGCTTCACCGAGCCCGTCGGACCGAGCTACTGGGAGCGCACATGGTGACCCGCGCCACGACACACAGCGCCGCCGACCTGCGCGCCGGCGACGAGTCGGTCACGGCTCCGCCGAGCGCAGCCGCCAAGAAGGTCGGCGACGCCGCCGACTGGGTCGACCAGCGCACCGGCATCGCCAAGGCGGGTGCCTTCTTCCTCAAGAAGGTCTTCCCCGACCACTGGAGCTTCATGCTCGGTGAAGTGGCGATGTACTCCATGATCATCTGCCTGCTGACCGGGGTCTTCCTCACCTTCTGGTTCGTCCCGAGCGCCGGCCAGGTCATCTACGACGGCTCGTACGTGCCGCTCAAGGGCATCACGATGTCCGAGGCCTACAGCTCGACGCTGGGCATCTCGTTCGACATCCGCGGCGGTCTGCTCATCCGGCAGATCCACCACTGGGCTGCGCTGATGTTCTGCGTCGCGATCATCGCGCACATGTTCCGGGTGTTCTTCACCGGCGCCTTCCGCAAGCCGCGCGAGATCAACTGGGTCATCGGCACGATCCTGTCGATGCTCGCCATCGTCGAGGGCTTCGCCGGCTACTCACTGCCCGACGACCTGCTCTCCGGCACCGGCATCCGCGCCGCCGAGGGCTTCATGCGCTCGATCCCGGTGGTCGGGTCCTACGTCTCCTACCTGGTCTTCGGCGGCGCCTTCCCGGGCGAGGCGATCATTCCTCGCCTGTATGCCGTGCACGTCCTGCTCCTGCCGGCCGTTCTCATCGGCCTCTTCACGGCGCACCTCGTGCTCGTCATGGTGCACAAGCACACCCAGTACCCCGGCCCGGGTCGGACCAACGAGAACGTCGTCGGCTTCCCGCTGATGCCGGTCTACATGGCCAAGGCCGGCGGCTTCTTCTTCATGGTCTTCGGGGTGCTGACGCTGATCTCCGCCCTCGTCGGGATCAACCCGATCTGGGCCTACGGCCCCTACGACCCGTCACCGGTGACGGCCGGCTCGCAGCCCGACTGGTACATGCTGTTCGCAGACGGTGCACTGCGGCTGCTGCCAGGGTGGTTGGAGTTCACGCTGTTCAACACGACGTGGAGCTTCAACGTCTTCATCGGTGCCATTCTGCTCATCCCGGTGCTCTACACGCTCGCCGGCGCCTACCCCTTCATCGAGGCCTGGGTCACCGGTGACACGCGCGAGCACCACCTGCTCGACCGCCCCCGCAACGCCCCCGTGCGGACCGCACTGGGCATGGTGGCGCTGACCTTCTACTTCATCCTCGCGCTGGCCGGCTCCAACGACATCATCGCGATCAAGCTCTCGCTGTCGATCAACGACGTCACCAACCTGTTCCGCCTGCTGCTGCTCGTCGCGCCGCCGCTGGTGTTCTGGGTGACCAAGCGGATCTGCCTGTCGCTGCAGCGCCACGACCGCGACAAGGTGCTCCACGGCCGGGAGGCCGGGGTCATCATGCGGACCGCCGAGGGCCGCTTCTACGAGGTCCACGAGGACCTCGACGAGTACGACCGCTGGAAGCTGGTCGGGTTCGAGTCCCCCGCGCCCTACGTCCTGGAATCCGGCACCGACGCCAACGGCGTCTCGGCCAAGGGGATCAAGAAGGCCAAGCGTCGGGAGCGGATCTCGCGCTTCTTCTTCAAGGACCGGGTCGAGCCGGTGACACCGGCCGAGCTCGCCGCCGCGCACCACCACGGCGAGCATGACGAGGAGCCGGAGGCCATCGGCGCCGGCGGGTCGGCCACCCTGGTCAAGCACGACAAACAGGACTGACCGAGGCCGGTTCCCCGCACCATTCGATCAGCCGCCCCCGTCGGGGGGCGGCTGATTGCTGTGCGGCGGTCGATCGAGCCGTGGCGGGTCGGCGGGGATCGCCTGTTCTCCAGCCCGACCCCTCGGGCCACTCAGCGGCCACACCGGGGCCCGGCTGGCGTCCCGCCGAGGGCGGCTCAGCGGGCCAGCAGCTCGGCCAGGCGGCGCTGACCGGTGTCCGGATCGAGGTCGACCGCGAGCACCTTGGTCCGGCTGGTGGCACCGGTGACGAGCTGGACCTGCCGCGGTCGCACCGCGAAGGCCTCGGCAACGGCCTGGAGGACCGCAGCGGTAGCCGCCCCGTCCACGGCCCGCTCGGTGACCGCCACGACCAGGCAGGGCGGCTCCCCCACCCCGTAGCGCCCGCCGACGCTGGTCCGGGAAGACCCTGGCCGGACGCGCACGCTGAGTCGGAAGGACGTCGTCACGGCGCCACTCTGGCAGGCTGGTGGACATGGCACATCCCTCGATCCACCTGTCGGCGGCCGAGTTCGACGCCGCCGTCGAGGAGGCGATGACCCGCATCCCTGTCGAGTTCCAGCGTGAGCTGCGCCGCGTTCCGGTCTTCGTCGAAGCCGAGCCTGCCGACGGTGAGCCGGAGCTGCTCGGGCTCTACGAGGGCGTCCCCCTCACCGAGCGCGACGAGTGGCATGCCGGTGCCCTGCCTGACCAGATCACGCTCTACCAGGGCCCGCTGGAGCGGATGTGCTCCTCGCGGGAGGAGCTGCTCGCGGAGATCGCGATCACGGTCGTGCATGAGATGGCCCATCACTTCGGCATCGACGACGACCGGCTGCACGAGCTCGGCTGGGGATAGCGCACAGCCAAGCAGGCGCCACCAGGCAGCTGGCGACCGCCAGAGACAGAGACCGGCCCCGGACCGATCGGTCCGGGGCCGGTCACCCACAGCGGGTGGGTCAGCGATGGCCTCAGTTGGCGTGCTCACCCTTGAAGTGCTCGAAGGTCCAGCCGACGAGCGCGACCGGCGCCAGGATCGCGCCGATCATGAACAGCCACCAGCCGACGGCAACCCCTGCGAAGAGGATGGCGCAGGACAGGGCGAGCCACAGCGGCCACCACGAGTACGGCGTGAAGAAGCCGTAGTCGCCCTCGGCCTCGGCGATCTCACCCTCCGGGTTGTCCTCGGGACCCTCGGGCGTGTGCTTCTGCGTGTAACCGAGATACCACGCGACCATGAACATCATCAGCGCGGTGAGCAGCAGGGCCACGATGCCGATCGGCTCCAGGCCCAGCGCGTAGTGCGTGTTCGTCCAGTAGTAGTAGACCCCGGTCATGACGGCCATGAAGACCCCGAGGGCCCGGAACATGATGATGGAGGCTCTCATCGGCGCATCACTTCCCGTCGGTCTCGGTGGTCGTGCCGATGTCGGCCGGCCCCATCACCTTGACGATCGTCGACGGGTCGGGCCGGGGGCCCTCCGGCGGCGCGGTCTGCGGGTGGTGCAGGTCGAACGCGGGCCGCTCGGAGCGGATCCGCGGCAGCCGCTCGAAGTTGTGCCGCGGGGGCGGGCAGGAGGTCGCCCACTCGAGCGAGTTGCCATAGCCCCACGGGTCGTCGACGGTGACCTTCGGCGCGGTGCGCCACGTCTTCCACACGTTGTAGAGGAAGGGCAGCATCGAGGCACCGAGCAGGAAGGCGCCGGCCGTCGAGATGAGGTTGCCGGTGGTGAAGCCCTCCTCGGGCAGGTAGTCGGCGTAGCGGCGGGCCATGCCCTGCATGCCGAGCAGGTGCTGGATGAGGAAGGTCGAGTGGAAGCCGACGAAGAGCATCCAGAAGTGGATCTTGCCCAGCGTCTCGTCGAGCATCCGGCCGGTCAGCTTCGGCCACCAGAAGTAGTAGCCCGCGAACATCGCGAAGACGACCGTGCCGAAGACGGTGTAGTGGAAGTGGGCGACGATGAAGTAGGTGTCGCTGATGTGGAAGTCCACCGCCGGCATGGCCATCATCACGCCGGTGATGCCACCGAAGAGGAAGGTCGTGAGGAAGCCGAGCGCCCAGATGAGCGGCGTCTTGAAGCTCAGCGACCCGCCCCACATCGTGCCGATCCAGTTGAAGAACTTCACTCCGGTCGGGACCGCGATGAGCATCGTCATGATCGAGAAGAAGGGCAGCAGGACCTGGCCGGTCACGTACATGTGGTGCGCCCACACCGCGACCGAGAGACCGGCGATCGCGACAGTGGCGAAGACCAGCGTCTTGTAGCCGAAGATCGGCTTGCGCGAGAACACCGGGAAGATCTCGGAGATCACCCCGAAGAAGGGCAAGGCCAGGACGTAGACCTCCGGATGGCCGAAGAACCAGAACAGGTGCTGCCAGAGCATCGCACCGCCGGCCTCCGGGTCGAAGATGTGCGCCCCGAAGCGGCGCTCGGCACCCAGCGCGAACAGCGCAGCCGCGAGCACCGGGAAGATGATGAGGGCGAGCAGCGAGGTCACCAGCACGGTCCAGGTGAAGACCGGCATCCGGAACATCGTCATGCCGGGGGCGCGCATGCAGATGATCGTCGTGATGAAGTTGACCGACCCGAAGATCGTCGAGAAGCCACCCATGGCCAGACCGAAGATGCCCAGGTCGCTGCCCAGGCCTGGACTGTAGGTCGCATTCGACAGCGGGACGTACATGAACCAGCCGAAGGAGGCGGCACCGAGCGGGGTGAGGAAGCCGGTCGCGGCGACCAGACCACCCAGCACGTAGAGCCAGTAGGCGAACATGTTGAGCCGCGGGAAGGCCACGTCCGGGGCGCCGATCTGCAGCGGCACCAACGCATTGGCGAAGCCCGCGAACAGCGGCGTCGCGAAGAGCAGCAGCATGATCAGCCCGTGCATGGTGAAGAGCTGGTTGAACTGCTCCTTGCTCTCCACCACCTGCAGGCCAGGGTGGGCCAGCTCGGCCCGGATGACCAGGGCCATCGCGCCGCCGAGCAGGAAGAAGACGAACGAGGTGGCGAAGTAGAGGTTGCCGATGACCTTGTGGTCGGTCGTCGTGATGACCTTGACGAAGGTCGAGCCGGGCGGGCGGCGGGGGTGCACCACCCGGGTGGGTGCGCTGGCGGCGTCAGGCCGCTCGATGGTCGCAGTCATCACTTGCTCCCAGTGGGGGTCGGGACCATCTTGAGGTCGCTCGGATCCATCGCCTCGCGGCTGAGGGTGTTGGGCAGTTGGCCGCTCTGGCCCTTCTGACGCAGCGTGTCCATCTGCGCCTTGAACTCGGCCTCGCTGACCACCTTGACCTTGAAGAGCATGTTGCTGTGGTAGGCACCGCACAGCTCGGCGCACTTGCCGATGTACTCGCCCTCGAGGGTCGGGGTGACCTGCAGCTTGTTCGTCTTGCCCGGCAGCATGTCGAGCTTGACGAGGAACGAGGGCACCCAGAAGGAGTGGACGACGTCACGGGCGTTGAGCACGAACTCGACGCGCTTGTTGACCGGCAGGTAGAGCACCGGCATCGGCTCGCCCTCGACGCCGCCCTTGGGGTTCCACTCGGAGTGGATGCCGGTCTCGTAGACGTTGTCGTCGACGTAGTTGAAGTCCCAGGACCACTGCTTGGCCACGACGTTGATCGTGTAGTCGGGCTTGGGGCCGGTGTCCATGATCGCGGCCTCGTCACGGGCCGTGTAGTAGAAGAGGACGGCCACCATGAGCACCGGGACGACGGTGTAGAGCAGCTCGATCGGCACGTTGTAGCGCAGCTGCGGCGGCAGCTCGGGGTCACCCTGGCGGCGCCGGTAGGCGACCATGCACCAGATGGTCAGGCCCCAGACGAGCAGTCCGACCGCCCAGCCGGCGATCCAGACTCCGTTCCAGAGCTGGGTGATCCGAGCGGTCTCCGTCGTGACCTGAGCCCCGCCACCTCCCTCCGGAAGCCACCCGCTGGCGGCACTGTTGGGCACGTTGGCGCACCCGGAGAGCAGCGCCACGGCCGCGGCCGAGATCGTTGCGAAGGTCAATCCCCGCCGCGCGCGGCGACGGGAGGTGTCAGCGTGCGTGCGCAACGGGCACCTTCCAGGCTCGAGGGACTCTCGTGTGGGGCGACTCTACTCTTCCGGACCGCGGTCGTCGCGGCAGGGGTGCCGATACCGTGTCGGTGTGGTCAGCAGCACATCGG
The DNA here is from genome assembly GCA_035448065.1 of Dermatophilaceae bacterium. GTDB lineage: Bacteria > Actinomycetota > Actinomycetes > Actinomycetales > Dermatophilaceae > Phosphoribacter. Next base: position 29,971 of record DAOTIG010000016.1, read on the forward strand.
CGCAGGTGAGCCCACCGGTGGCCGGCCCCGGGGCCCGCCATCTGCTCGACGCGTCGAGCACTCCGATGCACCCGGCGGCGCGCTCGACCCTCGAGGCTGCGTGGCGGCTCGGGTGGGCCGATCCCCGGCACCGGCATGCCGAGGGCCGTCAGGCCCGCCGCCTGCTCGACCAGGCTCGCGCGGTGATCGCCGACGGCCTCGGAGTGCGCCCCGACGAGGTCGTCCTCACCTCGGGCGGGCCGGCAGCGCTGCGCCTCGGGCTGCACGGCCTGCGGTATGCCGCGCGCCGCACCGGCCAGCGGGTCCTCGCCTCCGCCGTCGAGCAGTCCACCGTCCTCACCACCATCCGGTATGCCGCGGACCGGGCCGGCGCGCCCGCGCTCGCGGGTGTCGTGCCGGTCGACGGACAGGGCCGGGTCGATCTCGAGCAGTGGTCGGCGGCGCTCGCCGTCGAGGGCACCGCCGTGGCCTGCCTGCAGCACGCCAACGGCGAGGTCGGCACCGTCCAGCCGCTCGCGGCGGCGCGCGCGGCGGCGCGGGAGCGCGGCATACCGCTGCTCGTCGATGCCACCGCGAGCCTGGGCCGGCTCGATCCGCCGACGGCGGGCACCGACTACGACGCGCTCGCCGGGGACGCCCGATCGTGGGGGGGTCCGCCCGGGGTCGGGGTGCTCGTCCTGCCGGCCGGCACCCGCTGGCGTCGGGACGGGCCGCCGAGCGAGCTCGAGGGCGGACGCACCGACGTCGAGCCGGTCGTCCCACTCGTGCTCGCCGCCGCCGAGGCCTGGCTCCAGACGGCCGCCACCGCGGCGGCCGAGCAGGCCGAGGCCCGGGCCCTCGTCGACCGGATCCGCGCCGGCGTCGCGGAGCTGCCCGAGACCGAGGTCGTCGGCGACCCGGTCGACCGGCTGCCGCACGTCGTCACCTTCTCCTGCCTGCTGGCCGACGGCGAGACGCTGCTCGACGAGCTCGACCGACGCGGCCTAGCGGTCGGCTCCGGCTCGGCGTGCACGTCGAGCACCCTCGAGCCGAGCCACGTCCTCGCCGCGATGGGTGCGCTCACCCACGGAAACATCCGGATCACCCTGCCGCTGGCGGCGGTGGCTCCGGACCGCTCCCTCGGGGTCGATCGACTGCTCGAGGTGCTGCCCGACGTGCTCGCCGGGGTCCGGGCGCGGGTGGTCCGCCAGTGAGCATTCCCGAGGCGGCGGCGATCGAGGTCGATGCGCGCGGACTGCGCTGCCCGCTGCCGGTCCTGCGGCTCGCCGAGGAGCTCGGCCGGCATCCGCACGGAACACCGGTGCTGCTGCTCGCCACCGACCCGGCCGCCCGCACCGACGTCGCCGCCTTCTGCCGGATGCGCCGCGCCGAGCTGCTCACGGTCGACGAGCGGCCGGACGGCGACGACGGGCCCGGCCACGCGGCATACCTCGTGCGGCTCAGCCCAAGCCCGCCGGCGCCGGCAGCGTCAGCGCCGCGCTGAGCGCACGCAGATAGTCGGCCCGGCTCAGCTCACGCGCGCCGAGCGAGGCCAGGTGCGGGGTCACCCACTGGACGTCGAAGAGCCGCCCCGGCACTCCGTCGTCGAGCAGCTCGTGCAGCGCCAGCACCGCCACCTTGGAGGCGTCGGTGCGTCGGTGGAACATCGACTCCCCTGCGAAGAGCCCCCCGATGGCGACGCCGTAGACCCCGCCGGCGAGCTCGTCGCCGGCCCACACCTCCACCGAATGCGCCCAGCCGAGCTCGTGCAGCCGGGTGTATGCCGCGGCGATGGCCGGCGTGATCCAGCGCCCCGGGCGGCTGCCGTCGCCGCACCCGGCGAGGACGCCCCGGAAGTCGGCGTCGACGCTCACCCGGAAGCGGCGGGCCGAGCGACGCAGCGAGCGGCTCACGTGCAGTCCCCCGACCGGGATCACGCCGCGCGGGTCAGGCGACCACCAGCCGAGTGGGCGGCGTCCGTTGCGGCCCAGCCCCATCGGGAAGACGCCCGCCCGGTATGCCGCGAGCAGGGTCGCCGGTTCGAGGTCGGCCCCGACCCCGACGAGGTCCTCCCCCGGCGCGGCCTGGCCGAGCCGGTCGGCGTCGAAGCGGTAGGCCGACGGACCGGGGTCACGGGGCATCCGGCTCCTCGTGGTGCGTGAGCGACCGAGTCAGCCGCGCGCGATGCGCACGACCCGACCGATCTCGTCGGCGCTCTGCTCGCCGTAGGCCCGGTCCAGGCGGGCGACGAAGCCGGACTGGGTGAGGAGATACTCCTGGGTGCCGACCGTCTCGATGACGTAGGCCGCGAGCGTCGAGCCAAGCTCGGCACACCGTTGGTGGCTCAGCCCGGCGGCCAGGCCGGTGAGGAAGCCGGCGCGGAAGGCGTCGCCCACTCCGGTCGGGTCGAGCGGCTGCACGCCGGGCACGACCGGCACCTCGACCGGCTCGGCGCCCCGCGCCCGCACGACCGCGCCGTCCTTGCCCTTGGTCGTCACCTGCACCTCGACCGCCGCCGCGATGTCCTGCTGGGTCCAGCCGGCCTTGTGGGCGATCATGTGAGATTCGTACTCGTTGGTGAACAGATAGGTCGCGCCCTCGACGAGGTCGCGGATGCCCGGCCCGTCGAGCCACGCGAGCTGCTGGGACGGGTCGGCCGCGAAGGGGATGCCCCGCGTGCGGCACTCGTCGGTATGCCGCTGCATCGCCACCGGGTCGTTGGGGCCGACGAGCACGAGGTCGATGCCGCCCACCCGCCGCGCGACCGGCGCGAGCTCGATGCCACGCGCCTCGGCCATCGCGCCGGGATAGAAGGTCGCGATCTGGGCCATGTCGACGTCGGTCGTACACACGAAGCGGGCGGTGTGCGCCTTCTGCGAGTAGTGCAGGGAGGCACAGTCGACGCCGTGCCGCTCGAGCCAGGATCGGTAGTCGGCGAAGTCCTCGCCCACCGCGCCGACGAGCACCGGCGCGCCGCCGAGGGCGGCCATCCCGAAGGCGATGTTGGCCGCCACTCCCCCGCGACGGATCTGCAGGTCGTCGGCGAGGAAGGACAGCGACACCTTGTCGAGCTGCTCGACGACGAGCGAGTCGGCGAAGCGCCCCCCGAAGGTCATCAGGTGGTCGGTGGCGATGGACCCGGTGACCGCGACGCGCATGGCCGACACGATATCGGCCCGGCATCGGGTCGTCGGAGAAGCGCGAGCCCCGGCTCACCCGAGGCTCAGGGCAGCGTCAGCTGAAGCTGTCGCCGCAGGCGCAGGAGCTGCCCGCGTTGGGGTTGTCGATGGTGAAGCCCTGCTTCTCGATGGTGTCCGCGAAGTCGATCGTCGCGCCCTCGAGGTAGGGGGCGCTCATCCGGTCGACGACGACCTCGACACCGTCGAAGTCACGGACCAGGTCGCCGTCGAGGGTGCGCTCGTCGAAGTAGAGCTGGTAGATGAGGCCCGAGCAGCCACCCGGCTGGACGCCGACCCGCAGCCGCAGGTCGTCGCGGCCCTCCTGCTCGAGCAGGCTCTTGACCTTGGTCGCGGCGACGTCGGTGAGGGTGACGCCGTGGGTCTGGGTGGTGGTCTCGTCCTGGACGCTCATCGGGGTCCTCGCTCGTTGTCGGTCGTCGGGGGGCGCGTGGTGCGGTCGTCGGTGGACAACCGGCGCTGCCGCAGGGTTGTTCCCGTCCAGGGTAACCGGCCGCGGTGAGGTTCGCCTAAGCCGGGCCGGGCCGGAGCCTCACGGTCGAGGCGACCAGGTCCGGGCGACGGACTCGGCGCGGGCAGCCAGCCGGGCGGCCGGCTCGGCAGTGAAGGCGGACCAGTCGCGCAGGCCGGCGCACGCGGCATACGCACCGTTGATGCCGGCGGCCATCGTCTCGCGCCGGCCGGCCGACAGCTGGCCGGCGATGACGACGACGGGTATGCCGCGGGCCTGGGCGAGCGTGGCGGCGGCGGTGACCGGGCTGCCGCGCAGCGCTTCCCAGCCGAGCACGGCGGTGCCGCCGACGAGCAGGTCGGCGGCGGCCATCGCGGCGGGCAGGCCCACGAGCTCGGCGCCGAGGGCCGGCCCGTCGAGGACCTGGCCGCCGGCCAGCAGGATCCCCAGGCCCAGACCGCCCCCGGCCCCGGCTCCGGCCGTGCGCTCGGCGCGCAGCGCCGCGCCGGTGACCAGGTCGACCGGGTCGCGGCGCACCCGGCGCACGACGTCGAGGGCGTGCCCGAGGGCAGCCTCGATCTGCTGGCCCTCGGCCCGGTCGGGGACCTGGGTCGCGGCCACCCCCTGCAGCCCGAGCAGCGGCTGGTGCAGATCTCCGAGCGCGGTGAGGGTGACGCCCCGCACCCGCTCGAGGCAGTCGGTGAGCGGGCCGAGGTCGATCGTGTCGAGCGCAGCCAGCCCGGCCGGGCCGGCTCCGAGCGCACCGGGCGGCTCGCCGGCCAGGCCGGCGATCAGCCCGAGGCCGCCGTCCGGGACGACGGCGCCGGTGAGACCGACGACGACCCGCCGTGCTCCGGCGTCCAGCGCGGCCGCGACGAGGCGGCCCAGGCCGGTCGAGGTGGCATCGAGCAGCGGGTCGCCGGGGCGGCGCAGCTGGGCGCCGCAGACCTGGGCCGCCTCGAGGTATGCCGTGCGGCCCGCCGGCTCCTCGCAGAGCAGCACCGCCGCGGGGGTGGCGCGGCCCCAGGGGTCCTCGCCGGTGAGCGCGAGCAGCTCGCCGGGGTGCGCCGTCGCCAGCTCGTCGAGGAAGCCCGGTCCGCCGTCGGTGAGTGGCACGCAGTCGATCCGGTCGTGCGGCGCGCCCACCGACCAGCCGAGGGAGAGCGCGTCGGCGGCCTGGCGGGCGGTGAGCACCCCGGCGAGACGGTCCGGGGCGATAACAACCCGCACGCTCAGCCCCGGATCGTCGCGGTGCGCTCGTGGCCGGTATGCAGGTCGCGGATCGTCGCCTCGACGATGCCGTGCTCGTCGACGGTGAAGACCTCCTCGACGAGCGGCCCCGGGTCGCGACGGTGGACGCTGACGCCGGCCAGGGCGGCATACTCCTCGCCCTGCAGCTCGGGAGCGAAGGGGAAGAGCAGCTCGGGGAAGGGAGTGAGGTCCCCGCGCGGCTCGCCGACCTCGTCGACCGAGGTGTATTCGACGAAGCGGAACCAGCCGACGTTGTGGGCGGCCTGGTAGCGCCGGGTGACGACGACCCGCTCCCCCGGCGTGACGACGAGGTCGGGGGTGAAGATCGGGTCGAAGCCGATGCCGTGACCGGCATCGCGCTCGCGGAACACGCCGAAGCCGCGGGAGAGGCGGTCGGTGAGGGTGTAGCCGGCCTCGGCGTCACCCGCGATGGCCAGTCCGATCGCCGTCGACGCGGCCGGATAGGGCGAGCGGTGCACGCGGCGGCCGTAGCGCTCGCGGAGCATCCGCGGCACGAGCGGCAGGCCGCTGGAGCCGCCGACGAGATAGATGCCGGCGACCGTGCCGAGGTCCGAGCCCTCGTCGCCGAGCGCGCCGACGAGAGGGCTCATGACGTCGACGGACTGCTGCACGAGGGGGGCCGCCGCGGTGTAGAAGTCCTCGACGGCGACGGTGACCAGCTCGCCGGCGACGTCGATGCTCATCCGGCGGCTCTGCGGCGAGAGGCGCTCCTTGGCGTCGCGGCATTCGTCGCGCAGGGCGGCGGCCTCACGGTCGCTGAGTGAGTCGGCGGCGATCTCGCCGGTGCGCAGGACGAGCTCGGCGAGCACCTCGTCGAGGTCGTCGCCGCCGAGCCGGTTGATGCCCAGCGAGGCGAGCACCTCGTGCCGGGTGCCCTCGACCTGCACGACCGAGGCGTCGAAGGTGCCACCGCCGAGGTCGTAGACCAGGACGAGGTTGCGCCGGGAGGTGACCGCCCGGCTCTGCCGGTGGGTGAACTCGAAGCCGGCCGCCGAGGGCTCGTTGAGCATGCCGAGCACCTCGAAGCCGGCCCGCCGGAAGGCCTCGAGGGTGACCAGGCGCTGGGCGCCGTGGGCGTGGGCGGGCACCGAGACGATGACCTGAGGCCGCTCGCCGAGCAGGTCGGCGGGGGCGTTGGAGGTCTCGGCCAGGGCGGTCCGCAGCGCGGTGCAGAAGCCGGTGAGCAGCTCGACCAGGGCGATCTGGCGTGAGCCGACGAGCACCGTCGTGTGCGGGCCGGCGCCGGGGTCGGCGAGGGCGCGCTTGAAGGAGCGCACGAGCGGGGCGCCGGCCTCGGCCGCCTCAAGGGCGGCGAAGCCGAAGACGAGCTCGCCGCCGGCGTCGGCGACGACCGACGGGAAGAACTCGTGGGCGTCGCCGTGGTGGTCGGTGAAGGCGACGACGGGGTAGTTGCCACGGTCGCCGAAGGCGACGATGGTGCGGGTCGTGCCGAGATCAACGCCCAGAGGCATGCTTCGAGACCCTAGCAACGCCGAGCGGCGGGTGGACGCACCGGCGCGGCTCAGAGGCCGACGATGAGCTGGGCGAGCAGGATCTTGGCCACCATCGCGGCGGGATAGACGAGGGCATAGCCGACCCCCACCCGCTGGTCGTGCCCGCTGCGCTCGTCGGCGAAGGCGAGCACGGCCGGCTGGGTCTGGGCCCCGGCGAGCACGCCGGCGAGCTGGGCGCCGCCGCCCCCGATGACCCGCCGCCCCACGAGGACCAGGCCGACAGCCGCGACCGTCGTGACGAGCGCCCCCAGCACCAGCACCTTCCAGCCCAGGTCGGAGGTCACCGCACCGAGGAACTGCTGGCCCGCCTTGGAGCCGGCGTAGGCGAGGAAGGTGATCATGCCGAACGTGGACAGCGAGGTCGCCGACGAGGTCGACATCGACACGACGATGGGGCCGATGCGCACGAGGCGGCCGAAGACGAGTCCGGCGAGCAGCGTGCCGGCTGCGGCGCCGAGAGTGAAGCCGCCGCCGGGCAGCGGGATGTGCACCAGGCCGACCGCCACGCCGACGGCCAGACCGAGCGCGAAGCCGATCGGGTTGATGTCCGACAGGCCGCGCTCGCTGTCGCCGAGGTAGGAGCCGACCTGCGGCAGGGTCGCCACGGGAGCGGTGACCCGGATCCGGTCGCCCATCTGCACGATGAGGTCCTCGTGGGCGACCATGTCGCGGTCGCCGCGCCGCACTCGCGTCGCGACGGCGCCGAAGCGCTCCTCGAGTCCCAGCTCCTCGACGGTCCGACCGGCCAGGGCGGGATTGGAGATGGTGATCCGCCGGAAGTCGAGGTCCTCGCGGCGCGCCGGCAGGGTGTGCGAGGAGCGGTGGCCCAGGTCGGCGGCGACCCGGCCCACGACATCGGACGGGCCGACGACGGTGACGAGGTCGTCGTGACGCAGGATCTCGTGCTCGTCGATGACCTCGACGGGGTTCTCCTCCCCGTGCTGGACTCGGGAGAAGACGACCGAGCCGCCGTACGCGCGGGTGACCTCGTGCGCGCAGAAGGGCTCGGGACGGTCGACCCGGACGGTGAGGTTGGTGAGCGGGGCCGGGCCCGGCTCCGCGCTGCGGCTGCGCAGCACGAGCAGTCCGGCGACGAGGAAGGCGGCCACGCCGAAGAGATAGGCGATCGAGTAGCCGATCGTCGGCCCGGTGGTGTCACCGCCGAGCTGGCTGGCGGCCGCCAGTGCGGGGGTGTTGGTGAGCGCGCCGGCGAA
>DAOTIG010000017.1:0-36467 GCA_035448065.1 Dermatophilaceae bacterium
GCCGACGTTGGCGCGCATCCGCGGGTCCGGGGCATACCAGCCGTACATCGCGGCCCGCTGCTCCGCGGTCACCATCTCGAGGGTGAGCTCGTCGTGGTTGCGCAGGAAGGTGCCCCACTGCCCGCCGCTCGGTATCGGCGGAGTGTCCGCCAGCACCTCGACGATGGGCGACGCGGTCTCCGAGCGCAGCGCGTAGTAGAGCATCGGCATGACGGGGAAGTGGAAGCACATCTGGCACTCGGGCGACTCGTCGGTGCCGAAGTAGTCGACGACGTCGCGCGGCGGCTGGTTGGCCTCGGCGATGAGGATCCGCCCCGGATACTCCCCGTCGATCATCGCCCGCAGCTTGGCGACGAAGGCGTGGGTCTTGGGGTGGTTCTCGCCGTTGTGCCCGTCCTCCTCGTAGAGGTAGGGGATGGCGTCCAGCCGGAAGCCGTCGATGCCGAGGTCCATCCAGAACCTGACCACCTCGAAGAGCGCCTCGTGGACGGCCTCGTTCTCGAAGTTGAGGTCCGGCTGGTGGCTGAAGAAGCGGTGCCAGAAGAACTGGCGGCGGACCGCGTCGAAGGTCCAGTTCGACACCTCGGTGTCGACGAAGATGATCCGCGCGTCGGTGTACTTGTCGTCGGTGTCGGACCACACGTAGAAGTCGCCGTAGGGCCCGTCCGGCTCGCTGCGCGAGGCCTGGAACCACGGGTGCGCGTCGGAGGTGTGGTTGACGACGAGGTCGGTGATGATCCGGATGCCGCGCGCGTGCGCCTGCGAGACGAGATCCTTGAAGTCCGGCAGGGTGCCGAACTCGGGCAGCACCGCGGTGTAGTCGGCGATGTCGTAGCCGCCGTCGCGCAGCGGCGAGGCGTAGAACGGCGGGATCCACAGCGCGTCGACCCCGAGCCACTGCAGGTAGTCGAGCCGGTCGATGAGACCCCGGAAGTCGCCCGACCCCGACCCGGAGGAGTCGGCGAAGGCACGCACGAGCGCCTCGTAGAAGACCGCGGTCTTGAACCACATCGGGTCGTGCTTGAGGCCCGGCTGGCTGAGGTTCAGTCCTTGCACGTCAGTAGCTCCCCACCTCGAGGATGTGCACCGGCTCGGTGTCCGGGCCCAGTCGGACGAAGTTGTGCTCCTGCCAGTGCCACCACTGGTTGGTCACCAGCTCGTGCACGGGCATCGTTGCACCCCAGTCGAGTCCGAGCGCTGGCAGGTCGAGCCGGACCTGGCTCTGCCGAGTCGAGTGCGGGTCGGTGTTGGCGACGAGGACGATCGTGTCGCGGCGGCCGTCGGGCAGCACCCGGGACTTGGAGAAGCACAGCACCTGGTCGTCGTCGGTCTCGTGGAAGCGCAGGTTGCGCAGCCAGCGCAGCGACGGGTGCTCCTTGCGGATCCGGTTGAGGGTGCCGAGGTAGAGCGCCAGGCTCTGGCCCTCCTTGACGCCGCCGGCCTCGTAGTCCTCCCAGCGGCGGTTCTTGTACTCGTACTTCTCGTTGTCGATCTGCTCCTCGACCCCGGGCCGGGCGACGTGCTCCATGAGCTCGTAGCCGGTGTAGATGCCGTAGGTCGGCACGAGGGTCGCCGCGAGGGCGGCGCGCAGCTTCCAGGCCGTCGGCCCGCCGTACTGCATGTACGGCGTGAGGATGTCGTGGGTGGTGGGCCAGAAGGACGGCCGCATGTATGCCGCGGCGTCGCCGGCCAGCTCGGTGCAGTACTCGCGCAGCTCGCCGGCGGTGTTGCGCCAGGCGTAGTAGGTGTAGGACTGCTGGAAGCCGGCCTTGGCCAGGGTGTGCATCATCGCCGGCTTCGTGAAGGCCTCGGACAGCCAGATGACCTCGGGGTGGGTCAGCGCGACATCGGCGATCAGCCACTGCCAGAACTCCACCGGCTTGGTGTGCGGGTTGTCGACCCGGAAGACCTTGACCCCGTGGTCGATCCACACCTGGATCATCCGGCGCATCTCGGCGTAGGAGCCCTGCGGGTCGTTGTCGAAGTTGAGCGGATAGATGTCCTGGTACTTCTTCGGCGGGTTCTCGGCATAGGCGATGGTGCCGTCGGCGCGGGTCGTGAACCACTCCGGGTGCTCGGCGACGTAGGGGTGGTCGGGGCTGCACTGCAGCGCGATGTCCATCGCCACCTCGAGCCCGAGCCGCTGCGCCTCGGCGACGAAGGCGTCGAAGTCCGCGAAGGTGCCCAGGTCGGGGTGGATCGCGTCGTGGCCGCCGTCGGGGGAGCCGATGGCGTAGGGGCTGCCCGGGTCGCCCGGCTCGGCGGTGAGGGTGTTGTTGCGGCCCTTGCGCGCGGTCGTGCCGATCGGGTGGATCGGGGTGAGGTAGACGACGTCGAAGCCCATCGCGGCGATGGCCGGCAGCCGGTGCATCGCGGTGCGGAAGGTGCCCGAGGTCCACTCGCCGGTGGCGTCGTCACGGACCGCGCCCTCCGAGCGCGGGAAGATCTCGTACCACGCGCCGAAGAGCGCGAGCTCGCGCTCGACGAGCCACGGGTGGACCGGCGAGGGGCTCACCTTCTCGCGCATCGGGTATGCCGCGAAGACGGCGTGCACGGGGTCGGCGACCGCGGCATACAGGCGCTCGCGGGTGTCCCGGGTGGTGTCGCGCACCGTGGCGACGACCTCGGCGAGCAGGTCGCGCTCGGCGCCGGCCTGCGCGGGCAACGCGGCGGCGTGCCGCTCGATGACCCGGGCCCCCTCCTCGAGCATGAGCTCGGAGTCGACGTCGGCCTCGACCTTGATCGTGCCGTCGTGCACCCAGGTGCCCCACGGGTCGCTCCAGCCCTCGACGCGGTAGGACCACCAGCCGGGCCGGTCGGCGCTCACCGTCGTCTCCCACTGGGAGAGGCCGACGTTGACGCACGTCATCGGCAGCACCGTCTCGACCCCGTCGGGGTCGGTGAGCACGCAGGACGCGTTGACCGCGTCATGCCCCTCGCGGAAGACCTGGGCGGCGACGACGAACTCCTCGTCGACCACCGACTTGGCCGGGCGGCGGCCGCCGTCGACGCTCGGGGTGAGGTTGACCACCGGGATCCGCCCGATCGGCGTGACGTCCGGGCGCAGTGGCGGGGTGGGGGCGGGGGCATGGGTGGGGCCGGTGGCTCCCGCGCGGTGGACCGGGCGGCCGACGTCGGGGGACGCCGCCGAGGACGCCGTGGAGCTCGAGCCGGGGGTTGCAGCGGCGCGGGCAGAGGACCGTGGGGTGCGCTTCGGGCTCACCTGTCCGACGCTACTCGCTCGGCGCCGGTGGACGCCGCATACGACCCATCGCTGGACACGTGAAGGCCGGGCCACCCCCTGGATGATGGCCCGGCCCTCGATGTGCGGCGGTCGTTCGTCGCGCGACTATGACGTCCAGCTGACGACATCGGTGCCACTGAGCACGTTGACCTTGCCGATGGAGCGGCCGTCCGGCAGCTCGTAGATGACGCACGAGCTGGCCTTGCCACCCACCGGGACCGAGTCGGGGAGGACGACCTGGCAGGGCGGGAAGCCCTCGGTGATGGTGTGCTGCTGCAACGGAGTGCCCGCGTCGTCGACGAGCAGCGCCATCCCTCCCATGACCGCGGGCTGCAGCGGCCGGTCCGAGTCGTTGACCAGGTCGACCTTGACGTAGACCGGGGTCCAGCCGCTGGCCGGAGGCTTGTAGGGGCCCCAGCCGACCTTCGCGACGTCGGCGAGGGTCGCCTTGGTGGCGGACACCGTCACGGTGACCTCCGAGGTGCTCGCCGACTTCGCGCGGATCGCCGAGTTCTCCACGCCGCGGGTGACCGGCGTCGCGCGCTGGTATGCCGCGGTGACCGCCACGCTGCTCGGCGACCCCGAGCGGGCCGACAGTGCGGCGCGCGACGTCGCCACGAGCCCCCTCATGGACTCCTATCTCGGGGTGTGGTTCCACGCCGAGCTGGCGATGGCCCAGGCCCGCGTCGGCGATCTCGACCGGGCCCGCGCCTCGCTGGCGGTCGCCCTGCCGCGCCGCACCGAGGCCCCCACCCAGGTGAGCCTCGCCGAGCTCGCGGTCCCGTGCCGGGCCGCCTTGCTCGACGAGGCCGAGCTCGGCGAGCTGCGTCGGCTGGCCGAGGAGATCACCGCCGCCCAGGACTTCGAGCCACGCGACCGCTTCCGGCCGCCGCTCTTCCTCGCGCACGCTGCCGGCCGACGTCGCGCGGCTGGCTCAGGTCGGGTCGATCGCTCGGTAGATCCGCATCGACGCCGGCAGCAGGACCGCCGGCTCGTCGAGATCGACCGCGGTCGCAACCTCCGGAGGACGGTCCCACGCGCTGTCCCACAGCAGCTCGTAGCCGGTGAGGCCGGGCGGCTGCGGGAGCTGCACCTCGACGTCGTGCGCGCCGCCGTGCAGGACGACGAGCAGCGAGGTGTGCCCCTCGGTGCCGCCGTTGAGATACATCTGCAGGGTCCGCTGCCGGTCGTCGGCCCATTGCGACATCGTCATCGGCGAGCCCGCGGCGTCGAACCACTCGAGGTCCTTGCTGCCGTCGAGATGGACCTGGCCGCCGGAGAAGAAGCGCCGCTGGCGCAGCACCGGGAAGTCGTGCCGCAACCGGGTGAGGAAGGCCGTCGTCGCGAGCAGATCCTCCTGCCACGGCTGCAGCTGCCAGTCGTACCAGGTGAGCTCGTTGTCGTGGCAGAAGGCGTTGTTGTTGCCGTGCTGGGTGCGGCCGAGCTCGTCGCCGCCGTTGATCATCGGGACGCCGGTCGCGACGAGCAAGGTGCCCATCAGGTTGCGCATCGAGCGGTGCCGCAGCATCGCGACCCCGTCGTCGATCCACCCCTCGATGCCGTGGTTCCACGAGCTGTTGTTGTCACTGCCGTCGCGGTTGTCCTCGCGGTTGGCGTCGTTGTGCTTGTGGTTGTATGCCGTGAGGTCAGCCGACGTGAAACCGTCATGTGCCGCAACGAAGTTGATCGAGGCGCTCGGCCCTCGGTCGAGATGGTGGAAGTGGTCGGCAGACCCGGAGAGCCGGGTGGCGAGGTCCTGCACGCCGTGGGCCCCCTGGCCGGTGAGCACCCGCGCGATGTCGGTGAGCCAGAAGGACCGCACCCGGTCGCGGAAGCGGTCGTTCCACTCGGAGAAGGGCGGCGGGAACTGCCCGGTGCGCCACCCCTGGATGCCGAGGTCCCACGGCTCGGCGATGTTCTTCACCTGGGAGAGCACGGGATCGGTGCGCAGCGCGACGAGGAGCGGATGGTCGGGGTCGAACTCGTCGTTGCGGCCGCGGCCGAGCGCGACCGCGAGGTCGAAGCGGAAGCCGTCGACGTGGCACTCGGTGACCCAGTAGCGCATCGAGTCGAGGATCATCCGGGTCGCGACGATGTGCCGGACGTCGACGGTGTTGCCGCAGCCGGTGACGTCGATGTCGTCGCCGCGGCCGTCGAGCCGGTAGTAGGCGCGGTTGTCCAGGCCGCGCCAGGACAGGGTCGCCCCACGAGCGGACTGCTCGGCCGTGTGGTTGTAGACGACGTCGAGGATGACCTCGAGCCCCGCCTCGTGGAGCAGCTTGACCATGCCCTTGAACTCGTCGAGCACGCCTTGCGGACTCCGCGACGCGGCATACCGGGCGTGCGGGGCGAAGAAGCCGAGCGTGTTGTAGCCCCAGTAGTTGACCAGGCCACGGCGGTAGACCTCGGGCTCGGTCGTGAAGGCGTGCACCGGCAGCAGCTCGACGGCCGTGACCCCGACCCGCAGGAGGTGCTCGATGGTCGCCGGGTGGGCGAGGCCGGCGTAGGTGCCGCGCAGCGGCTCGGGGACCCCGGGCAGTCGCTTGGTGAGGCTGCGGACGTGCGTCTCGTAGATGATCGAGTCGGTGAGCGGCTGGCGCAGTGGTCGGTCCCCACCCCAGTCGAAGGCATCGCGGACCACGACATTGCGGGGCAGGTATGCCGCGGAGTCCCGCTCGTCCATCCGGTGGAGGTCCTCGGGCCGCAGGTCGGGTCCGGCGACGTGCCCGAACACCTCGGGCACCCAGCGCACGTCGCCCTCGATGGACCGGGCATAGGGGTCGAGGAGCAGCTTGTGCGGGTTGTAGCGCAGCCCGTCCTGCGGCGACCACGGGCCGTGCGCGCGCAGGCCGTAGCGCTGGCCGACCCCCATGCCCGGGACGTGCCCGAACCAGTGGCCGTAGAGGCGCTCGGTGAGCTGGACCCGACGCTCGCTCTCGCCCGCCTGGTCGCCCTCGTCGAAGAGGCAGACCTCGACGGCCTCGGCGTTTCCGGCGTAGACGCACACCTCGGCACCGCCGTCGACGAGAGTCACACCGGGCACCGGGTGGTGATCGCGGGTGGTGAGGTGCCGCGGCAACATGCGGCACAGCCTAGGGGGAGGCAGGTCTCGGCGCTTGCCGGGTCCGGCCAGGCCGCCCCGCCTGGCACTACGGTGGACTCATGACCGACCCCACCTCGCTGCCCAACTTCCCGCCGCCGGCTGACGAGCACCCGCTGCGAGGGCGGGTCCTCGACGTCATCCAGGACCTCGGCGTCAGCCCGGTCATCGACGAGGACGGCGACGTGGCCTTCGTCGCCGGCGAGCCGCCCCAGCAGCTGTTCGTCCGGTGCATGGACGGCGACTTCCCGGTGATGCGGGTCTTCGGGCAGTGGCAGATCGGCGACCCGGCTCCCGAGGACCTGATGTCCCGGCTCGAGCGGTGCAACGACTTCAACCTGCAGCTCAACATCGTCAAGTGCGGCATCGCCAACGGCAACCTCGTCGTCACCTGCGATCTCGTCATCCGGCCCGAGACCGACCTCGCCGGGCTCTTCCCGGTGACCGTCGACCTCCTCATGCAGGTCGTCGGGGCGTGGTTCGGGTCGTTCAGCAAGGGCCGGCACGAAGGGCCGGTTGACGGAACCGAGGCATAGGAGGCTGGGCCATGGGTGAGCTCGCACGACTCGAGGTCGACGCGGGGGTGGGCACGATCCGGCTGGACCGGCCGAAGATGAACGCCCTCGACATCGCGCTGCAGCGGGACATCAAGGCCTGCGCCGAGGAGGCGGCCGACCGGGCCGATGTCGCCGCGGTCGTCGTCTACGGCGGCGAGCGGGTCTTCGCCGCCGGGGCGGACATCAAGGAGATGCAGCCGATGTCCTACACCGACATGGCGGACGCCATCGCCGGGCTGCACGCCTATGTCACCGCGGTGTCCCGGATCCCCAAGCCCACGGTCGCCGCGATCACCGGCTACGCCCTCGGCGGCGGCTGTGAGCTCGCGCTCGCCTGCGACTTCCGGGTGGTCGGCGAGTCGGCCAAGCTCGGCCAGCCCGAGGTGCTGCTCGGGGTCATCCCCGGGATGGGCGGCACCCAGCGGCTGGCCCGGCTGGTCGGCCCGACCCGGGCCAAGGAGCTCTGCTTCTCGGGCCGCTTCATCGACGCCGCCGAGGCGCTCGCCATCGGGCTGGCCGACAAGGTCGTCCCCGACGCCGACGTCTACTCGGCCGCGGTTGAGTGGATGCGCTCTTTCGTCGGCGGCCCGCGCCTCGCGATCGCCGCGATCAAGGAGGCCATCGACCGCGGCGTCGAGATGGACCTCGAGAGCGGCCTCGCGCTCGAGCGTTCGCTGTTCACCGGCATGTTCGCGACCCGCGACCGCGAGATCGGGATGGCCTCGTTCGTCGAGCAGGGGCCGGGCAAGGCCGTCTTCGAAGGCCGCTGACGTCGTGTCGTCGCACGCCGGTATGCCGCGCGACGCGGCATACCTGCTCGTCGCCTATGTGCCCGTGACGCACACGAACTGCGTGCTCGACGCGGTCTTCGCCGCCGGCGCGGGGGTGATCGGCGACTACGAGGCGTGCGCCTTCGTCAGCCGCGGCATCGGCCAGTTCCGCCCGCGCCGTGATGCGCTGCCGGTCATCGGCCAGGTCGGCCAGCTCGAGCGGGTCGACGAGGACCGGATCGAGGTCGTCGTGCCGGCGCCGGTGGCGCAGGCGGTGGTCGCCGCGGTGCGCGCGGCACACCCCTACGAGGAGCCGGTGTGGCACCTGCTCGCGCCGGCGGGGATCGGAGAGTGACGGCCGTCACGCGGGGACGGCTGACGGCAGTGGTTACTCGTGAGTAACATGCTCGGGTATGCGGCGGGCGTGTCTGGACTCACGCGCGCTGCCGCTCCGCAAGGCGTGACCCACCCGGTGCGCCCTGCAAGGATGGTTCGGAAGCCAGCAGTCACCCGACGAAGGGAAAGCCGCTCGTGAACATCGTCGTCTGCGTGAAGTACGTGCCGGACGCACAGGCCGATCGCACCTTCCACGCCTCGGACCACACGACCGATCGGGTCAACGTCGACGGCATCCTCTCCGAGCTCGACGAGTATGCCGTCGAGCAGGCCTTGCAGCTCGTCGAGGCCAGCGAGGGTGAGGTCACCGTGCTCACCGTGGGGCCGGACGCCGCGTCGGAGGCGATCAAGAAGTCGCTGCAGATGGGCGCCGACAAGGGAGTCCACGTCAGCGACGAGGCGATCCACGGCAGCGACGCGATGGCCACCTCGCTCGTGCTCGCCCAGGCGATCACCAAGATCGGGATGCCCGACCTGGTCATCACCGGGATGGCCTCGACCGACGGCACGATGGGCGTCGTGCCCACCCTGCTCGCCGAGCGGCTCGGCGTTCCCGCGGTGACCTTCGCCTCCGAGCTCACCGTCGAGGGCGGCACGGTGACGATGCGCCGCGACGGCGACGCTGCCAGCCAGACCGTGCAGGCCACGATGCCCGCGCTCGTGTCGGTGACCGACCAGATCAACGACCCGCGCTACCCCTCCTTCAAGGGGATCATGGCGGCCAAGAAGAAGCCGGTCGAGACGTGGAGCCTGGCCGACCTCGGCCTCGACGCCGGGTCCGTCGGCCTCGACGCCGCGTGGAGCAAGGTCGAGGCCGTCGCCGCCCGCCCGCCGCGCGCGGCCGGCACGATCGTCAAGGACGAGGGCGACGGCGGGGCCAAGCTGGCCGGCTTCCTCGCCGAGCGCAAGTTCGTCTGACGCACGAGATCCGTTGACCGACAACAGACTTCGAGGAGATCTAGATCATGGCTGAGGTTCTCGTGCTCGTCGACCACGTCGAGGGCCAGCTGCGCAAGACGACCGGTGAGCTGCTCACCATCGCCCGCCGGCTCGGCGCGCCGTCGGCGGTCTTCATCGGCAGCGGCTTCGACGCGGCCAAGGAGGGGCTCGCGGCATACGGCGCGGAGAAGGTCTACCGCTACGACGGCGACCTCTCCGGCTACCTCGTCGCCCCGCAGGCCGAGCTGCTCGCCCAGCTCGTCGAGCGGGTCCAGCCCGCCGCGCTGCTCGTGCCGTCATCGGCCGAGGGCAAGGAGATCGCCGCTCGGGTGGCGCTCAAGACGAGCTCCGGGCTGATCACCGACGCGGTCGACGTGCAGCCGGCCGACGGCGGCGGCGTGACGACGACCCAGACCGCCTTCGCGAGCAGCTACACGGTGACCGCCACCGTCACCAAGGGCGTGCCGGTCGTCACCGTCAAGCCGAACTCCGCTGCGGCCGAGCAGGTCTCGGGTGCGGCAGCCGAGGAGGCCGTCGACTTCACCCCGAGCGAGGCCGCCACCCGCGCGCGGATCACCGCGGCCAAGCCGAAGGAGAAGACCGGCCGGCCCGAGCTCACCGAGGCGGCGATCGTCGTCTCCGGCGGGCGCGGCACCGGCGGCGACTTCTCCAAGGTCGAGGCCTTCGCCGACTCGCTCGGGGCGGCCGTCGGCGCCTCCCGCGCCGCGGTCGACGCCGGGTGGTATCCGCACACCTCGCAGGTCGGCCAGACCGGCAAGCAGGTGAGCCCGCAGCTCTACGTCGCGTGCGGCATCTCCGGCGCGATCCAGCACCGGGCCGGCATGCAGACCTCGAAGACGATCGTCGCGGTCAACAAGGACGAGGAGGCCCCGATCTTCGAGCTGGCCGACTTCGGCGTCGTCGGCGACCTCTTCGCGGTGCTGCCGCAGGCGACCGAGCAGGTCAACGCCCGCAAGTGAGCCGCGTGGCCGGCAGTCGGCCGGTGAGCTTTATCGGGTGACCCGACAAAGGTGCGCTTGACCCCAGGAGCTTCCTGGGGTCAAGCGCATGCTTGTCGGGTCGAGCGGCCTGACCGACGAGTGGTTGGATGACGCCGTGGATGTGCGCCTGCTCGAGCACCAGCCGACCCTCGTGGGCGACCTCGTGCGCCTCGAGCCGATGAGCGAGCAGCATCTCGAGGGGCTGTGGCCGATGTTCGCCGACAGCGAGAGTGGTGACCTCACCGGCCCGGTTGCCGAGTTCACTCGCGAGCAGGTCCGGCGAGGGCTGGCCGGCGCCCGGCATCGCCACGACCGGGCCGACTGGGCGGTCGTACGGCTCGCCGACGGCGAGGTGCTCGGTGAGGTCGTCCTCTTCGAGCTCGACGAGGACCACGCGACGATGACCTTCCGGATCGCGCTCGTCGGCCCGGACGCATTCGGGCGCGGATACGGCAGCGAGGCGACCCGGCTGGTCCGCGACTTCGCCTTCGGTCCGCTCGGGCTGCACCGCCTGCAGCTCGAGGTGCTCGACCACAACACCCGGGCCCAGCGCGTCTACAGCAAGGCCGGCTTCGTCGTCGAGGGCCGCCGCCGGGCGGTGCAGCTGATCGACGGGTTCTGGCACGACGCCATCGACATGGCCCTCCTCGACACCGACCCCCGACCGGCCTGAGCCTCAGGCACGGGTGCGTCGTCACCGGTGCAGCGTCGTTGGCCGGGGTGGGTGGCAGGCGGTGGGTGGCAGGCGGCGGAAGGAAGCCCACCGCGGCTGGGCCGTGGAAACGCATGCGTTTCCCCGGAGAATCGGGCCTTGACCGCCCGCTGGTTGGACACCGGCCGGAGCAGTGTCCCGCGGCCGGCCTGACCCTCAGTCGGGGTTGAGCGCGCGTCGCCTCGCCACCGACTCGCGGCCGCGGGCGACGCCGGTGCGACCGGCCCGCCAGGCAGCGCCCGGTGACCGGCCGGCCGCGCGGATCGCGGTGACCAGTCCCTGCATCCCCACGCGCAAACGGCCGAACTGCACGACCCGCCAGCCGTTGCTCTCGGCCAGCCGGCGCAGCGTCGAGTCGGGGTTGACCGCGACCGGGTTGCCGACGACCGTGAACATCGGCAGGTCGCTCTCCGAGTCGGAGTAGGCGAAGCACTGCCCTAGGTCGTAGTCATGCTCGACCGCGAGCTGCTCGACGACCTCGGCCTTGCCCTCCTTGTAGCAGAACGGCCCGGCGAGCACACCGGTGTAGCAGTCGTTCTCGTCGCGCTCGGCGGTGGTGCCGATCCCGTAGCTCATGCCCGACGCCACGGCGAAGCGCTGCACCAGCTCGGTCGGGCTGGCCGAGACCAGCACGAGGTCGTGGCCGGCGTCGCGGTGCTCGGCCATGATCTCGCGCATCGCCGGCGTGATCGTGGCGACGAGGCCGTCGAGGAAGCCCTCGGTGAGCCCCTCCACATCGGCCGCCGGCCGCCCCTTGACGGCCCGCAGGATGCGCTCACGCAGATTGTGTGACTGGGTGTCGCTGCTGCCCCGCACCATGAAGGCGACGTTGTTGAGCAGGTCGAGGGCGAGTTCGCGTTTGCTGACGAAGCCGGCCCGGAAGGCCGCCTTGGCAAGTGGGATGTTCGCCGAGCCGGGAATGAGGGTGCCGTCGAGGTCGAAGAAGGCGGCCACGCGGGAGCCGCTGATCGGGCGGTCGGTCATCTCCGGCGGCCTCCTGGAGCGCTGAGTGCTCCCCATGCTAGGGCTGGGTCAGGGGCGCCCGACCGGGAAGTTGGTCACCTCCTGTCCGGTATGCCGCGCGCCTCCGGCTCCTCGGGGCTGCGCACCCAGGCCGAGAACACCGGGACGCCGTCCCAGGGCGTGCGACCCGCTTGCCGCCAGTCGGTCGGGGCCGCCACGGCGACCACGGCATACGGATGACCGAACCGCAGCCGGGCCACCCGCCGCACGCCGGACTGCCCAGGCAGCCGCGCGGCTCCGGCACGCATGCCCACGGCCGTCACGGCGGCCGCCTCGAACCCCTCCGGGTGATAGCGGGCAGCGGCGGACTGCACCGCCTCGACCTGGAAGTCGTCGAGGTGCAGCAGCGGCGCGAGCACCTGGCCCGCGGCCGAGAAGCCGAGCCCCGGATCGAGCCTCACCAGCTCGTGGGTGCTGGTCGCCGACCAGGCCGGCACGGTGACGTCGACCAGCACCTGGTCGCGGTCGCCGTGCACCAGCGCCTGCTCCTCCGCGATCGTCCAGGCCGGACCCTCGCCGAGCGGCAGGTCCCACAGGTCGACCGGCCCGCCGGGTGTGCCGCCCGCGATCCGGTATGCCGTGTCGAGCACGTCTGCTGCCGCAGTCTCCGGGTCGGCCGCCACCGACACGACGTGCAGCCCGTTCGCCTCGGCGTGGTGCACGGCGACGACGCCGATCTCGGTGTCGGACAGGGCCAGGCGGTGTCCGTTCCCGGGCCGAGCGCGCATCGCACGGCGCACCTGGCTCGTGAACGGGCCCGGGCCGAGCTCGGCCGCCCCGACGACGTCGAAGGGCGTGATCCAGGTGACCCGGGTGAGCAGGGCCGTGGCCATCGTCAGCAGGAGTGCGGGGTTGGTGACGTCCACGGGGTAGGCGTCGATCAGGCCATCGGTGTGCTTCCGGGCCCACGCGTCGGCGGCGTCCTGACTCGGCATGGGTCCGTGCTCGCAGGCCAGCCGCGCGAGCAGCCGACGCATGGAGGGTGTCATCGCCTGCTCGCGCAACCAGGTCACCGCGGCCGATCGCACACCGTGTGCGGGCTGGTCAGCAGCGACCGGGTCGTCGAGGCCGCCTGTGGCAGGGGACAGCCCAGCGCCGTTGCCAGGGCGTCACCGGCGGCCGATCCCGGGGCGATCTCACCGGCCTCGGCGACCAGCCCGAGCAGCAGCCACGCCCCGAGCGGCGAGCAGATGTCGTTGTCGGCGGTGGTGGACCGCCTCAGGACGGCACGGTGCAGGCGCGCGGCATACCACTCGAGCGGGGCGAGCAGGCGCGAGGGAGGCACACTCATCCAGCCACTCTAGGATTCGCCCGTGAGTGTCTACCTCGACCACGCGGCGACGACCCCGGTGCACCCGGCGGTGGCGGACGCGATGGCCGAGCAGCTGGGCCGGGTCGGCAACGCCTCGTCACTGCACACCGCAGGCCGCGCCGCCCGCCGGGTCGTCGAGGAGTCCCGCGAGCGGCTCGCCGCCGCCCTGGTATGCCGCCCGAGCGAGATCGTCTTCACCTCCGGCGGCACCGAGTCGGACAACCTCGCGATCACGGGGGTCTATCGGGCCCGTCGCGACGAGGATCCGCGACGCCGTCGCCTGCTGGTGAGCGCGATCGAGCACCACGCCGTCCTCGACTGTGTCGAGGCGCTCGTTGCGCGTGAGGGTGCCGAGGTCGTGTGGCTGCCTTGCGACGCAGCGGGATTCGTGTCCGTCGACGCGGCGCGCGAGGCGATCGAGGAGGCGCCGGAGTCGGTCGCGCTCGTGTCGATGATGTGGGCCAACAACGAGGTCGGCACGGTGCAGGATGTGGCCGCGCTCGCGGCGCTCGCGCGGGAGCACGGCATCCCCATGCACACCGACGCGGTGCAGGCCGTGGGCCATCTGCCGGTCGACGTCACGGCCAGTGGTGTCGACCTCCTGTCCCTCACCGCGCACAAGGTCGGCGGTCCGGTCGGGGTCGGTGGGCTCGTCGTCAAGCGGGACCGACCGGTCGTGCCGATCGTCTACGGCGGCGGGCAGGAGCGGCAGATCCGCTCCGGCACGCTCGACACCGTCGGGATCCTCGGGCTCTCGCTCGCGGTCGAGCGGGCCGTCGCCGAGCAGCCGGCCGAGGCGATCCGGCTGGCCGCACTGCGCGACGCGCTCATCGCCGGCGCGTGCGCGGCATCCTCGGGCATCACGCCGGGCGGGGTGTGGCGCCCCGGCGACACCAGCTCGCGCCTGCCCGGCAATGCTCACCTGCTCGTCGAGGGCTGCGAGGGCGACTCGCTGCTCTATCTGCTCGACGCCGCCGGCATCGAGTGCTCGACCGGCTCGGCCTGTCAGGCCGGGGTGCCCCAGCCGAGCCACGTGCTGCTCGCCATGGGGCTGTCCGACAACGCAGCTCGCGGCGCGCTGCGGCTCACGCTGGGCCACCCGTCGACCCGCGCCGACGTCGACGCCGTCGTCGCCGCGCTCCCGGCCGCGGTCGAGCGGGCTCGCCGGGCGGCCGGGGTCGCCTGATGCGGGTCGTCGCCGCGATGAGCGGCGGGGTCGACTCCGCGGTGGCCGCCGCCCGGATGCTCGAGGCCGGTCACGAGGTCGTCGGCGTCCACCTCGCGCTCAGCCAGAGCGCGACGGTGCTGCGCGAGAGCGCCCGCGGCTGCTGCACCATCGAGGACTCCGCCGACGCCCGGCGGGTCGCCGACCGGCTCGGCATCCCGTTCTACGTGTGGGATCTCGCGGCCCGCTTCCGGCGCGACGTCGTCGAGGACTTCGTCGCCGAGTATGCCGCCGGCCGCACGCCCAATCCGTGCCTGCGCTGCAACGAGCGGATCAAGTTCGCGGCGCTGCTCGACAAGGCCGTGGCGCTGGGCTTCGACGCGGTCGCGACGGGCCACTACGCGCAGGTCGTCGAGGGCCGCGACGGGCGCGAGCTGCACCGCGCCGTCGACACCGCCAAGGACCAGTCCTACGTGCTCGGGGTGCTCGACGCCGACCAGCTCGCGCGGTCCTTCTTCCCGCTGGGTGACTCGACCAAGGAGCAGGTGCGCGCCGAGGCCCGAGAGCGCGGCTTCGCCGTCGCGGCCAAGCCCGACTCGCACGACATCTGCTTCATCCCCGACGGCGACACCCGCGGCTTCCTCGCCGGGCGGCTCGGGGTGGCCGAGGGCGAGATCGTCGACGAGACCGGTGAGGTGGTCGGAACCCATTCCGGCGCATGGGGATTCACGGTTGGCCAGCGTCGGGGGCTGCATCTCGGGCGACCGTCCGTCGACGGCGAGCCGCGTTACGTCCAGTCGGTCGACGTCGCTCGCAACCGGGTCGTCGTGGCCCCCAAGGACCTGCTCGGCGTCGACGTCATCGAGGCCGACCACGTGCGGTGGTGCGGCGCGCCGCCGACGGGTGCGGGCGGCATACGACTGGGAGCGCAGCTGCGGGCGCACGGCGCCGAGCTGTCGGCGACGGTCACTGTGACGGCCGACGAGTCCGGTATGCCGCGCCTGCGCGTCCGCCTCGACGCACCGGTCCGCGGGGTCGCCACCGGACAGTCGGTCGTGCTCTACGACGGCACCCGGGTCGTCGGCTCGGGCACCATCGCGCAGACCGGTCGCCGAGGCCGGACCGGCGAGTCGTAGGCTCGCCAGCATGTCCCGCATCGCCGAAGCACTCACCCCTGCCGTCGAGTCGGGCAGCCTCCCCGGAGTCGTCGCCCTCGCCCAGCACCGCGACGGATCCGTCGAGGAGGCCGTGCTCGGCTCGCGCGCCGTCGACGGCCCCCCGATGACCCGCGACTCGATCTTCCGGATCGCCTCGATCACCAAGCCCATCGTCGCCGTCGCGACGATGACGCTCGTCGAGGAGGGCGTCCTCGACCTCGACGCCCCGGTGGCGCGCTGGCTGCCCGAGCTGGAGACGCTGCAGGTGCTGCGCGCTCCCGATGCCGAGCTCGACGACACCGTGCCGGCGGTCCGGCCGGTGACGACGCGACACCTGCTCACCTTCACCGCAGGCTGGGGCTTCCCGAGCGACTTCTCGCTCCCGGTCGTCAAGCGCCTTGGCGAGCAGCTGGCCCAAGGCGCGCCGACGCCGCACGCCTTCGCCGCGCCGGACGAGTGGATCCGGCGGCTCGCCGACACGCCCCTGCTGCACCAGCCGGGGGAGGGGTGGCTCTACAACACCGGAAGCGACGTCCTCGGCGTGCTGCTCGCACGGGCGTCCGGCCGGTCCTTGCCGGACCTGCTGGCGGAGCGCGTCTTCACCCGAATCGGTATGCCGGACACCGCATTTCACGTGCCCGAGGACAAGCTGGGCCGGCTCGTCACGTGGTACTTCCGCGAGCCGAGCAAGGGCTCGCTGGTGCCGCTCGACGCGCCGCCGGGCAACTGGGCCACCCCGCCGGCCTTCCCGGCCGGTGCCTCGGGGCTCGTGTCGACGGCCGACGACTGGCTCGCCTTCGGGCGGATGCTGCTCGCGCAGGGCGAGGCTCCCGGCGGACGGGTGCTGCGGCCGGAGTCGGTCCGCGAGCTCATGACCGACCACGTCGCGGCCGAGCTGCGCGCTCCCGCGCAGGTCTTCCTCGGCTCGCGTGGCTGGGGCTACGGCGGCACGGTCGACCTGGTTGCCGACCGGCCGGGCCGGGTTCCTGGCCGCTACGGCTGGGTGGGGGGCACCGGCACGAGCGGCTTCGTCAGCCCTGCCACCGGCGAGATCCAGGTCTTCATGAGTCAGGTGCAGCTCGCCGGCCCGAGCGACGAGAGCGCGATGGGCGACTTCTGGGCGGCCTGTGCGGAGACACCGGCGACCCCATGACCTGGGCTGCTGCTCACAGGTACGTGGCGACGACCCCTGACCCCCGGTCCGCCGCCGCATGGAGCGTGTCGACAACCCGCCAGAAGTACTCGTCGTAGGCCAGGAAGTCCTCCCGGAACTCGTCACCGGCCGGGGTCGAGTGCGGCACCGTGGCGCCCCTCTGACCGAGCCGCTCGACGACTCGCGCGACGTAGTGCCCCTCCTCGGCAGTGAGCGGCGGCACCAGGCCTGGACCCGACGCCCGACCGACAGCTCCGGCGACGGCGCCCGCGACGAACGGCCACCGGGCGGCCAGGTCCACCCGGTGGGGGTCCGACGCGCCCAGAACCGAGCCTGGCCCGACATCGGCCCGGGCGAGCCGGTCGAGCAGCCCGGCCGGATCGAGGACGTAGAGCGTCCACGTATAGCCCATCGCTCACCCCACCAGCTCGATGGGCACGTCGGGGACCTGGGCCGAGACCGGCAGGCCGCGTCGCCGGGCGACGAGCAGCACGGTGGCCCCGAGCCAGTCGAGCAGGAAGCTCCAGCCTCGGCGGTTCTCTACCGACCGGTCGGCCACCCTGGCCCGGCGGGCGCTGCGCTCGCGCAGACCGGCATCGAGGGCGGCCGCATCTGCGCGCAGCATGGCGTCGGCCATTCCGGTCAGCTCACGCATCTCGGTCTCGCCGTCGACGGGCACCCGATGGGCGGCGAGCTCCGCCCGCAGGGCCTCCACGTGCGCCTGGGCGCGGGCGTCGTCGCCGAGGACGAGGGCGGCGAGCATCGGCAGGAAGGGCTCGCGCCATGAGTTGGCGTCGGTATGCGGCGTGACCGCCCCGGGGCTTCGGCCAGCGCGGCGATGGCACCGGCCTGCTCCCACCGGCCGTCGAGGACGCTCGCGACGAGCGCCCACTCGAGCGTGAACGGATTCCACGGCCGGGGCGTGCGTCGGTATGCCGCGTCTGCAGCAGCTGCGGCGAGCGTGAGGTGCGCGCGGGCCGCCTGAGTGGTCGCGCCGAGGTACCAGTCGGTGGCCGCCGCCTCGAGCCCGAACTGGATGGCGCCCGTGGCCAACCCCTCGTCGGTGAGACCCTCATCGATGACGCGGGTGTACGAGCGGGTGCGCCGCTCGGCCCGGCCCTGCTGGCGCTCGAAGTACGCCTGGTCGGGGGAGTGCTGGTAGCGGCGGATCACGGCACAAGCCTCCTCGCTTGGGACCTGCTGCTCAGGGCGACACGCCCCCGTCGTCGAGCCACCTGCCGTTCTCCACTGCAGGGTCTGGCTTTCTAGGATGGCCCAATGACCTGGGCGAGCGGCATCGGATCCTGGCCCGGCCTGGACCCGCGCGAGCCGCTGCGCGTGCTGCGCGAGCTGCTCGGGACCCTCGACGGCAGCCCGGACGGCTCCGGCGGCGTGCACGGGCTGCCCTACCTGCCCGAGCTGCCCGATCGCGGGCCCGGCGGTGACCTCATCGGTCGCTCCGCGGCCCTGCTCGTCGAGCTCCCCGTCGACCTGCAGCCGGTCGGCTGGCGGCTCGTCGACCGGCCTGGGCGCGACCTCGCGCGCACCGGTGCCTTCTGGCGGGAGGACCTCGACGAGCTCGCCGAGGCCTTCGACGGCTACACCGGCCCGCTCAAGGTCGCGGTCGCCGGCCCGTGGACGCTGGCTGCCTCGTTGTGGCTGCCCCGCGGCGAGCGGGCCGTCGTCGACGAGGGAGCCTGCCGCGACCTCACCGCGTCCCTCGCCGAGGGCGTGCGCGACCTGCTGGCCCGGCTGCAGCGCCTCGTGCCCACCGCGCAGCTCGTGCTGCAGGTCGACGAGCCCTCGCTGCCGACGGTGCTCGAGGGCCGACTGCCCACCGCGTCGGGCTTCGGCAAGCTCCCGTCCATCGACCCGCAGGTCGTCACCCCGGCGCTGCGCGACGTGATCGCGGCGGCGGGCGAGCGGCATACGATCCTGCACTGCTGTGCCGCCAACCCACCGCAGCCACTGCTGCGCCGCGCCGAGCCTGACGGACTCGCTCTCGACACCGGCATGCTCACCCCACGCGGCTGGGAGGGGCTGGCCGTCGCTGCGGAGGAGGGTGTGCGGGTCTATGCCGGGTGCCTGCCGACCAGCCCGGGCGCCGTGCGCTCGGCCGACATCGCGCGCGGTGTGGCCGACGCGTGGTCGCGAATCGGTATGCCGCGCAAGGCCCTTGACGAGATCGCCGTGACCCCGTCGTGTGGTCTGGCCGGGCTGAGCCCGGACCTCGCGGTGCATCGACAGCGGCAGGCGGTGCAGGTCGCCCGCGAGCTGTCCCAGCTCGCGGCCGACTGACCTGCGACGGCCCGACCTGGTCAGGCGCGGCGAGCCGTGGCGAGGAAGACCGCGAAATCGCGCGGCTGTCCCTCGACGTCCGTGGTGATCGTGTCGACGTCGCGGATCTCGACGGCGGTGAAGCCGGCCGACTGCAGCCGTGCCGTGAGCGCCTCTCGGTCGAAGCCGTGATGCCCCGCGAAGCCCTCTCGCCCGCGGTGGAAGGCCCCCTCCGGGTCGGCGTCGAGCTCGGCGATCGCGACGACCCCGCCCGGGACGAGCACGTCGGCGAGTCGGCGGAGCATGCGGTCGACGTCGGCGACGTGGTGCAGGGCCAGCGAGCTCCACGCGATGTCGAAGGGCGCCTCTGCCGGGGTCGGATCGCTCGTGAGGTCGAGGCGGCGGACCGTCAGCCGGTCGGCCAGCCCGGCCTCGGCCACCGCCTGCTCGGCCACCGTGACCATGCCGGCCGACGGGTCGGTGACGAGAACCGAGGCGACGTCCGCCGCGAGGAGCCGGGACAGCAGCCCGGTGCCGGCGCCTACCTCGAGCACCCGATGGTGCCCGTCGAGGGCCAGCCGCTCGCGGAGCGCCACGGCCAGCCGCTCGGCGCGCTCGCGGTGCCCGGGGCGGTCGTCCCACCCGGCCGCCTCCGCGTCGAAGCTGTCGAGAGCGTGCGGGTCGGCGTGAGCGGGCCCGTGGTCGTGTCCCCGGTGGGGGTGCTGCTGCGCGTGCGTCACCGGACCACCCTGACACACCGATCCGGCAGGATGAGCGGGTGACCGACGCGCCCCACCTGCCTGAGGCCGCCCTGCCCGAGCCCGACCTCGACCCCGCCGTCCGGCACGAGTGGACCGAGCTGGCCGAGCAGGCCCGCGCCCACCAGTTCGCCTACCACGTGCAGGACACGCCGACGATCAGCGACGGCGACTACGACGCCCTCATCCGGCGGCTGCAGGCGCTCGAGGAGGCCCACCCCGCGCTGCGCACGCCCGACAGCCCGACCCAACAGGTGGGCGGGGCGGTCTTCTCCACCGACTTCCAGGCGGTCGACCACCTCGAGCGGATGATGAGCCTCGACAACGCCTTCAGCGCCGACGAGCTCGGGGCCTGGGCCGCGCGGGTCGAGCGGGAGGCGGGCGGCGCGGCATACCACTTCCTGTGCGAGCTGAAGATCGACGGCCTGGCGGTCAACCTGCTCTACGAGCGCGGCCGGCTCACCCGCGCGCTGACCCGCGGCGACGGTCGCACCGGCGAGGACGTCACCCTCAACGTGCGCACCATCGCCGGCGTCCCGACCCAGCTCGTCGGCGACGACGTGCCCGAGCTCATCGAGGTGCGTGGCGAGGTCTTCTTCCCCGTCGAGGCCTTCGAGGGACTCAACGCCGGGCTCGTCGAGGCCGGCAAGGCGCCCTTCGCCAATCCCCGCAACGCGGCGGCCGGATCGTTGCGGCAGAAGGACCCTCGGGTCACCGCGAGCCGGCCGCTGCGGATGCTCGTGCACGGCATCGGGAAGCGCGAGGGCTTCGCCGTGGCCAGGCAGAGCGAGGCGTATGCCGCGTTGCAGCGCTGGGGTCTGCCCACCTCGACGCACTGGCGGGTCCTCGACGACCTCGCGGCCGTCGAGGCCTTCATCGCGCACTTCGGCGAGCACCGGCACTCGGTCGAGCACGAGATCGACGGGGTCGTCGTCAAGGTCGACGAGGTCGCCGTGCAGCGCCGGCTGGGCGCGACCTCGCGGGCACCGCGCTGGGCGATCGCCTACAAGTACCCGCCGGAGGAGGTCAACACCGTCCTGCGGTCGATCGAGGTCAACGTCGGGCGCACCGGCCGGGTCACCCCCTTCGGGGTCATGGACCCGGTCGTCGTCAGCGGCTCGACGGTCGCCAATGCCACCCTGCACAACGGCTGGGAGGTCGCCCGCAAGGACGTCCGGGTCGGTGACACCGTCGTGCTGCGCAAGGCCGGTGACGTCATCCCCGAGATCGTCGGGCCGGTCGTCGCGCTGCGCCCTGCCGACGCGGTGCCCTGGGTGATGCCGACCGAGTGCCCTTCGTGCGGAACGCCGTTGGCGCCCGAGAAGGAGGGGGACAAGGACATCCGCTGCCCGAACTCCCGGTCCTGCCCGTCGCAGTTGCGCGAGCGGCTCTTCGGCCTGGCATCGCGCGGCGGCTTCGACATCGAGGCGCTCGGCTGGGAGGGCGCGGCGGCGCTGCTCGAGGCCGGCGTGCTCGACGACCCCGAGCTCGGTGGGCCGAGTGAGTCGATGCTCTTCTCGTTGGGAGAGAAGGAGATTGCCCGCGTCCCGCTCTACACCCGCGCGGCCAAGAAGACCGACCCGGAGGCGGCGGTCGTCGACGGCCGGGTGCTGTCGGCGAACGGGGCGCGGCTCGTCACCGAGCTTGCCAAGGCCAAGACCCAGCCGCTGTGGCGGGTGCTCGTCGCCCTGTCGATCCGGCACGTCGGGCCGACCGCGGCGCGGGCCTTGGCGACCCATTTCGAGACGATGGACCGGATCAGGGAGGCCACGGTCGAGGAGCTGTCCGCGGTCGACGGCGTCGGTGGGGTGATCGCCGAGTCGGTCTACGAATGGTTCCGCGGCGAGGACAACGACTGGCACCGGCGGATCATCGACCGATGGCAGAACGTCGACAGGGTCCTGATGCGCGACGAGCGCGACGCGTCGATCGCTCGCACCCTCGAGGGCAGGACGGTGGTCGTCACCGGGTCGCTCGACGGCTTCAGCCGCGACGGCGCCAAGGAGGCGATCATCGCGCGGGGCGGCAAGGCGGCCGGCTCGGTGAGCAAGAACACCGACTTCGTCGTCGTCGGCCCTGGCGCGGGCAGCAAGGAGACCAAGGCTCGCGAGCTCGGCCTCACCATCCTCGACGAGGCCGGCTTCGTCGAGCTGCTCGAGACGGGGTCGGCGCCGGCATCCAGATCGGATCCGGCCGAGCTCGAGTGATCCGACCGGCCGAGGCGAGCGGGCGGCATACCGGCGCAGAATGCTGCTCGTGAGCGTCATCCTGTGGCCTCCGGCACCACGTCCCGGAGCGGTGATCAGGCCGACCGGACGGCTCGCCCCCGTGACGCTGGTGGACCACCCGCGGTGGGGCCGTGGCGTCGAGATCCCGCTGCAGCCTCGTCGGCTGCGGGCTCTGCTCAGCCTCGCGGGAGCGCTGGGTGCGCTCGGCTGGTGGCTGTTCTGCTGGGTGCTCGTGACCAAGGGCGACATCCCGTGGTCGGCCGCGGTCATGTTGCTGCTGCCGACGATCGTGGGCCTCGTGCTGCTGCGGTTCGACATTGCGCTGGGCGTGCGGGCGCTGCACCGACGCCAGTACCTGCTGCTCACGCCGCGGCACCTGGCCACCGAGTCGTATGCGGTGCCGTGGGAGCAGGTGAACGCCGTCGTCCGGCAGTCGTATCAGCCGCTCATGACCCGGGACACCGCCGCGCAGGGCGAGTGGTTGGCCGTCGACGTCGGGGACTGGGTGGAGGTCGCCGGGATGTCGCCGGCGCTGGCCGGGCTCGCCGAGCTGGGCCACTCGTGGCTGCTGCTCGTGAGGGATTGGGAGCTCGTCGCGGACCCGCTGCGGGTAGCCGATGTCATCGACGCCTGCGTGGCCGACCCGACCCTGCGGGCGCGCCTCGACACGCCCGAGATCGTCGCCTTCCTCACATAGCGGTGCGCACCTGGCGCTCGCCGGCGCGGTAGCGCGCGACCGCGGTCGCCTCGCTGTCGTCGTAGGTGTTGGCCATCGTCCGCACCTTGGTCGACGCGGAGTCGACGGCCTTGGCCAGGTCCTGGATCGCGGTGGTCGTGCTCGTCATCGAGCCGCTGATGATCGGCACGATGAAGGAGCACAGCAGGCCGAACGCCTGCGGGTCGAGGGTCGTCTGCGCGGCGGAGGCTGCCTGCCCGATGCTCGACGCGATGCCGCTCACCGTCGAGGAGTGGGTGCGCAGGTCGTCGGCGCGGATCGTGAACTCAGTCATCGTCGCCGCCCTCAGCCGATGACCCCGCCCGGCCGACCGGCCGCGGGCGGTGCGTCGAAGTCAGGGGTGACGCCGAGGCGCTTGTTCATGTCGGCGACCATGAGCTGGGTGATCTCGCCGTCCCGGCCGAACTGGTCCGCGGCCGAGCGGCCCATCTGGTCCGCGACGACCTGCTTGGCCGCGCCGATCGCGTCGAGGATGGCGGTGGCCAGGCCGCGCGCACCGGCGTCGAGGGCGGCATCGGTGAGGGTGAGCCCGGTGAGCACACCGGAGTTGTTGACGCTGACCTTGACCGCACCGCGCAGCGCGGTCCCCTCGCCGCTGATCCGGTCGACGTCGTCGGCCCACACCCGCATCCGCTCGGCGTGCTCGTTGGCCTGGCGGATCTGCTGGTCGATCTCCCTGGAGATCCGCTCGAAGTCCTCGTCCATCCCTCGCCCCTGTCTCGGTGTGGTGTCTAGAGAGTATGCCGGGTGGGCCTGGTCCTCGGTCCGATGACTGCCCCAGCCCGATAGGTTCCCCCACACCGGACCTGTCGTAGGGTCGCGGGAGACAAGATCACAAGATCCTGCTGTCGGTGCCGAAGAACGCCGCCTTGGGGTATCTGCAGCAAGAGCTCGACTATCTGGTCAGGCACGGATACCAGTTCGTCAACCAGTGGTGCCTCGTGAAGCGGAGCTGACCATGGAGCACCTGTTGCGTCTGCTTGCCGATCGCTTCGGCTTCATCTGGGAGCGCGACGAGGCGGAGGTGCGGGTCTCGACCCGGTTCGGTGGGGGTCCACACCGAGCCGGGGCCGAGATATCGGCCGGCACCGTCCGACTGAAGGTGGTCCTGGACCGGGACGAGCTGACCGCCGAGCTGGGACCGGTCGACGGGCGCAAGCTCGACTGGTTCACGGTCGACGTGGTGGTCAGATTCCTGGGCAGCGAGTCCGATGCCTCCGGTCGGTTGGGTCCCGGCCAGCTCGCCGCCCTGGAGGGTGGCTGGGAGCGCCTGCAGGAGGCCTTCTCGACGCCGGCGAAGGACGAGTCACTGACGCACCTGCGTGAGCTGCAGCGACAGCGCGGCCGGGAGCTCTTCGGCTGAGCCGTGCTCTCCAGGCGGAGGGTCTCGGGCTGACGCGCCGGAGCAGGTCATCGGGGTCACCGCCCAGCCACCTAGGATTGCGCCATGTCCAGCCTCTCTCGCGACGATGTCGCGCACCTCGCGATGCTCGCGCGGATCGAGATGTCCGACGCCGAGCTGCACAAGATGCTCGGCGAGCTCACCGTCATCCTCGACGCGGTCGCCCAGATCCAGCAGGCGCCGACCGAGGGCGTCGAGCCGATGAGCCACCCGATGCCGCTGGTCAACGTCACCCGTCCCGACGAGGTCGTGGCCGGCCTCACCGCCGAGCAGGCGCTCTCCGGCGCCCCCCAGGCCGAGGCGCAGCGCTTCGCGGTGCCGCGCATCCTCGCCGAAGACTGACGCCGAACCTGACAGGGACTGCCACATGGACACCGATCTGACCCGCTGGAGCGCGGCCAGCCTGGCCGACGCCCTCGCCCGGCGTGAGGTGAGCGCCGTCGAGGCCACCCAGGCCCACCTCGACCGGATCGCCGCCGTCGACGACGCGGTGCACGCCTTCCTGCACGTCGACGCCGACGGCGCGCTCGCCCAGGCCCGCGCCGTCGACGACGCCCGCGCGGCGGGCGAGGACCTGCACGTCATGGCCGGCGTGCCGATCGCGGTCAAGGACGTCGTCGCGACCCAAGGCCTGCCGACCACCTGCGGCAGCCGGATCCTGCAGGGCTGGATCCCGCCCTACGACGCCACCCTGGTCACCCGGCTGCGCCGGGCCGGGCTGCCGATCCTCGGCAAGACGAACATGGACGAGTTCGCGATGGGCTCCTCCACCGAGCACTCCGCCTACGGCCCGACCCGCAACCCGTGGGACCTCGACCGGATCCCCGGCGGGTCCGGCGGCGGCTCGGCCGCCGCCGTCGCGGCATACGAGGCGCCGTTGGCCATCGGCACCGACACCGGCGGCTCGATCCGCCAGCCGGCCGCGGTCACCGGCACGGTCGGCGCCAAGCCGACCTATGGCGGGGTGAGTCGCTACGGACTGGTCGCGATGGCCAGCTCGCTCGACCAGGCGGGGCCGGTGGCCCGCTCGGTCCTCGACACCGCGCTGCTGCACTCGGTCATCGCCGGGCACGACCCGCGCGACTCCACCTCGATCGCCGCGCCGGTGCCGCCGATCGTCGCCGCCGCGCAGAACGCCGACGTGTCCGGGATGCGGGTCGGCGTCGTCCGCCAGCTCACCGGCGAGGGCTACCAGGCGGGGGTGCTCGCGCGCTTCGACGAGTCGGTGCAGCTGCTCGTCGATGCCGGCGCCCAGGTCGTCGAGGTCGACTGCCCGAGCTTCGTGCACGCGCTCGCTGCCTACTACCTCATCATGCCGAGCGAGGTGAGCAGCAACCTGGCCCGCTTCGACGCGATGCGCTACGGCCTGCGGGTCTGGCCCGAGGGCGTCGACGACGCGAGCGCCGAGCAGGTCATGGCGGCCACCCGGCACGCGGGCTTCGGCGAGGAGGTGCGGCGCCGGATCATCCTCGGCACCTACGCGCTCTCCTCGGGCTACTACGACGCCTACTACGGACAGGCCCAGAAGGTCCGTCGGCTCATCGCCCAGGACTTCGAGCGGGCCTTCGGCCTGGCCGACGTCCTCGTCTCGCCGACCGCGCCGACGACGGCCTTCCGCCTCGGCGACAAGCTCGACGACCCGATGGCGATGTACCTCAACGACATCGCCACCATCCCGGCCAACCTCGCCGGCATCCCCGGCATCTCGCTGCCCTCGGGCCTGGCCGACGAGGACGGCCTGCCGGCCGGCTTCCAGGTGCTCGCGCCGGCGATGGCCGACGACCGCCTGTATGCCGTGGGCGCAGCGCTCGAGCGCGCGCTCACCAGCCGGTGGGGCGGGCCCTTGCTCGCCCAGGCGCCCGCCGTGAAGGAGACGACCCGTGGCTGACCGCACCCTCACCTACGAGCAGACGGTCGCGGCATACGACCCGGTGTTGGGCTTGGAGGTGCACGTCGAGCTCGGCACGGCGACCAAGATGTTCTGCGGCTGCCCGACGACCTTCGGCGCGCCCCCGAACACGCAGGTCTGCCCGGTCTGCCTCGGCCTGCCCGGCTCGCTGCCGGTCGTCAACGCGGTCGGTGTCGAGTCGGCGATCCGGATCGGTCTGGCGCTCAACTGCCAGATCGCGCCGTGGAGCCGATTCGCCCGCAAGAACTACTTCTACCCGGACATGCCGAAGAACTTCCAGACCAGCCAGTACGACGAGCCGATCGCCTTCGATGGCTGGCTCGACGTCGACCTCGAGGACGGCAGCACCTACCGGGTGCTCATCGAGCGGGCGCACATGGAGGAGGACACCGGCAAGTCGACCCACGTCGGCGGGGCCACCGGGCGGATCCACGGCGCGGACTACTCGCTCGTCGACTACAACCGGGCCGGCATCCCGCTCATCGAGATCGTCACCAAGCCGATGACCGGTGTCGGTGACCGGGCACCGGAGATCGCCCGCGCCTACGTCACCGCGCTGCGCGACCTGCTACGGGCGCTCGGGGTCTCCGACGTCAAGATGGAGCAGGGCTCGCTGCGCTGCGACGCCAACGTGTCGCTGCGGCCCAAGGCCGGCGACGACCCGGCCGGCGAGGCTCAGCAGGCGGTGCCGCTCGGCACCCGCACCGAGACCAAGAACGTCAACTCGCTGCGCTCGGTCGAGCGGGCCGTGCGCTATGAGATGACCCGGCACGCCGCGGTGCTCGCCGGCGGCGGGTCGATCCTGCAGGAGACCCGGCACTGGCACGAGGACACCGGCGAGACGACCTCGGGCCGGGAGAAGTCCGACGCCGAGGACTACCGCTACTTCCCCGAGCCCGACCTCGTGCCGGTGGCCCCGTCGGCCGAGCTGATCGAGGCGCTGCGGGCCACCCTGCCCGAGCCGCCGGCTGCCCGCCGGCGGCGACTGCAGGGGGAGTGGGGCTTCTCCGATCTCGAGATGCGCGACGTCCTCAACGCCGGCGCGGTCGAGCTCATCGCCGACACGGTGGCCGCGGGGGCGACCCCGGCCGGCGCGCGCAAGTGGTGGTCCGGAGAGGTGGCCCGGCGGGCAAACGCCGAGGGGCGCGAGCTCGTCGACCTGGGCATCACGCCCCGTCAGGTCGCCGAGCTCGACGGCCTCGTGCAGGCCGGCCGGCTCAACGACTCGATGGCCCGGCAGGTGCTCGAGGGCATGCTCGCCGGTGAGGGCAATCCCGGCGCGATCGCCGATGCCCGTGGGCTGGCGATGGTGTCCGACGAGGGGGCTCTGACGTCGGCGGTCGACGAGGTGGTCGCGGCCAACCCTGATCTGGTCGAGAAGATCCGCGGCGGCAAGGTCCAGGCCGCGGGTGCGCTCATCGGTCAGGTCATGAAGGCGATGAAGGGTCAGGCCGACGCCGCACGGGTCCGCGAGCTCGTGCTGCAGCGGGTGGGCTCGGCCGACTGAGCCGGGTGCGGCGTCAGGACAGCAGGACGCCGGCCCCCCAGAGGTAGCCGAGCCCTCCCAGCGCCAGCGCCGACCCGGTGAGCACCGCCGCCCGGTGCCGGCGCCAGCGCGGGGCGGCCAGCTCGATGCCGACGACGGCGAAGACGGGGAAGGCCGCCAGCAGATAGCGGCCGCAGCCGAGGAAGTCCTTGGTGCCGACCAGCGGGATGACGAGCACGGTCAGCGTGTATGCCGCGTAGCCCCACCCGAGATGGGACCGGACTCGGGGCACCAGGGCCAGGGCTCCCAGCACGGCCACCGCTTGGGGAAGCAGGACGAGCAGATGCCCGGAGTCGCGAGCGCGGACGTGGTCGACGACCGCGACCTTGAGCCAGGTGCGTGGACCCGGGGCCTGCCCCCAGCCGGGTGCCTCCTGGACGTGCACGAAGGCTAGCGGGTCACCGACGGTCCACCAGAGGTAGAGCATCCAGGACAGCAGCCCGCCGGCGGCGAGGACGAGCGCCAGCAGTGGGCCGAGCACGGTCCGTGGCAGGGTGCGCGGGGCCAGGGTGCGCCGGGTCACGCTGCGCCGGACCGTGGCGCCTTGATGTCGCTCGAGGATGGTGACGGCGAGCCCGACGAGCAGCGCCACGCCGACCGGCCGGCACGCGGTGGCGAGTGCGCCGATCGTGCCGGCGAGCAGCCAGCGCTCGCGCTCGATGAGCAGGAAGGCCGCGATGACCAGGGCGAGGAAGACGGCGTCGGAGTAGATGGCGCCATAGAGGAACAGCGCGTAGGGGTAGAGCATGAGGGCGGCCACGGCGAGGTGCCGGGCGGCCGGCTCGACCCGACCTCTGAGCCATTGGTCGAAGAGCAACACGGTGGCCACGCCCGCCGTGACGGTGACCAGCCACCCGGCCACGACGACGTCGCCGACGACCGCGGACACGGCCCGAACGAGCATGGGGTAGACCGGGAAGAAGGCGACCTCCGACTGATGTCCGGGGTGGTAGCCGTAGCCCTTCGTCGCGATCAGGGCATACCACCCGGAGTCCCAACGGAACCAGCCGTCAATGGGCCGGCCGGTGAGCAGCCGGTGCGCCCGCAGGTCGGCACCACGCGCGCCGAGGGCGGTGAGTGCCGTGAGCGCCAGGGCCAGCCCCAGGTAGCCGGCCAGGATCGCCTTGGACGGCCGCCAGCGCGGGGTTGCCGGGGCGGCGCGGACCGTTCGATGTCGGAGGCGCCCGACCGGATCTCGGTGCTCATCGGCGGCCGAGCACGGCGGCGTGGGGGTGCACTCGGGCCTGGTCCATCCGCACATGGTGTGGCTGCAGCCCCAGGCCGGCCAGCGTGCTCTGGAGCCGCTCGGTCGAGACGGGATGGACCGCGTCGCCCGCGGTGATCCGCAGCACCCGGACGGCGAGGGTCTCCTGGAGGCGGTTCCAGCCGGCCTTCCACGCCGGGCGGTCGGACATCTCCTTGACGACGAGGACGCCGTCGGGGGCAAGCTCGGACACGCACGAGGCGAGCAGCGCATCCTGGGCCGGCTCGTCGAGGAGATAGAGCACGTCGAGGACGACGACGGCGTCCCACGGTCCGGGCGGCAGCTGGCCTGGAGTGATCGCGAGCAATCGCACCTGTGGGGCCAACGGGGTCAAGGCCGCCGTCCCGACGGCGACCTTGGCGCTGTCGATGTCGACTCCCACGAGCTCGCGCTCGGGCGCAGCCAGGGCGGCATACCCGCAGAACAGCCCGTGGCCACAGCCCACCTCGAGCACCCGCCCGGCGCGCGGCAGCAGGGCTTCGACGCAAGGAAAGGGTGCGGTGAGCCACCGGATCCACACATGCGCCCGGGCGGTCAGTCCGCTGCGACCGAACAGCGCGAGCGCGCGGCGGCCGGCCCGGTCGGGTCGGCGGCGTGCCAAGGCGATGGGGGCGTTCATCGTCGGTAGCCCAGCGCGTCGGCGGAGGAGGTGGCCGCGAAGCCACGCTCACGGAGCCGGTCGGGCGGACCCGGGTCCACGGCGGCGGCCAGCTCGTGCGCCCAGCGGTAGCCCCAGGCGAAGCGCTCGTGCTCGGGGTCGTCCTCGCCGGGGTGCAGGTTGAGCTCGGCGGGGCCGGTGCCGCAGCGGGCGAGGACGGCGACCGCCCGGCCGATTGCCGCGCCGTCCATCCGGCCGGCCTCGTCGAGTCCGGCGTAGGGCACGCAGGGCAGCCCGGCCCGGGCCAGGCTGCCGGCGAGCCGCCGGGACAGCAGGCGCACCCCGACGCCCACCGGCGTGCGCTGCTGCGTCGTGGGGAGCCGGACGTGGCCGATGTCGTTGACTCGCGCCAGCTCGACGACCACCGAGCCCACCAGCGGCCACAGGTGCAGGTGCTGGTGGGTGTCGAGATGGGTAGGCGTCAGACCCGCCGCCGTGATCCGCTCGAGCTGAGCAGCCAGCTCGAGGCGCACTTGGTCGCGATCGACCCGGCCAGCCGCGGCCCGGGCCAGGAAGCCGCGGTAGCCGAGCGGGAAGCGGCCTCGCCGGTCGACCAGGGTGTCGATCTGGGCAGTCGGCAGCAGCGGCGGATCCTCGCCGACGAGCGCCAGGTGCGCGCCGACGCCCAGCGTCGGGGTGGCGTGCAACATGGTCACCGCGTCGTCGAAGTGTCGACCCACCGCGAGCAACGAGGTCGAGCCGACGACGCCATGCAGGTGGGCGCGTCGGATGGCGCGGTTGACCCCACGGGACAGCCCCAGGTCATCGGCGACCACGACGAGCGGACGGAGCCCGGTCGGTGGCAGGTGCTGGCTCATGCGTCTCTCGGGGACAGCGGCCGGATCTGGTCGAGCTCGGTGCGCAGCTGCCGCATCTCGCGCAGGATCTTGGGGATGACCGGCCCGGAGGACAGCGTCGACACGCCACGCGAACGCGGGAAGTAGTCGACGCCGATCTGCACGATGTGAAAGCCCATCCGGGTGGCCCGGATGACCAGCTCGGCGTCGATGAAGGAGCCCTCGCTGCGCAGCTGCATCGCATCGACCAGCTCTCGCCGGCACAGCTTTGAAGGCGAAGTTGATGTCGCGGATCCGCACCTTGAAGGTCTGCGAGATCAGCCCGTTGTAGACATGCGAGTAGACGGCCCGGCGCAGGCCCTCGCCGGTGCGGTCGAGCCGGTAGGCGCTGACCATGTCGGCTCCGTAGTGCCGCAGCACCCCGCATCGCCTTGACCAGCTCGATCATCTCGAAGGGCAGATCGGCGTCGGTGTAGAGCACGACGTCGCCCCTGGCTGTCGCCAGTCCGGTCTTGATCGATCCACCGAGCTTGCGGTTGACCGGATGGCGGACGACCACGACATGTGCGTCGTCGGCGGCCAGCTGGGCCGCGATGGCGGGCGTCCGGTCGGTCGAGGCGTCGTCGACGACGATGAGCTCGTAGTCGCCGATCTCGCCGAGCTCGACCAGCAGTCGGCATATCTCGCTGGCGGATTCGACCGCCCGGAGGAGGTAGTCCTGTTCGTTCCACACCGGGAAGACGATCGACAGCATCCGGAAGTGCGCCTCGAGTGGAGGGCCAGCCCGCTCGGGCACGCGGGCACCGTCGTCGTTCGCGACCCCTCCCACCTGCTGACCCATCCCTCCACGATTGCCGCGGGCACCGTCGATTCCGCCGCGCGCGGTCAGCGCGAGGGCGACGACGGCATACAGCAGCACAGTCGGGCGCAGGTCGGAGCGCCATCACCCAGTGCCCCTGCCCATGCTGGTGTCGTCCCCGAGGATGCGGCTACCGTGTCGTGCTGCGGGCAGGCTAGCAGCACGACACAGCGCGAACGACGGGGGATGACGAGCGTGGGGTGGGTGCTGGCCGCCGCCGTGTGCAGCGGGCTCGCGATCATCCTGCAGGCGCAGGCGGCGCGCCAGCCTGACCTGGTCTCGCGGAAGGGCAGCCTGCTGGGTCAGCTGTTGCGTCGGCCGCGCTATCTCGTCGCTCTCGCGCTGGTCGGTCTCGGCTTCGCCTTCGGCGCGCTGGCCCTGGGCGGCCTGCCGCTGTTCGCCGTGCAGGCCGGGCGCAGCGCGAGCCTTGCGGTCACGGCGGCGGTCGCCGTGCCCGCTCTCGGTGCGCGACTGGGCCGGCGCGAGGGTGGTGCGCTGGTCGGGGTGGGGCTCGGTCTGCTGCTCATGGGGTATGCCGCGGAGCCTGGCCCCGCCGTGCTCGACTGGCCGGCGAGCGGGCATTGGCTGATCCCCGCGGCGGCGATCGGGCTCGGGCTGATCGCTGCCGCGGTGCACAGGTCGGCGGCCGGCCGGTCCGCCGGCTGGTGGTATGCCGCCCTGGCCGGCCTGGCCTTCGCGGTGCTCGCTCTTGCGGTGCGCAGCCAGGGACCGCTGCGCGACATCCAGCCAACCACCGTCCTCGCCGACCCGGCCGCCTGGACGGTGCCGGCGGCCGGCCTGCTCGGCCTGCAGCTGTCGGCACTGGCGCTGCGCGCAGCGCCGGTGGTGCCGGTCACCGCGACGCTGGTCGTCGTCGAGACCGTGGCCTCGGCGTTGGCCGGCGTGCTCTGGACGGGCGACCGCCCGCGGGCCGGGATGGGCTGGCTCGCGGTGGTCGCCTTCGTCCTCGTGCTCGGCTCGGCCGTGTCGCTCGTGCGGCACGCCCGTCCCGATGTCGACCCCTCGGCGTGAGGCGAGAACGGGCCGTCAGCGCGTGCCGGTCAGCGCTTGCCGCCGCCGAGCAGCCCGCCGAGGATGTCGATGATGCTCCCGCCGGACTGCGGAGCCTGCTGGCTCGAGCGCGGGTCCTGCGACGGGGCACTCTGAGCGCCGCCGAGGACCTGGCCGAGGATGTCGCCGAGGATGTCGCCACCGCCGGCCGGCTGACCACCGGCACGCCCCTGGGTGACGTCGGGGGTGCGGCCGCCGTCGGTCGGGATGAGCGGGCCGCTGGGCTGCTCGAGCTCGCCGCCGCCGGCGCCCTGGGCGCCACCGGCCTGACCGCCGCCGAGGACCTGGCCGAGGATGTCGCCGAAGCCGCCGTCACCGGACGACCCGCCCCGCGTCGATCCGCCGGCCGCGCCGCCCATCGCGTCGCCGATGACGCCCCCGAGGCCTCCGCGCTCCTGCATCTTGCGGGCCAGGTAGGACAGCACGATCGGGGCGAGGATCGGCAGCAGCTTGCCGATGATGCCCTGCCCGCCCGAGCCGCGGACGCCGCCGAGCTGGGCCACGACGTCATTGGTCTGTCCGCCGAAGATGTTCTGGACGATCCGCTGGCCGTCGTCGGTGTCGATCGAGCCGAGGTCGAGGCCGAGCGGGCTGTCGGCGTGATCGCCGAGCGCCGCGCCGAGGGAGGCGGCTCCGGCCGGGTCGGCGGCATTGGCCTGCAGTCCACCGAGCAGGGCCGGCAGTGCGGTGCGGGCGGCCTGGGCGGCCTCGCCCTCGTCGATGCCGAGCTCGGCGGCGATCTGGTCGAGCGGGACCTGGCTGAGGATCTGGTCGATCTCGGACATGGGTCGTGCATTCCCTCCCGTGTGCGCGTCCGGTGAGTCCGCCGCGTCTGGGCACAGAGTACGTCCGATTCGGGCCGCCGCCCCGACTGCGGAGCGCACGGGTAGGGTCGAGCGATGCCCACCGCGACGCTCCCCGACCAGCACTGGATCGACGACGTCGGGCCCGTTCCCGGCCTGCGCATCCGCTCCTGGGATCTCACCAGCCCGCTCGCCCACCCCGAGGACGTCGGTGTCGTCGTGCAGCCCTACTTCACCGCGGCTGACCGGCTGCGTCAGCTCGCGGGCCTGCCAGACCTGCAGGCCGTTCAGCTGCTCACCGCGGGCTACGACTCCGCCGTCCCCTATCTGCCCGCCGGGGTGCGGCTGGCCAATGCGGCCGGGGTGCACGACGCCTCGACCGCCGAGCATGCGGTCGCGCTCACCCTCGCTGCGCTGCGCGGCATACCGGCCTTCGTGCAGGCGCAACAACGCTCGGAGTGGCTGCCGCTGCGGATCCGCCCGTCGCTGGCCGACCGGCGGGTTCTCATCGTCGGCTACGGGCAGATCGGCCAGGCCATCGCGGCGCGGCTGGCGCCCTTCGAGGTCGACCTCACCGCGGTGGCGTCACGGGCGCGCCAGGGCGACGATCTCGTCGGCCCGATCGCGGGCATCGACGAGCTGCCGAGCCTGCTGCCGCACTACGACGTCGTCATCCTGATCGTCCCGCTCACCGAGGCGACGACCGGCTTGGTCGACGACGCCTTCCTCGCGGCCATGCCCGACGGCGCGCTGCTCGTCAACGTGGCTCGCGGCGGCGTCGTCGACACCGACGCGCTCGTCCGGGCCACCTCGAGCGGCCGCATCCAGGCCGCGCTCGACGTCACCGACCCCGAGCCGCTGCGCAGTGAGCACCCGCTGTGGCGCGCGCCGGGCGTCCTCATCTCGCCGCACGTGGGCGGGGCGACGAGCGCCTTCCGGCCTCGGGCGATCCGACTGCTGCGCGCCCAGCTGCGCCGGTATGCCGCGGGCGAGCCGCTCGCGAACGTCGTCGCGACCGGCTGAGCGCGCCGGGGCTCAGCCCTCGATCGGCCGGTAGTCGTGGTCATAGCCGAAGTAGCGCGGCCCGACGAGCTCGAGCCCGGCCGGCGTCCTCCAGCGCTCGTGCGCCGGCAGGGCGAGCACCGTCACCCGGAAGCCGTAGCGCATCGCCTCGGTCGTCACCGGCTCGCCGGTGTCGACGTCGACGACGCAGACGAGATCCGGGACGCTCGCCAGCACCTCGCCGGCGCGGCCGTCGGAGCCGAGCTCGGTGACGAGCAGGTGCTCGTTCTGGAAGGCGAGCTCGATCTCGCGACCCTCGTCGGCGCCGATCCCGAGCAGCCGTGCGGTGCCGCGGGCAAAGCCGGCGACGGTGCGGCGTTGCACGTCGATCACCTTGCCGCGCATCAGGATTCGCCCGCCCGCATGATCGGCGACCGCCTCCGCCGGGTCGCGGTGCTCGGCCCGACTGCGGCGCACGAGGGCGCCGAGGTCGCGGGCCAGGCTCAGCGTGCCGGGCACCAGCGCGGTGGCTGCCTGCTCGCCAGTGAGGGGATAGAGCGCGATCGACGCCGAGCAGCCCATGTCGACGGTGGCGGAGCGGGCGATCCGCTCCGACCAGTGGTTGTCGATGGTGTCCAGCACGACAGTGTTGCCCTTCTCGTCGGCCATCGCCATCGGGCTGGACGGGATGCCGTCGAGGGTGAAGAGCACCATCTGCAGCTCGGGGAAGGCCCGGCCCATCCCGTCGCCGTCGACGAGCGGCAGCCCGGTCCGCGCGGCGGTGACGATGGGGGTCATCGAGTTGAGCCCGCCGGCCTCGAGGCAGGCGACGTGGGTGACCTTGCGGCCGACCGCCCGCTCCACTGCGGCGAAGGCGCGGACCAGCTCGTCACCGGCGGGCGGCTTCTCGACGATGACCGTCGGCGCGCCCATGATCGCCACGGGCAGCACGAAGTCGTCCGGGCCGAGCTCGGTCGGCGCGACGATCCGCACCGGGCCGCACTCGGCGAGCGCTGCCTGGGCCATGAGCGAGCCGACCCACGGGTCGCCGCCCCCGCCCGCGCCGAGGATGGCGGCCCCGCGGGCCACGTCGGGGATGTCGGCCACGGTGATCTGCGGCGCCTCGGCTCCGATGTGGCCGGCGACGGTCCAGCTCATCGGGCCCTCCCCACGGCGAGGTCGCCCACGGCCTTGACCCGCAGCCGGACGGCGTCCCCAGGCAGATAGGCGATCGGCAGCTCGTCGACCTCGACGATCTGGACCGACCCCGGCTGGGCACCCGCGAGCACGGCCTTGTCGACCGCCTCCTGCTTCGCGGCGTCCACGGCCTCCGCCCGCGACCCTGAGCCGGACCAGATGCGGTCCACCTCGCCGCCCACCTGGGCGATCGCGGCCCCGATCGCGTTGGCCACCGCGAAGTCGGTGGGGCGCACGACGGTGTCGAAGCCGGGCAGTCGGTCGGGCAGCAGGATGCTGCCGCCGCCGACGAGGACCACGGGGATCGGCTCGGCGCCGGTGCGCATGGTGTCGGCGAGCGCGGCGACCCTGTCGGCGATCGAGGCCAGGCCCGCCTCGACGAGGCCGGGGTCGAGGTGGCGCACCCGAGCCGGGTCGCCGAGCTCGACCCGACCGCCGGCCACCGCGAGGTCGGTCGCGGTGAGCGTCTCGCCGCCGAAGACGAGGGCGTCCTGGTGCAGCCGATAGCCGACCGAGCGGGGCCCGACCCCGGGTGCCGCGCCCGCGGCATACGGCTCGAGGTCGCCGAGCGAGCCCCCGCCGATGCCGATGGACACGACGTCGGGCATCCGGAAGTTCGTCCGCACCCCGCCGATGTCCACGTCGAGCTGCCGATCCGAGCCGTAGGCGATCGGATCGGCGTGCGTATCACGGTGTGGCGCAGCGGTGCCGGACGGCAGTGGATGGAGCTGGCGCAGCGCGCCGTCAGCCTCGTGCGAGGCGAGCTCGTCGCCTGGCTGGCGGCGGAGCAGCTCGAAGCCGAGCGCGAGGCCCGGGTCCGGGCGACCTTGCTCAACGAGATCTCCGAGCAGCGCGACGCGGTCGCGCCGGACGTCGTCCGGCGTGCCGAGGCGCTCGGCTGGCAGATCGCCGGCTGGCACGCCGCGCTCTACGTCCATGCCGAGGACCGGCCCGTCGGGGGCCGGTCGCGCAGCGCCGTCGGCGGCTGGGGCGCCGGCCGGGCCGCGGTCGACGACGCGCTGGCCCGGCTCGCCGACGCCGGCCTGAGTCTCGGCCCGGCCGTCGAGCGCTCCGACGGCTGGGTGGCCTGGCTCACCACGGCAGCGCCGCCGAGCCCGGGCCGGCTGCGCGCGGCCGTCCGCG
Source organism: Dermatophilaceae bacterium (assembly GCA_035448065.1). Taxonomy (GTDB): domain Bacteria; phylum Actinomycetota; class Actinomycetes; order Actinomycetales; family Dermatophilaceae; genus Phosphoribacter. The sequence goes on from DAOTIG010000017.1 coordinate 36,180, forward strand.
CCGTCCGGGACGAGCTGCGCGGCGTGAGCGCGACCGAGCCCGGCCTGGCCCTGGCGCTCGGGGTCGGGTCGGCCCGCCGGGACGCCGCCGGCATCGCCCAGTCGGTCGCCGAGGCCCACGAGGCCGCGCTCATCGCCGCCGCGGACACCGACCCGGTGGCGGTGCGGGTCGTGCAGGACCTCGGCGCGTCGCGGATGCTGCTCGGCTGGTACGGCTCGGGCACCTTCGCCGACCTCTCGCGGCAGGTGCTCGGCCCGCTCGCCGACCTCGAGGACCCCGAGCTCCTCG
>DAOTIG010000018.1:0-35816 GCA_035448065.1 Dermatophilaceae bacterium
CCGACAGGGCACGCCCAAGGCCGCATTGTTACCCCATCGTTAGTCCGGAGAAGCCGGTAGCCGAGGAGGTAGGGGACGGCGGCGACCAGGTCGGGTGAGTCGCTGATCCGGATGGGCGGCTCGTCGGGGAGCTCGGTGAAGGGTGTCATGCGAGGAGCCTGACGACGCGACAGGGCCGCGGGAAGTCCTCCCCGCGGCCCTGTGGACAACCCTCCGTCGCCGGAGGGGGTTGTGGATCAGCGCGTCGCGTGCGACCGGGCCGACTGGGCCGACTGAGGCGGAACGGTGTGCGACTGGACGGTCTGCGCCTGCCAGCCGGCCGAGCCGGACGGGGGCGGCGCGTCCTGGGGCCCGGCGGTCCGGGCCCCGACGGCCCGCTCCCACTGCAGGAAGGTCTCGGTGTCGTTGATCAGGGAGGTGGCCAGCCAGCCGACGAGCATGGCATCGTCGGCCAGGCCGAAGACCGAGAAGAGCCCTTCGGGCACCAGGTCGACCGGCGACACGACGTAGAGCAGCGCCGCGAGCATGCCGAGCAGTCGGCCCTTGCTCACCCCTGAGAAGTCACCACGCAGCGCGGCCCGCGCCATGCGAGGCACGGCAGCGAGCCGATCGGCGATGCTCGGCCCGCCCGGTCGCATCGCCGCGCGCAGGGCCAGGCCCAGCGATCGCAGCATCCCCCACCGGGCCGTGGGCCCGTATCCACCGCGTCCAGCAGCCATCTGCCGTGTCTCCTCGAGTCGATCGCGCGCAGGCCGTGCGCCCGCCGGATGGTCAACGACCGACACCGGGTGACGATTCCCGACCGCCTCAGCCGACCGTCGGTGAGCGGGGGCGTCGGTCGTCGTCAGCCGCGCCGCGGGAACTCGGCCTTGGCGTTGTCGCCGATCCGCTTGATGAGGTAGCCGTCCAGGCCGGCACCGATGATCCCGCCAGCGAAGGGCACGCCCTTGCCCAGGCGCGAGAGCACCCCCCGCCCGGCGCGGGAGACCAGGCGGAAGCCGATGGCCTTGTTGATGACCATGAGGGCCGGACCCGGCAGCCGCTGGACAGCCAGATTCGTGATCCGGCCGCCGGCCCCGAGCCCACCCACGACCCCGGCCTTCTTGAGCAGGTCGTCGGCGTCGGCGCCGACGAGGGTGAGCAGCACTGCGGTGCGGATCTGCGGCTGGGCCAGGTCGTAGCCCCGGAGCTGAGCGATCGCAGCGACCATCCTGGTCGCGACGAGGTAGAACTCGACGACGTTGACCGGCAAGGCGATCGGCATCGTGATGAAGCCGCCCAGCCCTGTGACGAATCCACCGGCAGCGGCCGTGGCCAGGTGCTTGCGCACGATCGCGTCGATCGCCGCCTCATCGCTCGAGGACCCGTCGCGGGCTTTGCGCGCCACGTCGGCCGCCGAGTCGAAGGGCCCGCGACCGTCGATGCCGGCGTCGAGGAGCCTCTCGACGAGGTCGGTGGCCATCCCGGCCAGCCCACCCTCCTGCTGCTGCTCGCCCGCCTGCTCCAGCGCGCTGCGCCGCCGCGCGACCGCACCGTCCTTGGCCGGTTGGTCGTCGAAGCCGAAGATCCCCACGGGTCACCCTCCCGGTCGATTGCCGCCCGGTCGGCGGCATCCTGCTCGTGCCCCATCCTGAGGCGCTTCGCACGGTACCCGCAAACCCGCCTGGCAACGCGGTGCAGACGTCGCGAGGCCGGTCGCCGACGGACGCGAGGGGTGGGCGCACCGCTCCTGGGATTGGATGGACCCGTGAGCGCCGACGACCTGGTCCCGGTGGTCGTCGTCGACGACCGGGTCGCCGTCGTCCCGCCGGACGGCGCCGCATCCGGTATGCCGCGCACCGGCCGGCTCGCGGACGTGCTGCCCGCGCTGGTCGCCCTCGAGCGGGCCGGGCGCCCACGCTGGGCCGTGCTCAGTGCCGGGTCGGGGCTGGCCGCGCTCGTCTCGGCCGGCGTGCCGGTGGCGCGGGTCTGGGACCTCGCCGAGTCCCACCGGCTGCTGCACGGCGGCTGGCGGGCCGACGCGGCATACCTCTGGGCCGTGCATGAGCGCCTCGACCCGGACCGGCTGCCCCGGCCGAGCGGGGCCGACCTGTTCGACTTCGCCGACCCGCACCCGGAGCCGGTCGACGCCGACCCGGACTCCCCGGTCGGTCCCGACGGCTACCTTCGCATCGACGCGCTCGAGCCGTCGTGGGCCAGCACCCCGCAGCGGCTGACCGGGTTGGCCGACCTCGTGGCCCGACTCGCCCGCGAGCAGCGCGAGCGGCTGGCGGCGCTGGCCCCCAGGGCGGTCACCACCGCGCACAGCGAGTCGGCGGCCGCCGTGCTGTGCCTCGAGCTGTCCCGCGACGGCCTGCCGATCGACCGGGCGGTTGCCGAGCGGCTGGTCGCCGAGGCAGCCGGGCCCCGTCCGCGCGACGAGGCCGACGCGCTGCGCATCCGGCGAGACCGGGACGAGCAGGTGCTGCGGCACGTGCCTGGCCGGCGAGCCGATCTGCGCAATCCCGCCCAGGTCAAGGAGCTGCTCGCGGCCGCCGGCGTCGACGTCCCCACCACCCGCAAGTGGGTCCTTGAGCCTTACCGGGCGACCCACCCGGTCGTCGACGCGCTGTTGCGCTGGCGCAAGGACGAGCGGGTCGCGACGACCTACGGCTACCGCTGGCTCGACGAGCACGTCGGACCCGACGGTCGGCTACGCGGGTCGTGGAGCGCCTGTGACGGCGCTGCGGGTAGAATGACCGCCCAGGCGGGGCTGCACAACCTGCCGGTCGAGATGCGTCCGGCGGTGGTCGCCGAGCCGGGCTGGGTCTTCGTGCGCGCCGACCTCGGCCAGATCGAGCCGCGGGTGCTCGCCGCGGTGTCCGGTGACCCGGCCTTCGCCGAGGCGAGCCGGTCCGACGACCTCTATGCCCCGGTCGCCCGACGGCTCGGCGTCGAGCGACCGGTCGCCAAGGTGGCCGTCCTCGCTGCGATGTACGGCCAGCGCAGCGGCGTCGCCGGACAGGCGCTCTCGGGGTTGCAGCGGGCCTACCCGGTCGCCATGCGCCTGCTCGACGAGGCGTATGCCGCGGGGCTGGCCCGCCGGCCGGTGCGCACCTTCGGCGGCCGACTGATCCGGCTGGACACCGCCCTGGACCTGCACGCGCCGGACCTCGCCGCCGTGGCCTCCCCCGCCCTCGACGCGGCGCGGGGACGGTTCTCCCGCAACGCGATCATCCAAGGGGCGGCGGCCGAGCTCTTCAAGGCCTGGGCGGCGACCGTGCGTCACCTCGTGCGACCGCTTGGCGGGCAGATCGTGCTGTGTCTGCACGACGAGCTGCTCGTCCACGTGCCGGCCGAACACGCCGCTGCCGCAACGGATCTGGTGCGACAGGGTCTTGACGATGCGGCCCGTCGGTGGCTCGGGTCCGAGGCGGTGCGCTTCGTCGCGGACGTGTCGGTCGTGCGCTGCTGGGCCGACGCGAAGGGCTGACGCCAGTCTCCGCGTGGCTCGCTAGTGCTCCGCGAGCGCGCGCCCGCGCCACTCCGGCAGCCCGAGGGCGCCCAGGGTGGCGAGCGCGAAGGCTGCGGCGAAGACCGCGAAGAGCAGCCCGTTGCCGCCACCGCCGGCGTCCCGCAGCCACGGCACCGACAAGGGAGCGAGGATCGAGGCGATCCGGCCGAAGGCGGCCGCTCCCCCGGCGCCGGCGCCGCGCACGCCGGTGGGGTAGACCTCCGGGGTCACGGCGTAGAGCGCGCCCCACGCGCCGAGGTTGAAGAAGGACAGCGCGCACCCCCAGGCGAGCACCGCTCCGTCGCTGCCGGCGGTCCCGAAGCCGAAGGCCGCTACTGCCGAGCCGGCGAGGAAGATCGCCAGGGTGGAGCGCCGGCCGAGTCGCTCGACGAGGACGGCGGAGACGGCATACCCGGGCAGTTGGGCCAGCGTGATGAGCAGCGTGTACTCGAAGGACTTGACGAGCGGGAAGCCCTGCGCCACGAGCAGGGTCGGGATCCAGATGAAGGCGCCGTAGTAGGCGAAGTTCACGCCAAACCACACCACCCACAGCGCCACGGTGCGGCCACGCAGCTCACGCGACCAGATGCCCAATGGCGAATCGGCTTGTGCGGCAGGAAGATCGGGCGAGGGCACCGGCGCGACGCCGGCTGACTCCTCGAAGCGGCGCACCGCCGCCTCGGCCTCCGCGGTCCGACCGCGCCGCTCGAGGAAGCGCACGCTCTCGGGCAGTCCACGGCGCACGACGATCGCGTATGCCGCGGGCAGCAGCCCGACGAGGAAGGCCCAGCGCCAGCCGTCGGGCGAGCCGGGGATGACGAGGTAGCCGACGAGGGCGGCGAGGATCCAGCCGACGGCCCAGAAGGACTCGAGGATGACGACGACCCGGCCCCGGATCCGGGCCGGTGCGTATTCGGAGACGAGGGTCGAGGCGACCGGTAGCTCGGCGCCGAGCCCCAGACCGACGAGGAAGCGCAGGGCGAGCAGGGCGGCCACTCCCCCGACCAGCGCCGAGGCGCCCGAGGCGAGTCCGTAGACGAGCAGGGTCGCCGCGAAGACCGTGCGCCGACCGATCCGGTCGGCGAGCAGGCCGCCGAGTGCCGCGCCGACCGCCATGCCGACGAAGCCCACCGAGCCGATGAGCGAGAGCTCGCCGGCCGACAGCGACCACTGCTTGGCCAGCGCGGCCATGATGAAGGAGATCAGCCCGACGTCCATCGCGTCGAGGGCCCAGCCGACCCCCGAGCCGACGAGCAGGCGCCGGTGCGCTGGGGTGAAGGGCAGCCGGTCCAGCCGGGCTGAGCGGCTGAGGGTCTGCGGCGCCGGAGGTGCCGGCTGCTCGACGGCGGTCACGGCGTGTCGCGGCGGTCGTCAGGGTCGGCGCCGGAGTCGCGCTGCTCCGGCTCGGGGTCGGCCGCGACGTCGCGCAGGAATGCCTCGACGTCGGCGCCGATCTCCTCGGCCGAGGGCACCTCGGTCATCGACCCGAGCAGGCTGGGCCGGGTGCGACCCTCGAGGAAGGCGTCGTACTGGGTCTCGAGCGCCTGCACGAGAGTGCGCACCTCGCCGTTCTGCTCGATCTCGGCCGCGATCTGGCCGCGGGTGGCGACGGCCGCCTCGGCCAGCTCGTCCCGGGAGAGGTCCAGACCGGTCGCGCCGGCGAGGGCGTCGAGGGCGGTGAGCGCCGCGTCGGGGTACTCGGCCTGCGCGAGGTAGTGCGGGACGTGTACCGCATACCCCATGGCGTCCTTGCCGGCCTCGCCGAGCCGCAGCTCGAGCAGGCCGGTGAGGCTGCCCGGCACCTGCACCTCACCGAAGACCGGCTCGACCTCGCCGATGAGCCGGCTCGTCGTGGCGTGCGCCGTCGAGCCGAGCGGACGGGTGTGCGGCACGGCCATCGGGATGCCGTGCACACTCACGGTGACGGTGACGCCGAGCCGGTCGACGAGGCCCTCGACGGCCGCGACGACGCGCTCCCACTGGTAGTCGGGCTCGGGGCCGGCGAGCATGAGGAAGGGCGTCCCGGCCCGGTCGGTCACTCGGTGCAGGACGAGCTCGGGCGCCTGGTATGCCGTCCAGCGGTCCCGGTCGAGGGTCATCGCCGGGCGTCGGCCGCGGTAGTCGACGAGCTGGTCGAGGTCGAAGGTCGCCACCCGGGTCGCCGGGTGGTTCGCGAGCAGGTGGGCGGTGAGCAGGCCTTGGGTGTGCCCGGCGTCGACGAAGCCGCCGAGGGCGGCGACGAGGACGCTCGCCCCGGAGGTCGAGGGGTCGACGTCGTCCTCGAAGCGGTAGAGAGCAGTGGGGTCGAGCACGGCGGTCATCCTCCCAGACGTCGAAGGCCGGATCCGAGACGGCAACGCGCGAGCGCGGACAGCCATTCCGCGCTGGACAGACTCAGGATCCGCGGTCCGGTCCACGGCGCACCAGCCCGGTCGCGCGAGCGAGCACCGCCGACGGACGGGCGAGCGCTCGTCCGGGCACACCAAGCCGGGCCATCGCCCAGAACACCCACGGTCGCACCTGTCCCGCTCGCCGGGCATGCAGGAGGAAGAACGGTCGAACCTCGGCCGGACGGGCACCCTCCCGGTAGGCCTGGACACCCTGGATGAACAACCGCGGGATCATCCAGTCGTCGGCGTCCGAGCGGTAGCCCAGGTGCTTGCCGAGCACGGCGGCCTGCATCCGCCACGTGGAGACGACACTCTCGACCTTGATGGCCTCCGACATCTGGGCGGGATGGACTCGGTAGGTGGCCAGCGGGTCGACGCCGACGCGCAGATCCCAGCGACGAAGGATCCGGATCCACATGTCCCAGTCCTCGACAGGCAGTGACTCGTCGTAGCCGCCCACGGCTCGCAGGCAGCTGGTGCGGCTCAGCACGCACGGCGCAGGCAGCCAATCACCCTGCAGGAGCGAGAAGAACGGGTCGTCGAGCGCTCCAGGTGGCGGCCAGCCGTTGGGGAAGTGGTCCACCCATTGCAGGCGGGTGGGCTGGTCGTGCTCGTCGACGATGCCGATCGGGTTGACGGCCACACCGGCCTCTGGGTGGGCGTCCAGGACATCCATCTGCGTGCGCATCCGGTCCGCTCGCGCGTAGTCGTCGGCTGCGATGAACGCGACGTAGGGGGTGCGAACCCGCGTCAAGGCGTCGTTGAAGGTGGCGCAGATCCCTTGGTTGACCTCGTGGAACACCAGCTCGGCGTGCCAACCGTGCTCATCGAGCAGCTGCCGGATCCGAGCTTGCGAGCCGTCCACCGATGCGTCGTCGGTGACGATGACATCGCAGGGCTCGTCCTGGCCGAAGGCCGAGGCCAGCGCCGACTCGAGGAATCTCTCGTGGTTGTAGCACGCGACGACGACGGTGCCTCGGGGGACGGTCTCAGGCGCGGGGGTGGTCATGGCTGGCTGCGACGGTGAGGGGTCATCGGGAGCGCAAGTGTAGTGGTCAGCGGGTCGGCACCGCGGTGATCGCCTACTCGATCCGCTTCGCCGAGGGGCGGTGGGGTGGAGGACGGCGGTCATCCCCAGACGTCGAAGGCCATGTCCGAGACGGCAATGTGCAAGGGTGGGAACCCATCCCGCCCGGCGGGCATCCGACGCGTGACCGGCTCCGTCGAGCGCCATCGAGGCGAGCCGCCGACCGCTCGAAGGAGCCTGATGAGCCTTCCCCAGGATGCCGCCAGCATGAGTGCCCTCGCGGTCACCGTCACCACACCGGCAATCAACCGCTACAAGGTCAACGTGATCGTGGACGGAGTGCGGATGGTCAACGGACGAGGGCGCAACGTCTACCCGCTGGCACCCGGTCGGCACATGCTCTCCTGCGAGGGCAACAACGCCGGGATGACCTTCGGCCAGGCGGATCTGCAGGTCGACATCGCCCCCGGTCAGGTGGTCGAGACCTTCTACGCTGCGCCGTACAACTCCAGCCAGCCCGGGCGATTGGGCTTCACCCCGCAGCAATCGGCCGGGCCCACCGGCCTGGGCTGCGGGCTCGCCCTGCTGATCCTCGCCGCCATCGTTGCCGTGAGCTTTGTCATCCTCGTGCTCGCCCGCTGAGGTGGCGGCCCGCACGTCGGTCAGCGTGACCGAATCGCGGTGATCGCCTTGTCGATCCGCTTCGCCGAGATCGGGTATGCCGTGCCCAGCCGTTGGGCGAAGAGGCTGACCCGCAGCTCCTCGATCATCCAGCCGATGTCGGTCACCTGCGCCGAGGCGCGCTGGGCCGGCCGGAGGGAGGTGAGCAGCGCGGCATACCCGGCCTCTGCGGCGAGCACCTCGGCAGCCCGGAGGCCGTCCTTGCGCAGGTCCTCCGGCGCCGTGTCGAGGCGGTGCAGGACGGCCTTGAGGTAGCGCTGCAGGTGTGGGAGGCGATCGAGGCCGGCGTCGGCGACGAAGCCCGGCCGGATGAGCTCACGCAGCTGGGCCCGCACGTCGGCGACGAGATCGGCGGCAGCCGGAGCGCGCAGGGTGTCGAGGCGGGTCACCGCCTGCAGGTGCAGGGCCAGCACCGGCTCGACGAGCCCGACGATCTGGACGACGCGGGCGGCGATGTGCGTGCGGACTGCGGCGAGCGCGGCGTCGAACTCGGCTCGGGTGCGCGGCACGTGCTGCGCCTGCTCGGCGGCGATCGCGTCCACGGCGCAGGCGAGGCAGTCCTCGAGCAGCGCCGGCACCGACCCGTGCGGGTTGTGGCCGAGGGCGAGCTTCTGGGCGTTCGAGAGGCGGGCCAGGACCTGCTTCCACGGCGGCACGGTCTGCAGCAGCACGAGGCGTCGCACCCCCAGCCGATGCTCCGCCTCCGCCTCGGCCTGGGTCGGCAGCACGCGCAGCGCCACCGCGTCGCCGGTGTCGACGAGCGCGGGGAATCCCTCGACCCGCCGACCCTGCACCGTGGCCTCGTGGGTGACCGGTACGTCGCCGATCCCCCACTGCCGCATGCCTTCTCGGGCGATCGCCCGCCCGGATGCCGCGACGTCGAGACGCACCTGGGGTGCGGCCGCCTCCTGAAGCTCGGCCAGCGAGCGCCCCTCCGCGACGACGTGACCGGGTCGGTCCTCGACGACGAACCGCACCCGCAGATGGGCCGGCAGTCGATCCGGCGCCCAGTCGTCGGGGCCGATGACGACGCCGTGGGTCTCGCGCAGCACGCGAGCCAGCACCTCGGTCAGCAGTCCGTCAGCGGGGCCGAGACCGCGCTCGGCGAGAACCCGGACCGTCGCGGCGGCGTGCTCTGGCGCCGGAACGAGTAGCCGCCGGGTCGACTTGGGCAGGGTCCGGATGAGCGCCGCGACGAGGTCCGCACGCAGCCCAGGCACCTGCCAGTCGAAGCCGCCAGGGGTGAGTCGGTTGAGCACGCTCGTCGGCACGTGCACCGTGACTCCGTCGTCGGGAGCTCCGGGCTCGAAGTGGTAGGAGAGCGCCAGAGTGAGGTCGCCCTGGACCCAGGTGGCCGGATGCGCGTCGGCGTCAGGCCCGCTCGCCTCGTCGCGTAGAAGGAGGTCCTCGGTGAGGGTGAGCAGGTCCGGGGTCTCCCGCCGAGCCCGCTTCCACCACGTGTCGAAGTGCCTCCCGGAGACGACCGACTCGGGAATCCGCTTGTCGTAGAACGAGAACAGCACATTGTCGCCGACGACAAGGTCGCGTCGCCGAGCCCGGGCCTCGAGCTCGGCGAGCCGGTCGAGCAGGCGCTGGTTTTCGGTGAAGAAGGCGTGGTGCGTGGTCCAGTCGCCTTCGACGAGGGCATGCCGGAGGAACAGGCTGCGGGCGAGCTCGGGGTCGACCTTGGCCAGCCCGACGGTCCGTGCGACGACGAGCGGCACGCCGTAGAGCGTGACCCGCTCGGTTGCGACCGCCTGCGCCTGGCGGGCTGACCACCGCGGCTCGGAGTACTGCCGCTTGACCAGGTGGGCACCGAGCTGCTCGGCCCACAGCGGGTCGATCCGGGCCACGTCGTGGGCCCACAGCCGGGTCGTCTCGACCAGCTCACCGGCCATGACGTAGGCCGGCTGGCGCTTGAACAGGCTCGAGCCCGGTGAGAGGCCGAATCGAGCACCGCGCGCGCCGAGGTAGTCGCGCTTGGCCTCGTCGCGCAGGCCGACGTGACTGAGCAGCCCCGCGAGCAGGGCCTGGTGCAGCGCGTCGAGGTCGGTCTCGGCGAGGGGCCGGTGGCCCCCGCTGCCGCGCGAGGTGTCGAAGCCGGCCTGCCGGGCTGCCTGGCGCAACTGGGCCACCAGGTCCTGCCACTCCCGCACCCGTAGGTAGTGGAGGAACTCGGCCTTGCACATCCGGCGAAAGGCGCTGCCGGACAGGGCCTTCTGCTGTTCCTGGAGGTAGTCCCACAGCGCGAGGTAGGCCGCGAAGTCGGAGTGCTCGTGGGCGAACCGTCGGTGCGAGAGAGCGGCTGCCTCCTGCTGGTCGAGGGGCCGCTCGCGAGGGTCCTGGATGGACAGGGCTGCCACGACGACGAGCACCTCGCGCAGACAGTGCAGCCGGTCGGCCTCGACGATCATCCGGCCCAGGCGTGGGTCGACCGGCAGCTGCGCGAGGGTACGGCCCACGGCGGTGAGTCGAGGTGCGTTGTCTGCCAGCGGCATACCGGATGCGGGGCGTGAATCCGACGCTGCCGCAACGGCGCCGAGCTCCTCGAGCAGCCGCACCCCGTCGGTGATGTTCCGCGCGTCCGGCGGCTCGATGAAGGGGAAGGCAGCCACGTCGCCAAGACCGAGCGAGGTCATCTGCAGGATGACCGAGGCGAGGTTGGTGCGCAGGATCTCGGGGTCGGTGAAGTCGGGGCGGGCCTGGAATTCCTCCTCGGAGTAGAGCCGGATCGCCACGCCGTCGGCCAGACGGCCGCACCGCCCGGAGCGCTGGGTGGCACTGGCCTTGCTGATCGGCTCGATGGGCAGCCGCTGCACCTTGGTGCGCTGGCTGTAGCGGGAGATCCGGGCCGTGCCGGTGTCGACGACATAGCGGATGCCCGGCACGGTGAGCGAGGTCTCGGCGACGTTGGTGGCCAAGACGATTCGCCGGCCGGCGTGCGGAGCAAAGACCCGGTGCTGCTCGGCGGCCGAGAGCCGGGCGAAGAGCGGGACGACCTCGGTGTCCGGCAGCCGGAGCCCGGTGAGGGCGTCGGCGGCATCCCGGATCTCCCGCTCGCCGGAGAGGAAGACGAGGATGTCGTGGGTCGCCACCGCGTCATGCCCCGAGGCCTCGGTCCACAGCTCCTCGACGGCCTCGACGATGCCGGTGACCTGGTCGACCTCGACCGGCGGCCCAGCGGCGCCGTCCTTGGCCGGTGGGCCCTCCCGGACCAGGGGCCGATAGCGGATCTCGACGGGGTAGGTCCGGCCCGAGACCTCGACGATCGGCGCGGGCCGGCCCTCGGCATCGGCGAAGTGCTGGGCGAAGCGCTCGGGGTCGATGGTGGCCGACGTGACGACGACCTTGAGATCGGGGCGCCGACCGAGCAGCTGCTTGAGATAGCCGAGCAGGAAGTCGATGTTGAGGCTGCGCTCGTGTGCCTCGTCGACGACGATGGTGTCGTAGCGGCGCAGGTCACGGTCCCGCTGCAGCTCGGCGAGCAGGATGCCGTCGGTCATCACCTTGACGAGCGAGTCGCGGCTGCTGTGGTCGGTGAACCGGACCTGATAGCCGACGACCCCGCCCAGCTCGACGTCGAGCTCCTCGGCGATCCGCTCGGCGACGGCCCGCGCGGCGATCCGGCGTGGCTGGGTGTGCCCGATCGTGCCCTGGATGCCGCGGCCGAGCTCGAGCAGGATCTTCGGGAGCTGGGTGGTCTTGCCCGAGCCGGTCTCGCCGGCGACGACGACGACCTGGTGGTCGCGGATCGCTGCGGCGATCTCGTCGCGGCGCGCAGCGATGGGCAGGTCGTCCGGGTAGCGGATCTTGGGCACCGAGGCCGCCCGGCGGGCGAGCCGCTCCTGGCGATCGGCAGCCGACCGGCCTCGTGGGGCGGTGCTCGCCCGTGCGCGATGCGCCGGCTCCTCGCCGACCCGTTCCGCCGCGGCTGCCCGCCGACGCGGACGACGGCGCCGCGGCGGAGGGGTTTGCTCGGACACGCCCGTCAGGATAGGCGTCCGATGCGGACCGCCGAGTGGACCAGCTGGTCCACTCGGCGTGGGATGGTCCACTCGGCGGCTGACGGTCAGGTCCCGGCGGCGGCGAAACCCTGCTCGAGATCGGCGAGGATGTCGTCGATGTGCTCGAGGCCGACGGCGAGGCGCACGAGCCCCGGCGTGACGCCCGCGGCATACCGGTCGGCGTCCCCACCCTGGCTGTGCGTCGTCGACCACGGGTGGATCGCCAGCGATCGGACGTCGCCGATGTTCGCGACGTGGCTGTGCAAGGAGAGCGCCTCGACGAAGCGCTGCCCGGCGCCCTCGCCGCCGTCGATCTCGAAGGCGACGACCGCCCCGGCGCCCAGCGGCGTGTACTTCTGGGCCCGCGAGTAGCCGGCATGATCGGGCAGCGACGCCCAGCTCACCGACTGGACCTGCGGGTGACCGGACAGGAACTGGACGACCCGGTGCGTGTTGGCCAGGTGCCGCTCCATCCGCAGGCTCAGCGTCTCGATGCCCTGGGACAGCAGGAAGGCGTTGAACGGCGAGATCGCCGGGCCGAGGTCGCGCAACAGCTGGACCCGCGCCTTGAGGATGTAGGCGAGGTTGGCCCCGAGCGCCCCGCCGACACCGAGGTCGCGTCCGTAGACCAGGCCGTGGTAGCTCTCGTCCGGGGTGTTGTAGTTGGGGAAGCGGGCCGGGTCGGCGGCGAAGTCGAAGCTGCCGCCGTCGACGATCGCGCCGGCGATCGACGTGCCGTGACCGCCGAGGTACTTCGTCGCCGAGTGCAGCACGACGTCGGCTCCGTGCTCGAGCGGACGCACCAGATAGGGGGTCGCGATGGTGTTGTCGACTACCAGGGGGACGCCGGCGTCGTGAGCGACGCCCGCGATCCCCTCGATGTCGAGGACGTCGGCCTTGGGGTTGGCGATGGTCTCGCCGAAGAGCGCCTTCGTGGTGTCGCGGATGGCCGCGCGCCACGCCCCGAGGTCGGCCTGGTCCTCGACGAAGCTCACCTGCACTCCGAGCTTGGCGAAGGTGTACTTCAGCAGGTTCGCCGTGCCGCCATAGAGGGCGGCGCTCGCGACGATGTGGTCGCCGGCCTCGGCGATGTTGAGCAACCCCAGCGTCGTCGCCGATTGACCCGAGGCGACGAGCAGGGCCCCGACGCCGCCCTCGAGCGCGGCGATCCGCTGCTCGACGGCATCCTGGGTCGGATTCATGATGCGCGTGTAGATGTTGCCGAACTCCTTGAGCGCGAACAGGTTTGCCGCGTGCTCGGTGTCCCGGAAGACGTAGGAGGTGGTCTGGTAGATCGGCAGCGCCCGAGCCCCGGTGGCGCTGTCCGGACGCTGGCCCGCGTGGATCTGGCGGGTCTCGAAGCGCCATGCGGCAGTCGGGTCCGCCGTGGCGTCGGCGGCCTCGGTGGTCGCGGTGGTCTCGGTGGTGGGGTCGCTCATGTCGTCTCCTGCTCTCGAGGGGAGTCACCCGGCCTACCCGTGGCCGGATGTCTCCGCGCTTGCCGACGCCATGGTGGTCGACGGCCAGGTCCTCACCCGGGGCACCCCACCGCGGTTGGAGGGTTGCCGGACAGCGAGCCGGGGCTTGTCGCTGTCGCTCTTGACCTGGCTCGAGGCTAGCCCAGCGACCGCATGCCGGGACACGGACGTCTCTGATGGTGGGACGATGGCGCTGGTATGCCGCGGGCGCACCGGAACCCGCGGTGCACGGTCGGCGTCGGTTAGGGTGCCTTGCCGAGGGCGATCGACGGCCTGGGCGTGTTGGGAGGACAGATGAGCGACGAGGGCAGCGAGCCCCGGTCCGGAGCCGGCGACCCCTGGGCCGCGGTCACCTCCGACCCGGAGCGCGCTCTGCCGCCCCCGCCGCCTGCCCCGACCCGCAGGCCGTTCGGCCGGCGCCCGGCTCCCCCCTCCGCCACGCCGGCGAGTCCGGCCAGCCCGTGGGCCTCGGCTCCGCCACCGATCCCGCAGAAGCCGCCGACCCCGCCACCGGCGAGCCCTCCCCCGACGCCGTCGGCCACGACGCCACCGTCCTCGGGCGCTGGAGGATCGTCGAAGACCGCATCCGCACGCAGCGGTGGCTCGGGATCGAGCTCCACCGCGAGCACCGCGCGGCGCGGGCGCAAGGCGACCTGGACCGAACGCGCCCAACAGGCGAAGCCCCCGGCCGCCCCCGCCAAGCCGGCAGCGCGCGGCTGTCTCGTGCTGATCCTCCTCATCGGCGGGCTGACGCTTGTCCCGGGGATCTTGTCCGCGATCGGAGGCCTGGGCCGCAGCTCCAGGCCGACCACGAGCTCCACGACCCCGGTCACGGTGAGCGGCACGACCGCGGTTCCCGGCATCACCGGCGTTGCCCCCACGCCACTCGTCGACAAGCCGATCGACACGTCGGCCCCTCTCGTCGCCCGCGTCGAGGTATGGGGCACGGTGATGGGCTCGAAGTCCACGGCCGCCACGCCTGCCGGGATGGTGACCGGTGACCTTCGCGTCTACGTCGATGACGTGCCGCCGGCGAAGGATCGCCCGCCGGTCGCCCTCCCGTGGGCCGGGGTCTACACACTCGGCAAGCGGACCTACCTGTCGGTGTCGGTCTCCAGTCCGGACTACCGCGTCCCCGTCTTCTATCGATGCCGGATCACGGTGAACGGGGTCGTGGTGTCCGAGGAGGCCGGCGAGTATCCCTCGTGCACGGTGTCGACATCGTCGTTGCTGCCCTAGCGGCATCCGAGGCCGACCCGGCGAATGCGAAACGACCGAGCCGGCCGAACCCGGCCTCGTCGGATCCGGGGTAGAACTGGGACATGACCCTTCACGCCGACGACTACCGCGCGCTGCGCAGTCGCTACGACTCGATGACCTACCGACGCTGTGGTCGCTCCGGGCTGGACCTGCCCGTGGTGTCCCTCGGGCTGTGGCACAACTTCGGCGACGACGTGCCGTTGGAGCGTCAGCAGGCCATCCTCCGGCGGGCCTTCGACCTCGGGGTGACCCACTTCGACCTGGCCAACAACTACGGCCCGCCCTACGGCAGCGCTGAGCGCAACTTCGGCACCCTCTTCGCCCGCGACTTCCGGCCCTACCGGGACGAGCTCATCGTCTCGACCAAGGCCGGCTACGACATGTGGCCCGGCCCCTACGGCCAGGGTGGGGGGTCGCGCAAGTACCTGCTCGCCAGCCTCGACCAGTCGCTGGCCAGGATGGGACTGGACTACGTCGACATCTTCTACAGCCATCGCCTGGACCCCTCGACTCCGCTGGAGGAGACGATGGGCGCCCTCGACTCCGCAGTCCGCCAGGGCAAGGCTCTCTACGTCGGCATCTCGTCCTACTCCGGCGAGCGCACTCTCGAGGCCGTGCGCATCCTGCGCGAGCTCGGGACGCCGCTGCTCATCCACCAGCCGTCCTACTCGATGCTCAACCGGTGGATCGAGCAGGACCTGCTCGACGTGCTGGGGGACACCGGGGTCGGCTGCATCGCCTTCTCGCCCCTCGCCCAAGGCATGTTGACCGACAAGTACCTGCGCGGCATACCGGCGGGTTCGCGTGCGGCACAAGGGAAGTCGCTCGACCCGGCGCTCATCACCGACGAGGCGCTGCGCCACCTGCGAGCCCTCAACCGGATCGCCAAGAGCCGCGGCCAGACCCTCGCGCAGCTCGCCCTCGCGTGGTCGCTGCGCGACCCACGGGTCACCTCGGTGCTCGTCGGGGCGTCGAGCGTCGCGCAGCTCGAGGACAACCTCGCCGCCACCGCCAGCCTCGACTTTGCCGACGCCGAGCTGCGGGACATCGACAAGCACGCGGTCGAGTCTTGCATCAACCTGTGGAAGCGGTCCTCGGATGGCTGATGGTCTCGTCGAGACCGCGCTGACCCAGCCGCCGGGGGTGCGCTTCCAGCCCCGGCAGGAGGTCAGCACCGCCGCGCTCGTCGTCGCCGGGTCAAGTGGCCGGGTCGACCGGGAGCGAGCCCGGCTTCTCGCCGGCACTGGGGTGCTCGCCGAGTCGATCCAGTGGTTCGGTGGACCCGGCCAGCCGGCCGCACCGGTGGAGATCCCGCTGGAGACCTTCGCCGATCGGGTGGCCGCGCTGCGCTCGCCCGTCGACCGGGTCGTGCTCGTCGGCGTCTCGTTCGGGGCCGAGGCCGCCCTGGCGACAGCGGCCCACACCGGCGGTGTCGACGCCGTCGTGGCCTTCGCGCCGAGCGACGTCATGTGGGCGGGGGTACGGGACGACGGCACCCAGACGGCCCACTGGACCCTCGGCGGACGACCGCTGCCCTTCGTCCTCTTCGACGAGGGCTGGCAGCCGACAACGCGGCCGCCCGCCTATCGCGAGCTCTACCGGCTGTCCCGGCGGGCCGATCCGGCCGTCACCGCGGCCGCCACCATCGAGGTCGAGCGGATTCCACGGGTCACGCTCGTCGTCGGAGGGGACGACCAGGTGTGGCCGTCCGACGAGCATGCGGACGCCATCGCCGTGCGGCGGCGCGGGTTCGGTCTCGAGAGCGAGATCGTCGCCGATGCCGAGGCCGGGCACCGGGTGATCCTGCCCGGCGAGCCGGTGGTGGCCGACGACCACCGCCTCGTCCGTGGAGGCAACCCGCACGCCGACGCCCGGCTGGGCGCGCTGGCCTGGCCCGCGCTGGTGCGGGCCGTGCACGGCATACCGAACTGACGGCAGCCACCTGAGGGCTCCGCCGAGACCTGGCGTCCCGAACCGGCCGCTCTCGGCCGGCTCGTCCGTTCCTCACTCGCCGGCGCGGCCTGGGACGCCTACACGGTGAGGTGCGGGCGGATCGGCCGCTCTCCGTCGTCGTAGACGAGCTCGGGCCGACCGACGATGAGCGGGTCGGGCGCACCGACGACCTCGAGGTCCTTGTCGGGATAGTCGATGCCGGACAGCAGCACCCGCATCGCCTCGAGCCGGGCCCGCTTCTTGTCGTTGGACTTGATGACGGTCCACGGGGCCTCGGCGGTGTCGGTGTAGAAGAACATCGCCTCCTTGGCCTGGGTGTACGCGTCCCACTTGTCCAGGCTGGCCAGGTCGGTCGGGCTGAGCTTCCACTGGCGCACCGGGTCGATCTTGCGCCGCTCGAACCGGCGCAGCTGCTCGGCCCGCCCAACCGAGAACCACAGCTTGACCAGGTGGATGCCGGAGCCGATGAGCATCTTCTCGAAGGCCGGGCACTGGCGCAGGAACTCGAGGTAGTCGGCGGGCGAGCAGAAGCCCATGACCCTCTCGACCCCGGCCCGGTTGTACCAGGACCGGTCCATGAGGACGATCTCGCCGGCGCTGGGCAGGTGGACGATGTAGCGCTGGAAGTACCACTGGCCCAGCTCGCGCTCGGTCGGCTTCTCCAGCGCGACGACCCGCGCGCCACGCGGGTTGAGGTGCTCCATGAAGCGCTTGATGGCCCCACCCTTGCTGGCGGCGTCGCGGCCCTCGAAGACGACGAGGACCTTCATCCCCGACTCCTTGACGTGCTTCTGCAGCTTGAGCAGCTCGATCTGCAGCAGGCGCTTGGTCGCCTCGTACTCGGTGACCTTGAGCTTCTTCTCATAGGGGTAGTTCTGCCGCCAGGCGACCGGGTCGGGGTCGAGCGGCTCGCCCGGGATGTAGCGGATCTTCGCGTCGTCGCCCTCTTGCTCGAGCAGCATGCGGTTGCGCAGCTGCTCGAGGGTCTCCTCGGTCGGCGTGAACATCGAGGTGGAATAGGTGAACTCGCCGTCCTGCACGGCCTGCCCCAACGTCTCGGACGGGGTGGGCTGGGTGCTGTCGGACCGGTTCTCGGACATGCGACTGACCTCCTGACGCTGACGGCGCGATGCTCGCCCGATGGTAGGCGACCGGCTGCCGACGAACCCGGGCGGAAGGTCACCCTGATCGTGGTTGACTGGCGGCATGAGCGCTGACAACGCCGTCCCTGCCGGGGCCGAGGACGCCTACGTGCCGAGCGCGTCGGCGTGGGTGCGCGACCAGGTGGCTGCGGTCGAGGCCGCGGGCGACACGGCTGCCGTCTCGGTCGGCGGCCGGTCGGTCGTCGTCGTGACGATCCGCGGCCGCCGGTCCGGCAAGCTGCGCAAGGTGCCGGTCATGCGGGTCGAGCACGACGGCCGGTATGCCGCGGTCGCCTCGCTCGGCGGCGCGCCGCAGGATCCGGTGTGGGCCGACAACCTGCGCGCCCACCCCGACGTCGAGCTGCAGGACGGCCGGGACATCCGGTCGATGCGATCCCGCGAGCTCGACGGCGAGGAGCGCCACGTCTGGTGGCTGCGGGCCGTCGAGGCATTCCCGGACTACGCGGCATACCAGGTGCGCACCGAGCGGGTCATCCCGATCTTCCTGCTCGAACCCCGCTGACCGAGCCACGCACAGCCGACGGAACCACAGGGGCTGGACGGGCGTCCACGTTAAGTGATATCACTTTGATGTCGCACGGAGACGCCCTCACGGAGGCCACGATGAGCACCACCCCGACCACCCCCACCAGCCCGACCGACCCCACCGTGGCTCCCACGGACCAGCCGCAAGCGCGAATACCGGTGGGGCACACCGGCGCCCGCGTCACCGTGGCGGAGCGCGGAGCCTTCGCGGTCGACGGCTTCCTCGCCCTGTTCGTCGCGCTCGCGCTCGTGGCCCTGTCGATCTGGCAGATCGTCAACCAGGCGATGAGCAAGACCACGCCCAGCGTCGGCTCGGTGGTCGGGGCGCTGGCAGCCATGCTGCTCGCGCTCGTCGTCGCGAGCTCGATCGTCGTCATCCAGCCCGGCGAGACCAAGGTGGTGCAGTTCTTCGGCCGTTACATCGGCACCGCACGGCGCACCGGCCTGTCGATGCTGTTGCCGCTGACGACCAAGCGACGGGTGTCGGTGCGGGTCAACAACTTCGAGACCAATGCCCTGAAGGTCAACGACGCCGACGGCAACCCGGTCGAGATCGCCGCGATCATCGTGTGGCAGGTGGCTGACACCGCGAAGGCGTGCTTCGCCGTCGAGTCCTACGAGGGCTTCGTGCGGGTGCAGTCCGAGGCCGCGCTGCGGCACGTCGCGACGAGTCACCCCTACGACGACCCGGACGGCGGCGGGGAGTCGCTGCGCGGCTCGACCGACATCGTCAGCGCCGAGCTCGCCCGCGAGGTGGCCGAGCGCGTGCAGATCGCCGGCGTCGAGATCCTCGAGGTCCGGATCAGCCACCTGGCCTACGCCCCCGAGATCGCCCAGGCGATGCTGCAGCGGCAGCAGGCCTCGGCCATCGTCGCGGCCCGCTCGCGGATCGTCGACGGCGCCGTCGGCATGGTCGAGATGGCCCTGTCCCGGCTCGAGCAGGAGTCGATCGTCGAGCTCGACGACGAGCGCAAGGCGGCGATGGTGTCCAACCTCCTCGTCGTGCTGTGCAGCGAGGCCAAGGCCTCCCCCGTCGTCAACGCCGGCAGCCTCTACCACTGAGCGCGCGTTGACCGCCGACCCGCAGCAGCCGACCCGCCGCCGCCGCGAGCGGCATGCGGTGCTGCTGCGCCTGGACCCGGACGTGCATGCGGCCCTCGCCCGCTGGGCCGAGGACGAGCTGCGCAGCGTCAATGCCCAGATCGAGCTCTCACTGCGCCGGGCTCTGGCCGAGCAGGGCCGGCTGCCGTCGGCCGCCGGCCCACTCCCTCGGCGGGGCCGACCGCCCACTGCGACCTGACGTCGCCGCACCGGCCCCGGACGGCGACAGGCGCCCCCGGACGTCCGGGAGCGCCTGTCGGTCAGCGGGTCGAGGTCAGACGGTGACCTTCGCGGGCGTCTCGGCGACAGCGACCTGCTTGGCGTGCCGCAGGCCCAGCAGGGCCAGGACGAGGAGCAGCCCAGCGCCGAGGAAGCAGACGATCGCGGCGAAGCCGGCGATCTTGCCCATCGTTCCGAAGGCGTAGGCGTAGAGGAGCAGGCCACGCAGCGTGCTGCCCATGAAGAGGCTCTGGCGCAGGTCCATGAGCTTCTTGGTCTCGGGGTTGGCCATCTGGGGGTCGGCCTTCTGAGCGGCGAGCGCCTGCCCGCTGATCTCGGAGTAGGTCTTGCCGCCCGACGACGCGTTCATGTGCTCAAGGATGTAGTAGTCGGCGTAGGCCTTGGCCTGGTCACCCGTCGTCATCGGCTGGCCGGCGTACTGGGTGAGGTTGTCCTTCATCTCCTGCGTCGTCAACGCGGCTGCGGCCGGCATCGTGATGTGCTGGTCGGCAAGCTGCTGCTTGACGTTGTCCGCGACGAAGTTGCTCGCCCAGGTGAGCAGGCCACCGGCCACGAGCAGGACGACGGCGAGGATGAGGCCGGTCCACGAGATGAGCTTGTCGAGGGTCTTGCGCATCGAAGGTCACTTCCTCTGCCGGTTCGTGACCGGCGCTGGGTCTTGTTGACTCCTCAACGATGCGTCCGGATCGTGGGACGGCGTTGGGTCCAAGGTCCCCGAGGCACTGAGGCCCATTTCACATCCGAGGTATGCCGGCTGCAGCGCGGCCGTCGTCGGTGACCACGGCGGCGCCGACGAAGCGGATGCCATGGTGGCGGCAGGCCTGCTCGGCCAGCCGGGCCCAGGCCCGGTCCTCGTCGGTCCAGTCCGGTGGCTGGGCGCGGGCGATGCCGACGGCGAGTGAGTCGCTGGGGAAGTGCTCGGCGAGCATCTCGGCGCAGGCGTCGAGCAGGCGCTCGTCGTCGGCGTCCGGTCCGTCGTCGAGGGAGGTCAAGGCGACCGGATGGATGACGTAGCCGTCCTTGTCGCAGAAGACGACGAACAGCGTGCCGCGGCGACGGAAGCGGGGGGTGGCGACGAAGTCGATGAGCTCGGCCAACCGGTCCGGGTCGGTCAGCGGGGCGACCGGCCACCGGCCGGGCATGTCGAGCGGTCGCCAGCCGTGCATCAACCGGCCAACGCGGACGTGTCGTCGACGTGCGGCAGAGCCCACACACCCGCCGGCGTGGCAACCGCGACGCCGATGAGCGTGATGCTGCGCTCGCGGCATACCGTCACGAGGGCGTGGTGCCACTCGCGGTCGTCGTCGACGACGCCGGCCTTGCCGACCCGGGTGCGGACGAGGACGAGCGTGGTCTCCGGGAAGTGCGCCACCAGATCGGTGATGCCCTCGGCGAAGCGCCGCTTGTCGGCCGGGCTGTCCAGGGGCACGTCGGTGATGGCCATCGGCTGGAGCATCCGGCCAGCGGGATTGCACAGGATGACGACGACCGTGCCGGCTCGCCGCTCGTCCTCGCGGACGACGAGGTCGACGACGTCGCACAGCAGCTGTGGGTCGCGCAGGGATCGGTGTGGCCAGTCGGCCGGGAGGTCATCGAAGCTCATGGCGCACACTGTGCCGCAAGTCGTCCAGACTCTGCAGAAGTTATCCACAAGGCGCCGAATAGCTTTGCTGTGCAACGGAACTCACTGTCCACAGGATCGCTGACAGCGCCCGGGCGGACGGACCACGAGACTGCACGACGACATGACAACGGGTGGGGCCGGGCTTCCCCGCAGGCCCCACCCGCGTCGATCGTGGCGTCCCGGCCCCACGGGTGGCGCGGGGCCGGGACGTGGGTCAGCCACCCACCGGCGTCAGCTGCAGCCGCTCGTGCTCCCGCAGCCCTCGCACACGTAGCAGGACCCGGCCGGGCGCATCTTCGTGCCGCAGGTGAGGCACATCGGGGCGTCGGCGGTGCGGCCCTGGAACTTGGCGAGCAGGTCCTGGCTCGAGTGGATCTCGCCGCCGACCTCACGCGCCGAGGCAGCCCCGGCACCCGAGATGACCTCGGCCGCGTGCTCGACGACCGGGCTGGTCGTCGATGCAGGTGCCGACGCGGCCGGCCGCGAGGGCGACTGCTTGACGATGGACTGGGCCGAGTTCTCCAGCTCGTCCTCGATCTCCTCGTCGGACTCCGCCTCGGGCAGGTAGGAGCCGGTCTCGAGGTGCCGCGCCCGCTCGTCGGCGGTGAAGATGCCCATGAACGAGCGGGTGTCGAAGTCGAGGTAGTCCAGCGCCAGCCGGCGGAAGACGTAGTCCATGATCGACTGCGCCATCCGGATGTCCGGGTCGTCGGTCGGCCCGGCCGGCTCGAAGCGCAGGTTGGTGAACTTCTCGACGAAGGTCTCCAGCGGCACGCCGTACTGCAGGCCGATGGACACCGCGATCGCGAAGGAGTCCATCACGCCTGCCAGCGTCGAGCCCTGCTTGCCGAGCTTGACGAAGAGCTCGCCCAGACCGTTGTCGGGGTAGGACCCGGCGGTGAGGTAGCCCTCGGCGCCGCCGACCGAGAAGGAGATCGTCTGGCTCGGGCGCTTCTTGGGCAGCCGCTTGCGGACCGGGCGGTACTCGATGACCCGCTCGACCTTGACCGGCGCCTCGGCCTTCGCCTCGACCGCCTTGTCGCTCTTGTCGGACTTCGCGTCGGACAGCGGCTGGCCCACCTTGCAGTTGTCGCGGTAGACGGCCAGCGCCTTGAGCCCGAGCCGCCAGCCCTGCAGGTAGACGTCGGCGATGTCCTCGACGGTCGCCGTCTCGGGCAGGTTGACGGTCTTGGAGATCGCTCCGGACAGGAACGGCTGGCAGGCCGCCATCATCCGCACGTGGCCCATCGGGCCGATCGCCCGGGCGCCCATCGCGCAGTCGAAGACCTCGTAGTGCTCCGGCTTGAGGCCCGGTGCGTCGATGACGTGGCCCTTGTCGGCGATGTACTCGACGATCGCCTCGACCTGCTCCTCCTGGTAGCCCAGCTTGCGCAGGGCCCGCGGGATGGTGAGGTTGACGATCTGCATCGACCCGCCGCCGACCAGCTTCTTGAACTTGACCAGCGAGAAGTCCGGCTCGATGCCGGTCGTGTCGCAGTCCATCATGAAGCCGATCGTGCCGGTCGGCGCGAGCACCGAAGCCTGGGCGTTGCGGAAGCCGTGCTTGTCCCCCAGCGCCACGACGTCGGCCCACGCCTGGGTCGCGGCCCGGTGCAGCTCGCCGTCCATCGCGTCGAAGGTGCGGACCTGGTCGTTGGCCGCCTGGTGCTTGCGCATCACGCGACGGTGCGCGTCGGCGTTGCGGGCGAAGCCGGCATACGGGCCGACGACCGCCGCCAGCTCGGCCGAGCGCTTGTATGCCGCGCCGGTGAGCAGGCTGGTGATGCTCGCCGCGAGCGCCCGGCCGCCGTCGGAGTCGTAGCCGTGGCCGGTCGCCATGAGCAGCGCGCCGAGGTTGGCGTAGCCGATGCCGAGCTGCCGGTAGTCGACGGTGGTCCGGCCGATCGACTCGGTCGGGAAGTCGGCGAAGCAGATCGAGATGTCCATCGCGGTGATGACCAGCTCGACGACCTTCTGGAAGGTCGCGACGTCGAACGTGTCGTCGTCGCGGAGGAACTTCAGCAGGTTGAGCGAGGCCAGGTTGCACGAGGAGTTGTCCAGCGACATGTACTCCGAGCACGGGTTGGACGCGGTGATCCGGCCGGTCTCGGGGTTGGTGTGCCAGGCGTTGATCGTGTCGTCGTACTGGATGCCCGGGTCGGCGCACTCCCAGGCGGCCTTGGCGATCTTGTCGAAGAGGCCGCGGGCGTCGATCTCGCGCATCACCTGGCCGTCGAGCCGACCGCGCAGCCCGAAGGAGCCGCCCTCCTCGACCGCTCGCATGAACTCGTCGGAGACCCGCACCGAGTTGTTCGCGTTCTGGTACTGGACCGAGACGATGTCCTTGCCGCCGAGGTCCATGTCGAAGCCGGCGTCGCGCAGCGCGCGGATCTTGTCCTCCTCGCGCGCCTTGGTGTCGATGAACTCCTCGATGTCGGGGTGGTCGACGTCGAGCACGACCATCTTGGCCGCCCGGCGGGTGGCGCCACCGGACTTGATGGTGCCGGCCGAGGCGTCCGCGCCGCGCATGAAGGAGACCGGACCGGAGGCGGTGCCGCCCGAGGACAGCAGCTCCGAGCTGGCGCGGATCCGGGAGAGGTTGAGCCCGGCGCCGGACCCGCCCTGGAAGATCTTGCCCTCTTCCTTGTACCAGTTGAGGATCGAGTCCATCGAGTCCTCGACGGAGAGGATGAAGCACGCCGAGACCTGCTGCGGGCTGGGCGTGCCGACGTTGAACCAGACCGGCGAGTTGAACGAGAAGACCTGGTGCAGCAGCGCGTAGGTGAGCTCGTGCTCGAAGATCTCGGCGTCCTCGGCGGAGCCGAAGTAGCCGTGGTCCTTGCCGGCCTTGACATAGGTCAGCACGACCCGGTCGATGAGCTGACGCAGCGAGCGCTCACGCGCCTCGGTGCCGAGGGCACCGCGGAAGTACTTCGTCGTGACGATCGCGCTGGCGTTGACCGACCAGAAGTCGGGGAACTCGACGCCGCGCTGCTCGAAGATCGTCTCGCCGGTCTTCCAGTTGGTCTGCACGACGTCGCGGCTCTCCCACGTCACGTCGTCGTAGGGGTGCACACCCGGCGTGGTGTAGATGCGCTCCACCCGGACGCCCTTTCCCTTGGGGCTCTTGCGAGCGCCGGCTCGGTTCACGGTCTCGGTCATTCTGCGGGCCTCCCTGACCTCTTCGTTGCGTCGTGTCACGTCTATCAGCCACCACCCACAGGCATTCGGGACCTGGGTGGTGGGTCGTTCAGGTCTGCTGGGCCGGCGGCATACCGGCGGCTGCGGCGTCGCGCTCGGCGCGCAGCAGGGTGATCGCGTCCTCGAAGTCCTCGAGACTGTCGAAGGCCCGGTAGACCGAGGCGAACCTCAGGTAGGCGACCTCGTCGAGCTCGCGCAGCGGCTCGAGCACGGCCAAGCCGACCTCGTGGGCGTCGACCTCGGCGGTGCCGGCGGCGCGGACCTGCTCCTCGACCCGCTGCGCGAGCAGGGCGAGCTGGTCCTCGGTGACCGGTCGGCCCTGGCATGCCTTGCGGACCCCGACGAGCACCTTGTGCCGGCTGAACGGCTCGGTCGCCCCGGAGCGCTTGACCACCGCGAGACTCGCGCTCTCGACGGTCGTGAAGCGCCGGCTGCACTGGGGGCATTGGCGGCGGCGGCGGATCGCGGTGCCGTCGTCGGTGGTGCGCGAGTCGATGACCCGGGAGTCCTCGTGGCGGCAGAACGGGCAGTGCACGCGAGGTCCTCCCCTGCTGGTTGTGGACGTCCCTGGGGATGTCCGGTGGATCGAGCCGGTATGCCGTGTGGACGGCCTGTGGGCAACACACCTGCCCTTGTGGACTAGATGTGGACGAATCACAGCCGTGTAACTACTAGATGTGGGGGTTACTTTGACACGGCGGCCCACCGCGGTCAAGTGCGCCGTGAGATCGGCGCGTCGGACCGTCAGCCGCCGGCACACTCCCGCGGGGCGGGGATGACGGGGATCGGGCAGACCGGGCCACGGACCAGCAGCGATGGCGTGTCGGCGGCCACCGCGGCGAGGTTCCAGGCGCTCGTCGACCCGGGCCGCAGGTAGTCGACATGCCAGCGGGACTCGGCTCCGGGGGTGCCGTCGGGCAGGGTCGTGGCCCGGGTCGAGAGGGGGAAGGCGCCGCGGAGCCGGTCCGGGTCGGTGCCGAACCAGCCGCTGTCGGTGACCGGGTCGGCGGGCGCCTCGGCGACGAAGAGCGTGCCGGCCGGCAGACCGAGCTGCTCGACGGTGCGGACGCCCAGGCCTGGGCTGCCGAAGACGGCGACCGCGCTCACCGGCGGCCGGAGGTCGCGCAGGGTGACGCCGACGACGGTCGAGCCGTAGGAGTGGCCCCAGAGGACGACGCGTTGGGTCCTTCCCGCGCCCGTTGCGGCGGACGAGAGGCCCTGCAGGAAGGCGGCGAGGTGCGGAGCGGCCGCCACCGCCACCGTCGTGCCGAGCACCGTCCGGTTGCGGCTGAGCACCTCGACGGTCTGCGGCGCGGGATAGCCGAGCCAGGTGATGCCGACCACCGGGCCGGCCTTCCCCTGGGCGCGGGCCATCCCGGTGGCCACGTCCACGGCGGCGCCCACCTGGGCATCGTGGCCGGTCAGGTCGCTGCGGATCGTCGTGCGGAAGCCGGGGACGAGCACGGCCAGGCTCCCGGCCGTGTCGACGTCCCCGGTCGACACGGCCACCGACATCGGCACCGTCGTGGTGTCCAGCACGAGCAGCTGCCGCTGCCGGGACGCATCGGCGAGCAGCGCGCGCACCGCGGCCAGATCGGCGAGCCGGTCCTGGGCCTCACGGACCGCGAGCGTGCGCGGCTGCGGCGTCAGCCCGGGGCCGACGACGTCGCCAGCCGCTGGGTCGGCGAGGACGGCGCTCAGCAGCTCGGCGGTCGCGGCCTGCTCGGCTCGCTCGAGCAGCTGGCGGTTGGCCCGATCCCGAGCCCAGGCAGGCGCACCGTCGAGCGGTCCCACCCATTCGGGTCGCTCGTCGAGCACCCGCCGACGCGCGCCGTCGGAGAGGCCCGCCCACCAGGCCGCCGCCGCGCCGGGTGTCACCGGCGGCGGGGCCGGCAGGGGGGCGGGCGGATCCGGGAGCGCGGGGTCGACACCCGCCGTGCCGGGCTGCGCGGGGTCCGGTCGGGGCGGGCGAGCGGCGTGCCCGAGATCGTCTGGGTCGACGAACCCCAGGCTGGCAGCCCCCCACCGGCGACCGGGCAGCTCGGGCCCGGCGGCGAGCAGACCGGAGCACGCGGCATACCGGCTCAGCGCGCCGGCGAGGATGCCGCGGATCTGGTGCGCCGCCGCGGGGGCGAGATCGGGCGGGCCGACGAGGCGCCCGTCCGGCAGCACCGCGGCCCCGTGCGCGGCCGCGACCCGGTGAGCCTGGCGCAGCTCGGCCTGGGCCGTCTCGACCTCGCCGGCGACCCGAGCCAGCCGGGTGGCCCAGGTCGTCCAGGCATCGGCGAGGGTCCGCCCGACGCCGAGCAGGTCGGCGCTCGCGGCGGCGGCGAGGCGGGCCGCCGGGCCGTCCCAGGCGGCCGGGTCGAGAGTCGCACCCTGGATCGCCAGGGCCTGCGTCAGCCGGTATGCCGCCTCGGCCTCCCGGGCTGCCTCCAGCGCCGCCGCGAGCACCTGACGGGGGTGCGCGGCGCGCAGCTGCTCGAGCTGCTCGCTCATGCCCGCGACCCGGCCGGCAGCTCCCAGCGGTCGGCGAGCCGATAGGCCCGCGCGGCCCGGCTCAGCCCATCGCGGTGGGTGTCGGCCACCGCTCGCCAGCCGTGGTGCAGGGTGGCGAGGCGGCCCAGCGCCGGTGCTGCGATCTGGGCGCCGGGCAGGCCCGGGAGCGCGTCGGGCAGGGCTTCGGCGAGCCGAGCGATTGCCGCGAGGTCGCGGTCAGGCCCGGCGTCGGCCGTGAATCTGGTTGCCGCACAGTCGATCTCGTCGGGGTCGGCGTGGAATCGCATGGGAGACGTGCCTCTCGGAATGGCCGGCACCGGCGCCGCCGGTGGCACTCCCCGCCGAGCGGCAGGCTACCTGCTCTCCGACCCGAGGACCTGGTTGTCCACAGGGCCCGGCTGCCCACCCGGCCGGTCGTCCCGTCGGCCTGACCCCCCGCCCGTGGGTGAGCGCGCCCCGACGACATCGCCCGCCCACCGGGCAGGTGGGCGGGCGATGGACCCGAAGGTCGGCGTCGCGGGGTCGAGGCGCGACGCCGTCGGTGGCTCGGTGCCGGCGCGGGGTGGGCGCAACCGTCGCCGAGTCGACCGGGACGGTCAACGACTGGTCGGCACGACCAGCTGTTGCCCGGCCCGGACGTGCGGGGAGCTCAGCCCGTTGGCCAGCTGCAGGCGGGCGACGCCGTCGGCGACCGAGAGCTCGGGCAGCTCGGCTCGGGCGATCTCGGACAGGGTCTGGCCGGCCTGGACCGTGACCGTCCGCGACGCGCCCGACGCAGCCCCGCGGGCTCCCACGGCAGCCGAGGCCACCAGCAGGGCCAGCACGACGAGCACAGTCGTCACGGCCAGTCGCCCGGCCCGGGTGAGCCGCGCGTGTCGCGGCTGCGCCACGACCTCCGCCGCACCGCCAGGCAGCAGCCGCAGCTGCGGCCGACCGGCCCGTGACCCACGGCCACCGGCAGCGGGCAGGTCCTCCCACACGGCCACGGCGCTCATCGTGATCTCCTTCGCTCGGGTGTTCGTCGCGGGCCCGCTCGAGCACTGACTCGAACGGACATTCGACAGAACGTCTGTACGATGTGTAGCACGCCCGTTCGAGAAAGTCGAGCGACACGTCGAACTGATGTTTGGCACCGCTGTTCGAACGGCATACCCTGTGCTCATGGACGACAGTCCAGCACCGACCACTGACAGGGGTCCCCGAGCGGTCGGCGAGCACGTTTTCGCCGACCACCGCAGACCTCGCGAAGGGAGCAGGCATGGCCCGCGTCACCGAGCTGCCCGAGCGTGACGGCGACGGCCTCACCGTCCGCCAGCGCCGCGTCCTCGAGGTCATCCGCAACTCGGTCGACCGTCGGGGCTACCCGCCCAGCCTGCGCGAGATCGGCGAGGCGGTCGGGCTGACCAGCCCGTCCAGCGTCGCCCACCAGCTCGGCGCCCTCGAGCGCAAGGGCTACCTGCGCAAGGACCCGCACCGCCCGCGGGCCATCGAGGTCGTCTCCCCCGACGCCAAGCCCTCCGAGCGCGGCTACCGCTCCGGCGACGCCGCCCGCGACGCCGAGGGCTTCCTCAGCCCGGCCCGGCACGACACCGAGACCGACTCCGGCGACGCCTTTCCCGAGGCGACCTACGTGCCGGTGGTGGGCCGGATCGCCGCCGGCGGGCCGATCCTCGCCGAGGAGGTCGTCGAGGACGTCTTCCCGCTGCCGCGCCAGCTCGTCGGCGAGGGGCAGCTCTTCCTGCTCAAGGTCGTCGGCGACTCGATGGTCGATGCCGCGATCTGCGACGGGGACTGGGTCGTCGTCCACCAGCAGCCCACGGCCGAGAACGGCGACATCGTCGCGGCGATGATCGATGGCGAGGCCACCGTCAAGACCTTCCAGCGCAAGGCCGGGCAGGTCTGGCTCAAGCCGCACAACGCGGCATACCAGCCCATCGACGGCACGCACGCGACGATCCTCGGCAAGGTCACCGCCGTGCTGCGCCGGGTCTGAAGTCCCTGTCCGAAGCGCAGCATCGGTGCGCATGCTGAGGTCATGCAGAGCACCAGGCTGCGCTTCGATGACTACCTTGCCCACCTCGAGCGAGAGTCCGGCCGAGTCGCCGATGCCCTCGCCGTGGCGGATCCGAGCGCGCCGGTGCCGACCTGTCCCGAGTGGACGGTCGGCGATCTGGCCGACCATCTCACCGAGGTGCAGTCCTTCTGGGCCACCGTGGTCCGTGGCGGACTGCGCACCGACGCCGAGGTCGAGGCGATCCGCCAGCCGGCGCGGCCGGCCCAGCTGATCGACAAGCTCGGCCAGCTGCGGGCGGCGACCTTCCGGCTGCGCGAGGCCCTGGAGCAGACTCCACCGTCCCGACCGGCGTGGACCTGGTCGTCGGAGCAGACGGCCGGCTTCATCTACCGCCGGCAGGCGCTCGAGGCCGCGGTCCATCGTGTCGATGCCGAGATCGCGGTCGCCGAGCGGACCGCCGTCGCGGCCGACCTCGCCACCGACGGGGTCGACGAGGGGCTTCGGGTGATGCTCGGGGGCTGCCCCGAGTGGGGCACCCAGACACCGGACGACACCCGTCGGCTGCGCATCGAGGCGACCGACACGGGCGCCACCTGGGTGGTCAGCGCGGCCCGGTTCACCGGCACGGCTCCTGACGGCACAGTCTATGACGAACCCGATCTCGTTGTCGCCGAGCGCGATTCGGGTCAGCGGTGCCAGGCGCTCGTGCGAGGGCGGGCGGAGGATCTGCTGTGCTGGGTGTGGAGCCGGCCGACGAGCGGAGAGCTTGAGCGCTCCGGCGATCCGCAGGTGCTCGCCGATCTGGGCGGGCTCATCGACCGGCCGATCACCTGAGCGACAGCTCCGTCACCACCGCAGTGAGCGTCTCGGTGAGCGACGCGTCGAGGTGCAGGGTCGCCTCGCCGTCGCCACGCGTGGGCCCACGCGTCACGATCGCCACCGGTATGCCGCGTGCGGCCGCCCGGCGCACGAAGCGATAGCCACTCATCACCGCCAGCGACGAGCCGAGGACGAGCATCGCCTGGGCCTGGTCGAGCGCGGCAAAGCACCGCTCGACCCGGTCGCGGGGCACCGACTCACCGAAGAAGACGACGTCCGGCTTGAGCAGGTCCGCCCCGCAGTCGAGACAGGCCGGCAGTCGGAACGCGCCGACCGCCTCGTCGGGCAGTACGACATCGCCGTCGGGCCGGATCTGACTGCTCACCCGCGAGCCGTCAGGGGCGAGCGCCCGCACCGCCTCGACGAAGCCGGGGTTCTGAGCCGACATCCGCGCCTGCAACGGCCCCCGCTCGGTGACCGACCGACAGCCGAGACACACGACGTCGGCGAGGCTGCCGTGCAGCTCGACGACGTCCCGCGCACCGGCAGCGGCCTGCAGCCCGTCGACGTTCTGGGTGACCAGCGCCTCGACGCGTCCACCCTGCTGCAGCGCGGTGACGGCGTGGTGGCCGGGGTTGGGCTCGGCGGCCCGGAATCGCTCCCAGCCCACGAAGGATCTGGCCCAGTAGCGCCGCCGGGCCTCGGCGGAGCCCACGAACTCCCCGAACTGCATCGGCATGACGCGGCGCACCCCGTCCCGGCCGCGATAGTCCGGGATGCCGGAGTCGGTGGACAGGCCGGCGCCGGTGAGCACGAAGAGGCCGCCGGCCTCGATGACCCGGACCAGCTCGGCCAGCGCGTCGTCAGCGGTGGCGGGTCTGGGCACGCTCGATTATCACGGGTGACCGCCCGGCGCAGCGGCCGCGCTGTCCGCATCGCGGATCGATGAGATAACGCTGCATTATCTGATCCATAATCTCTCCATGGCTTCAGTGCGCTCCGGGTTCCCCCTCATCGTCGACGAGATCACCGTGCGGCTCGTCGCGGCTGTCGTGCTCGTCGTGGGCATCGCCGGGCTGCTCACCGGCGCATGGTGGCTGTATGCCGCGCTGGCCGCCGACTTCACCCTGCGGGTCTGGCTCGGGCCGGCATGGAGTCCGATCGCTCGGCTGGTCACCGGGGCGATCCGGCCGAGGCTCGAGGTCGCCCCCCGCCCGACGCCAGGGGCGCCGAAGCGCTTCGCGGCCTCCATCGGGGCAGTGCTGGCGGCCGGCGCGGCGATCACCACCGGAGCCGCCGCCCTGGGCTCGGCGACCGGTGCCGCCGGCTTCGTCCTCGGCTCGCTGCTCGTCGTCTTCCCGGCTCTCGAGGCGGCTGCTGGCATCTGCGTCGGGTGCGTGCTCTTCGGCCGGTTGATCCGCCTCGGCCTGGTGCCCGACCGGATCTGCCTGGAGTGCGCCGACATCACCCAGCGCGCCGCCACGGTTCGCGCCTGAGCGCGAGCTCACCTGTCCCCGAGCGGGATTCGGGTCACCGGCGGCTGGAGCGGGCGCTCTCCTCGAGGGCCTCGAGGGTGGCGGCGACGGCCGGCACTCGCTGCAGGTCCTCGGTCGTCACCGCGTGGATGACCCGTCGTGATCTCGGCTGCAGCGGAAGGGCGACGATGCCGTCCTCGTGGGCGGCGGCGAGGATGAGGTCAGGCACCAGCGCCACACCGAGACCGGCCTTGACCAGGCCGAGCACGGCGACGTAGTCCTCGGTCTCGAAGGCGACGTTGGGGGCGAAGCCGGCCCCCTCGGCGAGGGAGACGAGGTGGCCGCGACAGCGCGGGCAGCCGGCGATCCACGGCTCGTCCGCGAAGCGGGCGAGATCGGCCACCGGCTGGCTCGCGAGCGGATGGTGGGGTGGGACGGCGAGGCGGACCTCGTCCTCCATGAGCGGCCGGATGACGAAGGGGTCGAGATCCTCGCCGCGGCCGACGTCGGTGCCGGCGTAGGCGAAGGCGACCGCGAGGTCGCACTCCCCCGCCCGCAGCGCGGCCAGCGACGCCGGCGGCTCACCCTCGGTGAACCGGACCGACACCTCGGGGTAGCGCTCCTTGATCAGCCGAAGCGCACGGGGCACGAGCGATGCCGACGAGGACGGGAAGGCCATGAGCCGCACTCGGCCGGCCCGCAGCCCGGCGATCGCGGCGACCTCCTCCTCCGCGGCATCCAACGCGCTGAGCACCGTGACAGCGTGCCGGGCCAGCACCTCACCGGCCTCGGTGAGCCGGACTTGCCGGCCCATCCGCTCCACCAGAGCCGTGCCGGTGCGCTGCTCGAGCCGACGGACCATCTGGGAGATCGCCGGTTGGGTGTAGCCCAGCGAGGCGGCAGCCGCGGTGAAGCTGCCCTCCTCGGCGATGGCGCGCATGACGCGCAGTCCGGCAGCATCGATCACCTTCCCAGGGTATAACGCCGACTTATCGAACTGCCTGCAACAGCCACACGATGTATGCCGGACGCACACCCATGCCCGACCGGTCAGGGCCCGCGGGTGAGGACGAGCAGCGGACCGCGCGTCGCCCGACCGACCGCGATGTCGCCGTCGAGGTCGGTGCGCAGGATGCGGTAGCCGCGCGTCTGCAGCGCGAGCAGGGTCGAGGGCGCCGGATGGCCGTAGTCGTTGTCCGCCCCGACACAGATGACGGCCAAGGGGGCAGGGAGGGCATCGAGCAGGCGGTCGTCGCGGTTGGCCGACCCGTGGTGGGCGACCTTGAGCACGTCGACCCGCCACCCGGCGGCGTCCGGCTCGCGGCGCAGGGCGCTGAGCACGGCTCTGGCCGCCTCCCGCTCGATGTCGCCGAGCAGCGCCACGTGGAGCTCACCCACCTCGACGGTCATGACGAGCGAGCCGTTGTTGGCGATCGAGCCGTCTCGCACGACCCGCTCGGGCCACCAGACCCGGGCCTGCAGCCCGGGCCAGGAGAGCCGGTCACCCGCGTAGAGGGGTGCGACCGGGATGCCCGCGCGGCCCGCCCAGTCGCGCACCTGCTCGACCTGCTCCGGCGGCTCACTCACCGGGGAGACGAGCACCTCGCGCACCGGTCGGCCCCGCAGCACGCCCGGCAGGCCGGCGACGTGGTCGGCGTGGAAATGGGTGAGCACGACCGCATCGAGGACGAGCACGCCGAGCCGATCGAGGCAGGCGCTCACCCGCGCCGGGTCCGGGCCGGTGTCGACGAGGACCGCGTGCCCCGCGTCGGTGGCGAGCACGAGGGCGTCCCCCTGGCCGATGTCGCAGACGACCAGGCGCCAGTCGGCGAGCGGCCAGCCACGATCGGACACCGGAACCCCGACGCCGGCGGCGAGCGCGAGCACGCCCACCGCGGCCACCGGACGATGCAGGGACCAGTGCCTCGCTGCCGGGCCGACCAGCACGCCGAGCACGGTGAGCGCGCCCAGGAGCAACGCGCCCGGTGGGCCCGGGACCCACGGCACCGACCCGGCCGGCAGGTCGGCCGCGGCATGGGCGATGCCGGCGATCCCCAGCGCGGGCAGCCCCGCTCCCCACACGACGACCGAGCCGATCGTCGTGCTCACCGGGGCGACGACGGCCGTGACCACCCCGAGGACCGTGGCCGGGGCGACGAGGGGCCCGGCGAGCAGATTCGCCGGGATGGCGACGAGCGAGACACTGCCCTGCAGGAGGACGACGACAGGGGCGCAGGCCAGCTGGGCAGCGGTGGGCACGGCCAGGGCCGGGCCGAGACCGCGCAGTCGTCGTGGGAGCAGCCGGCCGAGGTGTCGACCCCACGGGCCGGCGAAGAGGAGTAAGCCGAGGGTGGCCAGCACCGAGAGCGCGAAGCCGTAGGACCGCGCGAGCCAGGGGTCCCAGCACAGCAGCACCAGCACCGCGGTCGAGAGGGCCGGCACGCCGACTCGGGCGCGGCCGGAGCCGAGGGCGAGCAGCCCCACGACACCCATCACGGCAGCGCGGACCACGCTGGGCTCGGGGCGGACGAGCACGACGAATACAGCCAGCACGACCGTTGCGGCCACCGGACGCAGCCGCCGAGGCAGGCCGAGCACGCGGCATACCGCGAGGGCGAAGGCGAGCACCAACGTGACATTCGTGCCCGACACGGCCGACAGGTGCGACAGCCCGACGGCCGTCATCGCATCGGTGAGCTCGACCGGCGTCGCGGACGTATCGCCGAGCACGAGCGCCGGCACCAGCCCGGCGGCATCCGCAGGCAGCACCGAGCTCGCCGACCGGAAGCGCTCCCGAACCCCGGCGGCCGCCTCGGCCACCGCCGGAGCAGGGGCCAGCAGCTCGGGCGCCGACCCGGCCCGCAGCACCGCGACCACGTCGTCGCCCGGCTGGGCGGGTGCCAGTCGGCCGGTGACCCGCACGCGCTGCAGCCATGATGTGCCGAGCCACGAGGAGTCGCCGACGAGCAGCACGGGAGTCGACACCCGGCTCAGCTGGCCGCGGCCGGTCACCTGCTCGATGCGCAGGGTGAGCACGACCTGGACGGTGTCGACCCGCCGACCAGGACGGGGACGGACGCGCACCGGGTCGGATTCGACCACCCCCTCAACGACCACGCTGGCCTGGTCGGTGGCGAGCTGCTCGACCGTGCCGACCGAGCGGAGGACCTGGTGTCCGGCCAGGCACACCGTCGCCAGCAGCACGGCTGCTGCACTCAACGCCGCCAGCCGCGCTCCCGAGCCGGACCACGGGGAAGCCGACCGAGGCGCAGCCGAGTGTCGGGCAGCCGACCGCCGCGCAGCCGAGTGTCG
Organism: Dermatophilaceae bacterium; assembly: GCA_035448065.1. GTDB lineage: Bacteria > Actinomycetota > Actinomycetes > Actinomycetales > Dermatophilaceae > Phosphoribacter. The sequence goes on from DAOTIG010000018.1 coordinate 34,260, forward strand.
GGCAGCCGACCGCCGGGCTGCCGTGCCGAGGGCGACGGCGACCACACCAGAACCAGCCGCGATGGCGAGCACGGCGGTCGTCGGTGCCCCCGTCCACAGCAGCCCGACATCGACGCTCCAGGCGCCGAGGGCAGGCAGGAGCAAGCGGAGGTCGAGCCGGTCCGGGCTGCGCGGTCGCCACGTCGTGCGCCGCCGCCTGGCCATCAGACCGTCACGTAGGGCGTGAGCTGGGCCAGCATCCGCTCGCCGATGCCGCTCACCTCGCCCAGCTCGTCCACCGAGGTGAATCGGCCGTGCGCAGTGCGCCAGTCGAGGATCCGTTGCGCAAGCACCGGGCCGACCCCGGGCAGGTCCTCCAAGGCTGCGAGGTCGGCGGTGTTGAGGTTGACCAGCGCTCGACCGGTCGGCGATCCGGCGCCCTGGCCAGGTGGCGATCCGCCGCTGAGCGTGGCCCCGAACGCCCCCGGTTGCAGCGGCTCGCCCGGTGCCGGCACGTGGACCTGCTCGCCGTCGATGACCGGTCGCGCGAGGTTGATCCGCTGCAGGTCGGCACCCCGCACCGACCCACCGGCCGCGGTGATGGCATCGATCACCCGCGCCCCGGCGGGCACGGTGACGACGCCAGGAGTGGCGACCTGTCCGACGACATGGACGACGATCGGCACCGGTGTTGCGCCCGAAGGCCCCAACGACGCGGTGGCCGTCCCGGCGAAGGAGACGGGCACGCTCCGCCCGACCACTGCCGACCGGGTGGGCGACACCACAACCGGCTGGGCATCACGCTGGGCTGCCACGACCCGCACGGCGAAGACGGCCGCCGCCAGGGCCGCCACGAGCACCAGCCCGGCGACGGCGGCGAGCCGCACCCGGACCCGGCCGGCGCGCAGGAAGGCCGGCACGGTCACCACCCGAGGAGGGGGCGCTCGATGACGACCCGGCGAGGACCGATCGACCGGGCCTTCCTCGCCGCCCACCGGCTGACGACCACTGCCCCGGTCGGGTCCGCGCTCACCCCTCACCCCAGGAGGTGCTGCCGGCACCCAGCCACCGGCCACCGAGGCCTCGGCGGGCACCCGGGGCGGCACCCCGCTGCGCGAGCGCAGCAGGGCGACCAGCCGCTCGGTGCCGTCCTCGGCTCCGCTCGTCGTCACCTCAGTGAGCTTGCGCATGCCCGCACGGTATGCCGCGGGCTCACCACCGCGCAGGACTCACCTGTCCGCCTGTGGACAACTGCCTCCCGAGCCAGGGGGTTGTGGACAACCGCTGCGGTCAGCGCCGCCGCGCTCGGCTGGCCCGCCAGCGCGCGACGACGTTGGTGCGGTGCCGCCACCCCACGAGCAGCCCCAGCCCGACCGCCCACGCGCCGGTCGCCCAGCCGACTCCCCCGGGCACCACCCCCGCCGCTGCGAGCACCCCGACGATCGCGAGAACCGCTGCCGCACAGAGCGATCCAAGCGCCACCCACCGAGTCGCGGCGAAGACGAGACCGAAGACGACGACGAGGGCCGCGGCATACCAGGGATGCACGGCGAGGACCGCCCCGAGCGTGGTGGCCAC
>DAOTIG010000019.1:0-34863 GCA_035448065.1 Dermatophilaceae bacterium
CGCCCACCGAGTCGCGGGCATATGCCCATCCCAGCGGGCAGATGCCCATGGACGCCCGGGATCGCCCAACCCAGGCGCGGATATATGCCCATCCCAGCGGGCATATGCCCGCATCGCCTGCGACCCAGCGCGAGGCTCTCTCCCTCGGGCTGTGGATAACTTCGGACGTTGTCGGCGAGATGCGTCCAGAGTTGCACCATGCACCTTCCCAAGGGTCCACGCGAACTCGGGCTGACCACTAAGGCGATGGCCGTGGCGCCCCGCCACGAAGGTGGGCTGGGGTTGTCCCGGCGAGCCGTCGAGTGGCGTCTGGAGGTCGGCCACTGGCAGCGCCTGCATCATGGCGTCTACCTGACTCGCACCGGCCCGGTCAACTGGGTCACCCGGGCTGCAGCGGCACTGTTGGCCTACGGCCCGTCATCGGCGTTGGCCGGTCCGAGCGCAGGGGTGATCCACGGCTTGGTGGACCTGCCGAGAGGCGCAATCTCGTGGTCCACGCCGCCGCGCTGGCTGGATCCGATCCACGTTGTGGTGCCTGCCACGTCGCGCGCGGCGGTGCGCTCCGGAACGGTATTGGCTCGTCGCTCGGGAGCGTCGATTGTCGAGGCTTGGCCGCGCCGAACCACCTACGACGCCACAGTCGTCGATCTAGCCATGGAAAGCTCGGTCGACGAGGTTGCGGCCTTGATCGGGAAGGCCACCCGACCGGGTCACTCATCGCCGGCGCGACTGCGGGCGGAGATAGCGCGACGACCCACGGCAACGACGGCGCAACTGATTGACGAGATGCTCACGGAGCGGACGGCGGGTGCCGAATGGCCACTGGAGGTGCGCTTCGTGCGGGATGTCCTGCGGGCGCACGGGCTACCAGAGGGGGAGGGCCAGGCGGCGGTCACGGCTGTGAACACGACTGTCGAGTCGCTCGGGCGGACCTTTGACCGCATCGTCCGAGAGTTCCGAGTGGCTTTCGAGCTGCACGGAGACTCCTATCACCAGGGTGCCCGACGAAGCGTCGATCGAGCCAAGGCGCGCGCCGCGAGCCGGGCTGGATGGGTGGCCCTGGCCTACGGCTGGTCGGATGCCGTCGCGCACAGATGCGAGTCGGCGGTGGAGATCGCTGAGACGTACGTGGAGCGCGGTTGGCCGGGTCGCCCCCAGTCGTGCTCCCCGCGGTGCACTGCTCGCTTGGCGGGATGAGCCGGACCACGAGCGGGGGTGGCTCCGGGGAGGAGGTGGGCATATGCCCGCTCAAGCGGGCATATGCCCACTGGAGGGAGGCTGACCTGGAGGGAGGCTGACCTGGAGGGGGAGGCTGACCTGGAGGGACGCTGACCTGGAGAGGGGCTGCCCGCTGGGATGGGGGCGGGTGCCGCGCGCGTGTGACACGCTGAGCCGATGGCGAAGACCACACCGGCCGTCGAGATCGAGGTCGGCGACCGCACTGTCCGGGTGACCAACCCGGACCGCGTCTACTTCCCCGAGCACGGTTGGACGAAGCGCGACCTCGTCGACTACTACCTCGCGGTCGGCGACGGCATCGTCCGGGCGCTGCGCGAGCGGCCGACCATGCTGCACCGCTTCCCGGACGGTCTGGCCGGCGCCAAGGTGCACCAGAAGCGGCTGCCCGCCGGCGCGCCATCGTGGGTCGAGACCGTCGAGCTCTACTTCCCGAGGTTCGGCCGCACAGCCGACGAGCTGTGCGTCACCGAGCTCGCCGCGGTCATCTGGGCGGTGCAGATGTCGAGCGTCGAGTTCCACCCGTGGAATGTCCGGCGCGCCGACGTCGACCGGCCGGACGAGTGGCGGATCGACCTCGACCCCATGCCGGAATGCCCTTTCGACCGAGTGCGCCGGACAGCGGACACGGTGCACGAGCTGCTCGACGAGCTCGGCATCACCGGCTATCCCAAGACCTCCGGCGGCAACGGCCTGCACGTCTACGTCCGGATCGAGCCCGAGTGGGAGTTTGCCGACGTGCGCCGGGCGGCGCTCGCCTTCGCGCGTGAGGTGGAGCGCCGACTGCCGGACGATGTCACGACGACTTGGTGGCGCAAGGACCGCGACCCCAGCCACGTCTTCGTCGACTACAACCAGAACGCCCGCGACCACACGATCGCGTCGGCCTACTCGGTCCGGGGCAACCCGGACGGCACCGTCTCGACGCCCATCCGGTGGGACGAGGTCGACGACGTGGACCCCCGATCACTCACTCTCGCAACGGTTCCCGCGCGGTATGCCGCCCTCGGTGACCTGCACGCGGGCATCGACGACGCGGCATACCGGCTTGATGTGCTGCTCGAGTGGGCCGCGCGCGACGAGCGCGACGGCGACGAGGCGCCACCTGAGGAGTGACTCGCTCACCGGGGCTGCGCTTGATCGGTCAGCGCTCGGGGACGTTCCGGTGCAGCTCGTCGAGCCACGCGCGGCTGGAGGCGTCCGAGGGCATCCGCCAGTCGCCGCGCGGTGACAGCGAGCCGCCGGCGACGACCTTCGGGCCGTTGGGCAGCGCGGATCGCTTGAACTGGTTGGCGAAGAAGCGTTTGACGAAGACCTCGAGCCAGTGCCGCACGGTCCCCAGGTCGTATGCCGCGCGGCCGGCCTCCGGATAGCCCTCGGGCCACAGCCCGCTCGCCGCGTCACGCCAGGCGTGCCAGGCAAGGAAGGCGATGCGGGAGGGCGGCATACCGTGGCGCAGCACGTAGTAGAGGGTGAAGTCCTGCAGCGAGTAGGGGCCGATCTTGGCCTCGGTCGACTGCACCGGCTCGTCGTCGGACTGCGGCACGAGCTCGGGTGAGATGGTCGTCTCGAGGATCGACTGCAGGGTCGTGCCGACCTGCTCGTCGAACTGACCGGAGGCGATGACCCAGCGAATGAGGTGCTGCATCAAGGTCTTCGGCACGCCGGCGTTGACGCCGTAGTGGCTCATCTGGTCGCCCACGCCGTAGGTGCACCAGCCGAGCGCGAGCTCGGACAGGTCGCCGGTGCCGAGCACGATGCCGCCGCGGTGGTTGGCGATGCGGAAGAGGTAGTCGGTGCGCAGGCCGGCCTGGACGTTCTCGAAGGTGACGTCGTAGACCTCGCGGCCGGTCTCGCCGCGGCCGAAGGGGTGGTCCATGTCGCGGAGCATCTGGGTCGCCGCGGGCCGGATGTCCAGCTCCTCCCAGGTGACCCCCAGCGCCTCCATGAGCGCGATCGCGTTGGTCCTGGTGCGGTCGGAGGTGCCGAAGCCGGGCATGGTCAGCGCGTGGATGTCGGTGCGCGGCCGGCCGAGGCGATCCATCGCGCGGGCGGCGACGATGAGGGCGTGGGTCGAGTCGAGGCCGCCGGAGACGCCGATGACGATCTTGGGCTGGCCGATCGCGCGCAGCCGCTGCTCGAGGCCGGACACCTGGATGGAGTAGGCCTCGTAGCAGTCCTGGGCGAGCAGCGCCGCGTCGTCAGGGACGAAGGGGTAGCGGTCGACCGCGCGACGCAGCCCGAGATCCGTTGTCGGGGCGGCCAGCTCGAAGTTGATCTCGCGAAACTCGTTGGTGCGCAAGGCGTGCGTGCGACGGTTGTCGTCGAAGGTGCCCTGGCGCATCCGCTCCTGACGCAGCCGGGTGAGGTCGACGTCGGCGACGGTATGCCGCGGACCCTGCGGGAAGCGCTCGCTCTCGCCGAGCAGCGTCCCTGCCTCCCAGATCATCGTCTGCCCGTCCCACGACAGGTCGGTGGTCGACTCGCCCTCTCCGGCAGCGGCATACACATAGGCCGCGAGGCAGCGGGCGGAGGTCGACTCGCAGAGCAGGTGTCGGTCGCGGGACTTGCCGACCGTGATGGGCGAGCCGGAGATGTTGACGAGCACGGTGGCGCCGGCGAGGGCGGCCTCGGCCGACGGCGGGATCGGCACCCACATGTCCTCGCACACCTCGACGTGGATCGCGAGGTCGGGACGGTCGGTGGCGCGGAAGACGAGGTCGGGCCCGAAGGGGACGTCGGTGCCGAGCAGCCGCACGGTCCGGCCGCGGGTGTCGTCGCCGGCGGCGAGCTGGCGTGCCTCGTAGAACTCGCGGTAGGTCGGCAGGTAGGACTTCGGGGCGACGCCGAGGACCCGGCCCCGATGCACGATGACCGCGCAGTTGTAGACCCGGCCGAGCGTGCGCACCGGGGCTCCGACGACGAGCACCGGCAGCAGCTCGCGACTCGCCTCGACGAGCGCCGCGAGCGCCGCGAGGGCCCCGTCGAGCAGCACATCCTGCAGCAGCAGGTCGTCGATGGCATAGCCGGTGAGTCCCAGCTCGGGGAAGACCGCGAGCGCGACGCCCTCGTCGTGACATTGCCGAGCGGCCGCGAGCGTCGCCTCGGCGTTGGCGGCCGGGTCGGCGACCCGCACGGGCACGGTGCAGGCCGCGACGCGCGCGAAGCCCTGGTCGTATATCGAGTAGAAGTCCATCGCGGCCGATCCTCCCACGCCCCGGGCTACCGTGTCGGGATGGCGCTGCTCGAGCTCAGTCGTGCGGAGGCGCGTCGCCTCGCGATCCGCGCGCAGTGGCTCACCGCCGAGCGTCCGGTCGACCTCGTCGAGCTGGTTCGCGACCTGACGATGCTGCAGGTCGAGCCGACCTCCTACGTCGCCCCGAGCGCCGATGTCGTCGCGTGGAGCCGGCTCGGCGCGGCATACGAGCCGAGCGACCTGGCCGAAGCGCTGCGCCGGCGCGAGCTGGTGGAGCTGCGTGGCGAGGTGATCCCGGCCGAGGACGTCGCGCTGCATCGCGACGAGATGGCGCACTGGCCGACGCCCGATCGGCGCCGGCCCTGGCACGACCGGCTCGAGCGCTGGGTCTCCGACAACGAGGTATGCCGCCGTGACCTCCTCGCGCGGCTGGCCGCTGAGGGGCCGCTGTCGACCGGCGAGCTGCCGGACACGACGGTCGTGCCGTGGCGCTCGACCGGGTGGACGAACGACCAGAACGTCGCGCGGATGCTCGACATCATGGTGCAGCGCGGCGAGGTCGCGATCGCCGGCCGGCGCGGCACGGAGCGGCTCTGGGATCTCGCCGAGCGGGTCTACCCCGACGACCCGGTGCCACCGTGGCCGCAGGCGCGTCGGACCCGCGGCGAGCGGCAGCTCTCCGCCCTGGGCCTCACCCGCACGAAGTGGCTCGCCGATCCGGGAGTCGGTGTGGCCGCCACCGTCGACGGGGTGCGGGGCACCTGGCGGGTGGACGCCGAGCTGCTCGACGCGGTGCGGAACGAGCAGGTCACCGGCCGGACCGCGCTGCTGTCGCCGCTGGACCGACTCGTCTTCGACCGGCACCGGCTGGCCGACGTCTTCTCCTTCGACTATGCCCTCGAGATGTACAAGCCCGCGGCGCAGCGCCGGTGGGGCTATTGGGCCATGCCCGTCCTGCACGGCGACCGGTTGGTGGGCAAGCTCGATGCGCGGGCCGACCGGCATACCGGAGTCCTGCAGGTTGACGCGCTGCACTGGGACGTCGACCCGACCCGGGACGTGCGGCAGGCCGTCGACGAGGAGATCGACGCGCTGGCCGAGTGGCTGGGCTTGGCCCGAGTCGACCCCTCAGCCCTGGAGTAACCGCCTCCCTGGGCCTCTTTGCCGGCGCGACACGCCGTGTCGCGCGGCAAAGATGACCAGGGAGGCGGTTACTCCCGGACAAGGGGGGATCAGCACGTGGACGGGCCGTCTCGATCCTCAGACACGGCTGCCACCATGTGCGCGTGATCGCGCACCTCCTGCTCGCCGGCCCCTCCAACATCGACACCGGCGACACCGCGTGGCTGCTCGCAGCCAGCGCGCTCGTGCTGCTCATGGCACCCGGCCTGGCCTTCTTCTACGGCGGCATGGTGCGCAGCAAGAGCGTCCTCAACATGATGATGATGACCTTCGGCGCGCTCGGCGTCGTGCTCATCGTGTGGACCGCCGTCGGCTACTCGCTCGCGTTCGGCGACGACATCGGCCTCGGCCTGCTCGGTCGGCCGACGCAGTATGCCGGTCTCGGCCAGCTCCTCGACCCGGCCAGCAATGGCACGAGCACGGTGCCGCTGCTGCTCTTCGCGATGTTCCAAGGCCTCTTCTGTGTCATCACGGCGGCGCTCGTCTCGGGAGCCATCGCCGACCGGGCGCGGTTCGGCACCTGGCTGGTCTTCGTCGCCGTGTGGAGCCTCGTCGTCTATGCCCCGGTCGCCCACTGGGTGTTCGACATCTCGGCCGGAGACCACCACGGTGGCTGGCTCGCAAATGCCGTCGGTATCGTCGACTTCGCCGGCGGTATGCCGGTCGAGATCTGCTCCGGCGCATCGGGCCTCGCGCTCGCGCTGGTCCTGGGTCGGCGGCTCGGCTTCGGCCGCGACCCGATGCGCCCGCACAACCTCACCCTGGTGATGATCGGCGCCGGGCTGTTGTGGTTCGGGTGGTACGGCTTCAACGCCGGCTCGGCGCTCGGGGCCAACCACAAGGCCGCGGTCGTCTTCGCGACGACGACTCTGGCGGGCGCGGCGGGCACGCTGGGCTGGATCGCGCTCGAGCGGTGGCGCGACGGCAAGGCCACGTCCTTCGGTGCCGCCTCGGGCATGGTCGCCGGACTGGTCGCGATCACGCCCTCCGGCGGCTCCCTCTCGCCGCTCGGCGCGATCGCCATGGGGGCCGTCGCCGGCGCGGTCTGCGCGATCGCCGTGGGGCTCAAGCACCGCTTCGGCTACGACGACTCGCTCGACGTCGTCGGTGTCCACCTCGTCGGCGGACTCATCGGCACGATCGGCATCGGCATCCTCGGGACGGCGGCGGCCCCGACCGGCGTCGACGGGCTGCTCTACGGCGGCGGCGTGACCCAACTGGGCCGACAGACGCTGGGCGCGCTCGTCGTCCTCGGCTATGCCTTCGGGGTGTCGCTGCTGCTCGGCCGATTCCTGGACCGGACCCTGGGCTTCCGGGTCGCTCGTGAGCACGAGCTCGGCGGGCTCGACCTCGCGACCCACGGCGAGGCGGCATACGACCTGCACACGGTGACCGCAGGCCGGGCCGGCGGGCACGGCATCCTGCGCCCCCATCACCCCGAGGAGGACTGATGAAGCTCGTGACCGCGGTGGTCAAGCCGCACAAGTGGGAAGAGGTCAAGGAGGCCCTCGAGGCCCTCGGCATCGCCGGGATGACGGTGAGCGAGGTGAGCGGGGCCGGCCGGCAGCGCGGGCACACCGAGGTCTATCGCGGCGCGGAGTACGACGTGAGCCTCGTGCCGAAGGTGCGCATCGAGGTGCTCGTCGACGACCACGACCTCGACGACGTCGTCCGGGCCGTCGTGGCCGCCGCCCGCACCGGACGGATCGGCGACGGCAAGGTGTGGGTCACTCCGGTCGAGATGGTCGTGCGGGTGCGCACCGGAGAGCGGGACGAGGCGGCGATCTAGACTCGCCGCCATGCCCGCTCGCCTCGTGCCTTTCCGCGCGCTGCGCTACGCGCCCGGGACCGATCTCGACGCGGTCATCGCGCCGCCCTACGACGTGCTCTCGGAGGCTGACGTCGCAGGCTTGCGAAACCGCCACCCGCACAACGTCGTTCACCTCGACGTGCCCGCCGGTGGCGAGTCCGGCTCGCTGACAGATCGGTATGCCGCCGCGGGTCGCCTCCTCGCGGACTGGCGAGACGATGGCGTCCTCGTCCGCGATGCGGACCCGAGTCTCACCATCTATCGGATGTCCTTCACGGACTCCACCGGGGCGGCGCGCGAGCTCGTCGGCGTGCTCGGCGGACTCGAGGTGGTCGACGAGGGCGCCGGGGGAGTGCTGCCGCACGAGCGGACCACCCCCAAGGCCTCGACCGACCGGCTCGACCTCACCCGCGCCACGCAGGCCAACCTCTCGCCCGTGTGGGGGCTGTCGCTGGCTCGCGGGCTCACCGAGCTGCTCCGCGGGCCCGCCGAGGAGGTCGGCGCGCTCACGGTCGACGGGGTCGAGCACCGGGTCGAGCGGCTCACCGACCCGGACCGGATCGCCGCGATCTGCGACCTCGTCGGCAGCGACGACGTGCTCATCGCCGACGGCCATCACCGCTACGGCGTCGCGCGCCGCATCCGTGACGAGATCCGTTCCGCCACAGGCCGATCCGACACGCCGGCCGAGCACACGCTGGCCTTTGTCGGCGAGCTCGTGCCCGAGCAGCTCGCCGTCGCCGCGATCCACCGTCTCGTCGCCGGCCTCCCGCACGAAGATGTATGCCGCGTGCTCGCCCGCGACTTCGAGCTCACCGAGGTGCCGGCCGACCTCGCGCCCGGCGGCGACCCGGCTGGACTGCTCGCTGCGATGGACGAGCTCGGCCGGCTCGTCCTCGTCGCGCCCGACGGCTCGGCGCACTGGCTCACCCCACGACCGGGCGCCTTCGACGGCATCCGGAGCCTCGACGGCGCCTGGCTCGAGCACACCCTCGCCGGGTCCGACGTCACCATCTCCTACCAGCACGGCGTCGCCGAGGTGCTGCGCGCCCTCGCCGACCCGACGGGCCAGGCCGGCGACGCGGCATACACCGCCGGCATCCTCATCCGCCCGACGAGTCTCGCCGAGATCGAGCGCACTGCGCGCGAGGGACTGCTCATGCCGCCGAAGTCGACCTTCTTCACGCCGAAGCTGCGCACCGGCCTGGTGATCCGCGAGCTCTGAGCCGGCTGGCGGCGTCCACGGCCGCCCGGATCCGATAGGAATGGCGGATGGACTTCACCGAGACCATGCTCCCGGGCGTCGGGATCCGCTACGAGGCCCGCACCCGCGACGGCAAGGTGCTCGGCATCGTCGTCGCCCACGACGGTGGCGCCGAGGTGGTGACCTATCGTCGGGACGACCCCGACGCGGTCGCCACCCAGCTGCGCCTGGAGCCCGAGGAGGCCTTGGCGATCGCCGAGCTCCTCGGCGCCCCCCGGCTCTCGAGTCGGCTGGCCGATCTCTCCCGCGAGGTGCCGGGCCTCTCCTCGGCGCGCTTCACGGTCACCGCTGGCAGCCGCTACGACGGCCGCCGGCTCGGTGACAGCAAGGCGCGCACCCGGACCGGCTGCTCGATCGTCGCCGTCGTGCGTGGCGATCAGGTGTATGCCGCCCCGGGGCCGCGCGCGCGGCTGCGCGCCGACGACGTCGTCGTCGCGATCGGCAGCACGGCCGGCCTCGCCGAGCTCGCCCACATCTTCGCGATGTCACCCGACGACGACCCCTATCCCATCCCCGTCGACACCCTCGACGACGAGCTCGGCGAGCTCGACGACGTGACGGACCCCGGCGACGCGGGCGAGGGGCAGCGGGGGTAGCTCGTGGATCATCTGGGGCTGGTCTTCGTCGAGCTGGGCGTCATGTTCGCGGGCGTCTCCGCCCTCGGGATGGTCGCTCGACGCTTCGGCCTGTCCGCGATCCCGCTCTACCTGCTGGCCGGCCTCGCCTTCGGCAACGGCGGCATCGCTCCGGTTGCCGCCTCGGACGACTTCATCACGGTCGCAGCCGAGATCGGCGTCCTGCTGCTGTTGCTCACCCTCGGTCTGGAGTTCGACGCCCGCGAGCTCACCGCCTCGCTGCGTCGGCACGGGCCGTCCGGCGTCGTCGACCTGGTCTGCAACGCGCTCCCCGGCTTCGCGGTCGCGATGCTGCTCGGCCTGCCGCTGCCGGCCGCAGTTGCCGTCGGGGGACTGACCTGGATCTCGTCCTCCGGCATCGTGGCCCAGCTGCTCGCCGACCTGGACCGGCTCGGCAACCGCGAGACGCCGGCGATCCTGTCGGTGCTCGTTCTCGAGGACCTCGCGATGGCCGTCTTCCTGCCGATCCTGCTCGTCGTGCTCGCCGGTGGGGGCGCCGGTCAGGCCGCCTTCGGCGTGCTGCTCGCCGTGGGCGCGGTCACCCTCGCCCTGCTCGCCGCCACCAAGGCCGGCGACCGGATCGGCCGGTTGCTCTCGCACGACTCCGACGAGCAGGTCATGCTCCGGGTGCTCGGCCTCACCATGCTCGTCGCCGGCGCCACCCATGTCCTCGGAGCCAGTGCTGCCGTCGGGGCCTTCCTCGTCGGCATCGCGATCCCCGACGAGCTGGCCCACCGCGCCCGAACCATCCTCGGGCCGCAGCGCGACCTCTTTGCCGCGCTCTTCTTCCTCACCTTCGGTCTCACCACCGATCCGAGCCAGCTCGGTCCAGCGCTGCCGGCTGCCGCAGCGCTCGCCGTCGTCGGCATCGTCGGCAAGGTCGCCACCGGCTGGTATGCCGCGCGCCGCGACGGCGTCGGGCCGCGCGGCCGGCGCCGGGCCGGGGCGACGCTCGTGCCACGCGGCGAGTTCTCCATCGTCATCGCCGGCCTCGCCGGCGCGGCCGGCCACCGCGAGGTCGTCCTCGTCGGCACGGCATACGTGCTCGTCATGGCGGTCGTCGGGCCGCTGCTTGCCAAGCTCAGCGACCGCCAGCAGGTCGCCCCCGCGTGAGCCGCGCCGGCACGCCCTCCGGGCCTACTCGACGGTGAGGGCGCTCGACGTCTGTCCGGCCTCGAGCTTGACGTGCATGGCGGCCAGCCCCTCGAGCCGCTGGATCTGGCCCATCGTGCCGAAGGCGATGAGGATCGAGCCGGGGGCGAGCACCGTGTCCGCTCCCGGGTGGGGCTGGAAGGGCTGCCTCGGTCCGGGCCGATAGGCGAGCAGCCGGGCTCCGGTGTCGTTCTCGAGATCGAGCTCGCCCAGGGTGCGCCCGCGCAGCGGCGAGTCGGCGAGGATGCGGACCTGCTCGATCCGGAAGTCGAGCTCGCTGTCGTGCATGACGACGTCGAGGAACTCCGCGACGTGCGCGTTGAGCGCGAAGGCCGCGATCCGCCGGCCGCCGATGAGCTGCGGGTTGACCGCGCGAGTCGCCCCGGCGAGGACGAGCTTCGCCTTCGAGTCGACGGTGCGGGCCCGGCTGATGATGACGAGGTCCGGGCGCAGCGCCCGCGCCGAGAGGGTGAGGTAGACGGTGTCCGCGTCCGTCTCGAGGGTGGCGATGAGGGCCCGGGCTCGCTCGATGCCGGCCGCGCGCAGCACCTCGTCCCGGGTGCAGTCGCCGATGATGTAGGGGTCCTCGAGGTGCTCGACCCGCTCGGGGTCGGTGTCGACGACGACGACCTGCTGGCCGGTGGCGAGGAGGTGCTCGCGGGCCGACTTGCCGACCCGGCCGTGGCCACAGATGATGACGTGCCCGTTCATCCCCGCGATCCGCTTGTCCATCCGGCGCCTTTCGTAGAAGTGCCGCACGTGCCCGTCGTAGAGCGTGCCGACGATGACGGTGAGGCTGTAGAGCGCGATGCCGACGCCCAACACCATGAGGCTGATCGAGAAGAGCTTCTGGACCGTGCTCGGCTCGTGGACCTCGCCGTAGCCGACCGTGGTCAGCGTCATCACCGTCTGGTAGAGCGCGTCGACGAAGGCATAGCCGAGGATCATGTAGCCGACGACGCCGTAGACCGTCACCGCGACCAGGCCGCCGAGGGCGGCGAGGACGCGGCGGACGTTGCTGGCCATGGCTCATTGAACAGTGCCAGGACGGTATGCCGCGAGGACCCTGGTCCCACGCGCGCCCGCGCGGCGTGGCTAGGCTCGCGATCATGGACACTGCCGTCCCGCGACGCATCGCGATCGTCGGCGCCGGGCCGTCGGGGCTCTTCGCCGCGCAAGCGCTCACCACTCAGAGCGAGGTCCCGGTCGAGGTCGACCTGCTCGACCGGCTGCCCACTCCCTACGGCCTGCTGCGCTACGGCGTGGCACCCGACCACACGAGCATCAAGTCGGTGGCCAACGCCCTGGCCAAGACCTTCGACAGCCCGGCAGTGCGCTTCCTCGGCAACGTCGAGATGGGCCGTGACGTGAGTCGCGAGGAGCTGCTCGCGGCATACGACGCCGTGCTGTATGCCGCGGGCGCCAGCGCCGACGTCCAGCTCGGTGTCCCTGGCGAGGACCTCGACGGCAGCCGGTCGGCCCGCGAGTTCGTCGCGTGGTACTCCGGACACCCGGACGCGCCCGACCAGGACCTCACCGGGGTGCGCGCGGCGGCGGTCATCGGCGTGGGCAATGTCGCGGTCGACGTGGCCCGCATCCTCGCCAAGACCGCCGAGGCGCTGTCGGTGACCGACATGCCCCAGCCGGTCCTCGACGCGCTCGCGGTGCATCACTGCGACGACATCTACGTCGTCGCCCGGCGGGGCCCGCAGCACGCCGCCTTCACGACGGTCGAGCTGCGCGAGCTCGTGCACACCCCGGGTGTGCAGGTGACGGTGGAGCCGGCGGGGTGCCTGGACGGCATCCCCGACGACACCCTCGAACGGCGGACCCGGGCCAACCTCGAGATCCTGCGCGAGGCGGCTGCGACCGAGGTGCCCGATGCCCGGCGGCGGCTGCACTTCCGCTTCTGGCACCGACCGGTGGCGCTCGAGGAGTCGGCCGAGCGACCGGGTGCCGTTGGCGTGCTGGTGGTCGAGCAGACCCGGCTCGACGAGGCCGGCAAGGTCGTGGGCACCGGTGTGCAGCAACGGATCCCGGTGCAGTTGGTGCTGCGCTCGATCGGCTACCGCTCGGTGCCGCTGCCCGGGGTGCCTTTCAACGAGCGGGCCGCGGTCGTCGCCAACGTCGAGGGGCGGGTCGTCGACGCCGACGGTGCCGTGCAGCCGAAGGAGTATGTCGCGGGCTGGCTCAAGCGCGGCCCGTCCGGCGTCATCGGCACGAACAAGTCGTGTGCCGCCCAGACGGTCCGTCACCTCGTCGCCGACCTCATGGCATCGGATATGCCGCCGACTCCGGCGCACGCCGCCGGCGAGCTCGACGCGGTGCTCACCGAGCGTGGCGTGCGCTTCACGACCCTGGCGGACTGGCGGGCGATCGATGCTGCCGAGATCGCCCGAGGCGCGGAGCGCGGCCGGGCCCGGACCAAGATCGAGACCTGGACCGACCTGCTCGCCCTGTGCTGACCGGGCGTGCGCTGGATCGGATGACCCGAGAAAGTACCGCTTGACCCGAGGAAGCTCCTCGGGTCAAGCGCACGTTTATCGGGTCACCCGATAAACCTCAGGGAGCGGAGCGGTCAGCGCAGGGTCATTCGCGGCTCGCCGCCGACCAGGCCGGTGCCGGCGATCGAGCAGGTGCCGCCCCGGACCGCGCCGCCGTTGTAGGCCTGCCGGACGCAGCTGCGCTCGGCGAGGGCGCCCCAGTAGTTGGGGTGCAGCGACTCCTGGATGTAGTAGTCGCTCGTCGCGGTCGAGACGGTGCGGATCTGGTCGATCCACTCGGTCCGGTCGACCGCGCCGGCCTGGGTCCACGAGCTGAGGCCCTTCTCCTCCAGCAGCCCCACGGTGCTCTCGCACAGCCGTCGGCCGTTGAAGGCCGACTGCAGCTCGAGGATCTGGGCGCCGGAGATGCCGGATGCGGTCACTGCCCCGCGCACCGTCGCGTTGATCGTGGGGAGCGCCGTCGTGTTGGCCCAGTCGGCGTCGCGGTTCCAGAATCCGCAGCCGCCGGTGCTCTGCCGGGTGTAGCCGGACTGGCTGTAGCGGAAGCCGGACGCCATCGGGATCGGCGACGGGTAGGTCTGCACGACGAGCGTCCAGGACGAGTCGGCGTAGCCGGCGTTGCGCATCGCCTGGCGGACGTTGAGCAGCGCCGTCGTGATCCGCCCCTTCACCGCGGCGACGTTCGCGCTGGTGAAGTTCGCGGCGACCGACGAGTCGTCGTAGCAGTAGTTCGGCCACCACGACGGCGAGCTGAGGAAGTTCGTGACGCAGCTCTGCACGATGCTCGCGAAGTTGAAGTCGTTGCCGCCGATCGACACGACGACCATCCGCACGTTGTGCGTCGCCGCGAAGCCCTGCAGCAGCTTCGCCTGGCCCTGCCGGCCAGCCCCGTCGTCGTAGAAGTCGAGTCCGGGCTTGAAGTAGCCCTGGCTCGTCGTCGAGGTGGCCGTCGTCGCGCCGGAGCACGCGAGGTCGACCCCGCCCACCCCGCCGCCGATGTAGGCCGACGCGGACCAGGCCCGGTGGCAACGGGTGATCTGCTCGCCCGTGCGGGTGGCGTTGTCGAAGTAGGCGGTCGGGCCCAGGGCGTCGACGGATGCCGCGCTGGCGTTGGAGTTGCCGGCCCACCGGCCGGCCTCGCCGCTGATGTAGGAGTCGCCCAAGGTGGCGACGTAGGGGGTGCCGACGCCAGGCCCGTCCGCCGCGGCGGAGGGGGCGACGACGAGGCCCAGCCCGGTGAGGGCGAGCGCGAGGAGGGCGGTGGCGGCATACCGAGTGCGCGCGACGACGGGGTGTGCGGGGGTCACGACGCACAGGGTGACACAGGTCACAGGTGCGCGCCAGAGGTCGTGGCGGCGCTCCCGGTGCGTCGCGTCAGAGCCGGGCCCGCAGCTCGGCGATGGGGCCGGCACCCCAGTCGGTGTGGTCGTTGCGCCAGCCGAGGAGGTCGTGGAAACGCGGGTCGGCGTTGGCCATCGCGTGCCCGATGACGCTCGAGGTGGGTATGCCGTGCTGCGCCTGCAGCTGGCGGATGAGCGCGACGAGGGCGGTGGCTTGGGCGGGTCGGGCGAGGATCTGCTGCTCGGCCCAGCCGGCGCCGTGACCACGGCTGGACTGGACCACCTCGATGCCGATCGCGCTGTCGTTGAGGCCGATGGTGTGTCGGCAGCGCACCGTGGTCGGCACGAGCTGGTGGATCGTCCCGCCCTGGTCGATGACGAAGTGCGCGCACACGCCGGGCAGCTCGCCGAGGGCGGCGGTGTTCGCGGCGAAGAGGTTCCACACCGGACGGTAGGTGTCGGTCTCGGTGTAGTGGACGACGATGACGCTGGGGGTGAGGGCGGAGCTCGCGGTGCCGTAGTGGCGCTTCGAGTAGTCGGCCATCTGGGCCAGCCGCGCGGCCGGGTAGGGGATCGGGTCGGGCACGATGACCGGCTGCGCCGGAGGGCGGGCACTCGGCGAAGCGGCCGAGGTCCGCGGCGCCGTGGTCTGGGCGGCAGTGGGGCGGGACGGCAGGGGGGTCGCCCGCGCGCTGGTGGTCGGCGCGGCAGTCGTCGGCGGGGTGGTCGTCGGCGGGGCTGTGCTGAGGGCGGCGGTCGTCGGGGCAGCTGAGGTGCTCGGCCCGCTCGGCTCAGTCGTCACGACCTGCGTCGGCGCGGCACTCGGGGTGGACCCCGCAGTGGCCGTGGTGGTGCCGCGCGTCGAGACGAGCGCCACGGCGCCGCCGCCCAGCAGTAGCGTGAGGGCCGCCGCGGCGGCATACCGGCTCCGGCGCGGGTGGGCACTCACCAGCACAGGCTACGACGAGGAGACGATGGCGATGCGCGACCTGGCTGCCGACCAGCCCGACTGGTGGAAGCGCGCGGTGGTCTATCAGGTCTATCCGCGCAGCTTCGCCGACAGCGACGGCGACGGCATCGGCGACCTGCCGGGGCTGATCGCGCGCCTCGACCACATCCAGGCGCTCGGCGCCGACGTGCTCTGGGTGTCGCCCTTCTACCCCTCGCCGCAGGCCGACAACGGCTATGACATCAGCGACTACCAGGACGTCGACCCGATGTTCGGCACGCTGGCCGACGTCGACCGGCTGATCGCCGAGCTGCACTCCCGGGGGATGCGCCTCGTCATCGACATCGTCGTCAACCACACGAGCGACCGGCATCCGTGGTTCCTCGAGAGCCGCGCGTCGAAGGACAACCCGAAGCGCGACTGGTACTGGTGGCTGCCGCCGCGGGACGGAATGTCTTTGGGGGACAAGGGAGCCGAGCCGACCGACTGGGGGTCGTTCTTCAGTGGTCCGGCGTGGCAGCCGGATCCGGCCACCGACGAGTACTACCTGCATCTCTTCGAGACCCGTCAGCCGGACCTCAACTGGGAGAACCCCCAGGTTCGTGCGGCGGTCCACGCGATGCTGCGGTGGTGGCTCGACCGGGGCGTCGACGGCTTCCGCTTCGATGTCATCAACCTGGTGTCCAAGCGGATCGACGCCGACGGCACCGGGGTCTGGATGAACGGACCGCGGATCCACGAGTTCGTCCGCGAGCTGCGGGACGCGTCGTGGGGTGCGGTGGGGCGGCCGACGATCACCGTCGGCGAGACGCCCGGGGTCACCGTCGAGGACGCGCGGGCCTTCACCGCCGCCGACCGTGGCGAGTTCGACATGGTCTTCCAGTTCCAGCACATGGGCATCGACCACGGGCCGGGCGGACGCTACGACATCCGGTCGGTGGACTGGGTGGCCCTCAAGGCGTGTCTGGCGCAGTGGCAGGAGGGCCTGGCCGACGAGGGCTGGAACTCGCTCTACTGGTGCAACCACGACCAGCCCCGGCCGGTGTCGCGCTATGGCGACCCCGCGGCATACCGGGTGGAGTCGGCGAAGGCGCTCGCCACCGTGCTGCACCTGCAGCGGGGCACGCCCTACGTCTACCAGGGCGAGGAGCTCGGGATGACGAACTACCCCTTCACGTCGGTCGACCAGCTCGACGACGTCGAGTCGCGCAACTGGTCGCGCGCGGCGCTGGCCGACGGCGCAGATCCGGGGGCTGTGCTCGAGGCGGTCAATGTGCAGAGCCGCGACCATGCCCGCACGCCGATGCAGTGGGACTCGAGCGAGCACGCCGGCTTCACGACGGGCACGCCCTGGCTGCCGGTCAACCCCAACCACGTAGACGTGAATGCCGTTGCCCAAGTGGGGAATCCGGACTCGGTCTTCGCTCACTACCAACAGCTGATCCGGCTGCGCCACGAGCTGGACGTCGTCGTCGACGGCCGCTTCGCGATGGTCGAGGGGCTGCGGGAGCACCCGACGGTGTTCGCCTTCACCCGGACCCTCGACGGCGCGGACGGGGGGCGCGACGAGCTCCTCGTGCTCGCCAACCTCGGCTCGGCGGCGGTCACCGTCGACGTTCCGGAGGGGTGGGAGGGTTCGTCGCTGCTGCTCGGATCGGGTATGCCGCCCGCCTCCGCCGCGGACGGCTCGCCCCGCGCTCTCGGCGAGCTCGGGCCGTGGGAGGCGCGGGTGCACCGCCGCTAGGCGGCCGAACCTGGTCCACTCGGCGTGGGATGGTCCGCTCGGCGTGCTGCGAGACTGGGCGGTATGCCGCCCTCTCGCGACCGACTCGTGGCCCAGTGGGACGAGCACGCGTCCGGCTACGACCGGATGACCGCGCTGCTCGAGCGGCGGGTCATGGTGCACAGCCGCGCCTGGGTCGCCCGGCGAGCCACCGGGCGGGTCCTCGAGGTTGCGGTCGGCACCGGCGCCAACCTCGCGCACTACCCGGCCGACCTCGAGCTCACCGCGGTCGACTGGAGCGCGGCGATGCTCGACCAGGCCCGGGCCAAGGCCGCGGCCCAGGGCCGTGAGGTCACCCTGCTGCGGGCCGATGCCACCGACCTGCCCTTCGCCGCCGGCGAGTTCGACACGGTCGTGTGCACCTTCGGGTTGTGCTGCATCCCCGACGAGCCGGGCGCCCTCGTCGAGATGGCCCGCGTCCTGGCCCCCGGCGGCCGGCTGCTGCTCGCCGACCATGTTGCGGCGCACTGGCCGCTGCGCGCGCTGCAGCACGCGGCCGACCTGGTCACCGTGCGCACCCACGGCGAGCATTGGACCCGGCGACCGCGGCATACCCTCGAGCGCTTGGCTGTGCCGGTGATCGAGGCGCACCGGTGGGCCCTCGGCGCGGTCGAGCAGGTGCATGCCGCGCCGGGCGCTACCGTGCACTCGTGACCCGAGACGTCGACATCGTCCTCTTCGGCGCGACCGGTTTCGTCGGTCGGCTGACTGCCGCTCACCTCGCGGCGCACGCCCCCGAGAGCGCCCGGATCGTCCTGGCCGGCCGCAACCGGCACAAGCTCGAGGCCTTGCGCCGGCAGCTGCCGCGCGCCGCCGCCAGCTGGGAGGTCGCCGTCGCCGACGCCACTGAGCCGACGGATCTCGGCCCGCTGGCCGCCCGGGCCACCGTCGTCGCCTCGGCCGCCGGACCCTACGCCCGGCTGGGTATGCCGCTCGTCGAGGCCTGTGCGGTCGCCGGCACCCACTACTGCGACCTCACCGGCGAGGTCCTCTTCGTCCGCGAGTCGATGGACGCGTGGCACGACACCGCTGCCGAGTCGGGCGCCCGGATCGTGCACGCCTGCGGCTTCGACTCGGTGCCCTCCGACCTGTCCGTGCTCGTCACCGCCGACCGGGTCGCCGCCGACGGTGAGGGCGAGCTCACGACGACCGTCCTCTCGGTGCGCTCGCTGCGCGGCGGGGTGAGTGGCGGCACCGTCGACTCGATGCGTCAGCAGGCCATCACGATGGGCGCCGACCCGGCCGCCCGCGAGATCGTCGCCGACCCCTATTCGCTCTCACCGGACCGCGCTCGGGAGCCCGCTGCGCCCCGTGAGGAGCCCGAGGCCGGCTCCCCGGTCGAGCAGGTCCTCGCCACCCTCGGCGGCCTGGCCCGCAAGATCCCGGTGCAGCGCGACCCCGAGACGGGGCGGTGGACCGGGCCGTTCATCATGGCCCCCTTCAACACCCGGATCGTGCGCCGCTCGAACGCGCTGCTCGGCTGGCGCTACGGCCGGCAGTTCCGCTACCGCGAGGTGATGGACTTCGGCGATGGCCCGCGCGCCTCGGTGCTCGCCAGCGGGCTCACCGCCGGCCTGCTCGGACTGCAGGCCGCGATGTCCTTCGAGCCGGCCCGCGCCGTGCTCGACAAGGTGCTGCCCAAGCCCGGCGAGGGGCCCGACGACAAGACCCGCACCGCGGGCCGCTTCCGGATGGTGCTGCAGACGACGACGAGCACCGGTGCCCTCTATCGCACCCGCTTCGGTGCCGACCGCGACCCGGGCTACAGCGGCACCGCCGTGATGTTCGGCGAGGCGGCCCTCGCGCTCGCCTTCGACGGCGACGCGCTGCCCGACGCGGCGGGGGTGCTCACGCCGGCGACCGGCCTCGGCCACGCGCTGGTCGACCGGCTGATCGCCCAGGACTTCACCATCGCCTGCGACCGCGGCACCGCCTGAGCGCGACCCGCTGTCCGGAGCCGTCCCGTATGCCGGAGCCGGCCGGAGACGATCAAGGCCGGCAGGTCAGCTCTCCCCACTGACCCGCCGGCCATGACCGGCCACGGACTGCTCGAAGGATCCCCCTGGGCACCCTCCGCGCACTCCCATGACTGCGACCTTCCCGTTGCTGCCGGTATGGGAGCCTGACAGCACCGGGCCTGGTCTGCCTGTGAGACGTGGGCGACCCCTGGCTATGACGGTCAGTCTGTGGATTTCTTGAGATCGGCCTTGGCAAGGCGCGCCGCCATGCCACGGCCCTGCCGACGCAGCTCGGCCAGATAGAGCGGACGGGCCCACCGCTTGGCGTACCACGCGAGCCGCCCCTCGAGGTCGACGAGGATGACCTCGCGGCGAGCGTCGATCCCGCGCAGCACTCGCGCGGCCACGAGGTCGGCGGAGCGGCGCGCCGAGTCGAGCATCCGGGTGCCCTGCCGCTCCAGCTCGGGATCGGTGCCGGGGAAGGAGGCCGCCAGCCCGGTCCGGAAGAAGGCTGGGCAGACGACGCTCACGTCGATGCCCCACGGGGCGAGCTCGCCCACCAGGGTCTCCGAGAGCGCCACCACGCCGGCCTTGGTGACGTTGTAGCTGCTCATCCCCGGGCCATGGACCAGCCCGGCGGCCGAGGCGACGTTGACGAGGTGCCCGCTGCGCTGCTCCTTGAGCAGCGGCATCACCGCCCGCGCTCCCCGCACGACGCCGAGGAGGTTGACCTCGACGATCCACGACCAGTCCTCCTCGCCGAGCCGGTCGAAGCGCCCGGCCGCCGCGACCCCGGCGTTGTTGACGAGGAGGTCCAGGCCGCCCCACTCAGCGCGCACCCAGTCGATCGCGTCGGCCCAGTCGGCCTCGCTCGTCACATCGAGCCTGCGGTATGCCGCCCTCCCGGGCAGCACCGCCGGCCGCTCGCTTGCGCGGTCCGTCGCCAGCACGGTGTCGCCGGCCTCGACCAGCTGGCGCACCAGGGCGAGCCCGAGGCCCGAGGCGGCACCCGTGACGAGCACCCGCCGGGGTGCCTGTGAACCGGGCGCGGCAGGACGGCGACGGGGGAGCGGGAGGTGAGCGGGCGGCATACCGGATGAGCGTAGGCGGCTCGAGCGACCCGGCCGGACATGAGGGAGGGCTGTGCCGACCGACCAGGTCGACACAGCCCCACCAGCACCACGCCACGCGGGGCGGCGAGCACGGCAGCGAGGGGGTGTGTGCCCTGCCTGCCGACACCGCATCCGTGGTGAGACTCGCGGCAGGCTCTCCCTTCCTGTCGCGAGTCGGGTCTTGAGTTGTCCGGTTCGGCCTTCCGGCGAGTCCCCTCCAAGCACCCTCCGGAAGGCCGAACCGTGTTGATCGGGGCGCTCCGGCTGAGACCTGGTCGCCCTTCTCGGGTGTAGGACGGGGCCCTCGGGGATCCGTGACAGGGTTTCTCGAAGAATCTCGAGACTTTTTCTAGCGGCGGGTGGCGCGGACCAGCTCGAGGACGACGCCCAGCCCGTGGGCCGCCCCATCGGTGCGGGGCAGCAGCAGGGTGCGGATGCCGAGCGCGACCGCGCCCGCGTCGTCGACGTGGTTGTCGCCGACCATGAGCACCCGCTCGGCGGGGAGGCCGAGCACCGCGAGCGCGGCCTCGAAGGCCGAGCGGCGGGGTTTGACGGCACCGACCTGCCAGGACATCAGCACCCCGTCCACGAGGCCGGCGATGCCCTGCCGCTCGAGGACCGGGGCCAGCTCCAGGCCCATGTTCGACAGGACTACGGTGCGGACGCCGGCTGCGCGCAGGCCGCGCAGCATCGGCTCCGTGTCGGCATAGGCCGTCCACTGATCGAGGAGGGTGCGGTAGAGCGCGTCGGCCAGCTCGGGGTCGGCGGCGAGGGCCGACTGGCCGGCGACGGTCGCGTCATAGACCTCGCGGTGGCGGGCCGGGTCGAGGTCGCGCTCGCCGGTCGGGTCGAGGCGGCTCGCGTGCTCCCAGATCCGGTCGAGGAAGGCGAGCAGCGCGGCATACCGGCCGGTGAGGGAGTCGGCAGGCGAGCCCGGGCGCCCGAGGATGGTCCACGCGTCCGCGACCCAGCCGGCCGGGTCGCCGCCGTGCGCGAGGGTGGAGTGGTAGTCGAGGATGACGCCGTCGATGGGCACGACCGGCAGCCCTGACAGGGCTGCCGGCTCCGGGGGCTCAGGGAGCGCGGGTATGCCGCTCACCGGGAGATCCCGGGCAGGTAGAGGTCTCCTCGCTGCAGGGCCGCGAGGGCGTCCGGGTGGTGCTCCTCGAGCAGCCGGATGGTGCGCCGCCGATACCGCCAGATCTGGGTGGCGCCGACGGCCCAGAAGCCGAAGAGGACGCTGAGCGCGAGCCGGAAGTCATCGAGCGTGTAGGTCGCGGGGCCGCCGGGGGCGCGCCAGTCGAGGACGGCACCGACCAGGGCCATCGCGACGAGCGTGGCGGTGAAGCCGCCGACGTTGACGATGCCGAGCGCGCTGCCGTGCCGGGGTCGCGGGTTGTAGGAGCGGGCCATGTCCATCCCGATCGCCGAGGCGGGGCCGCCGGTGGCGGTGACGACGAGGACGAGCGCGACGAGCGGCAGCGGGGCGGTGCCGGGCCAGGCGAGCAGGATGATCCAGCCGAACACTGTGGCGGTGACGATGCCGAGGGCGATCTGGCTGCGCAGGATCGGCCGGTGCCCGCAGAGCCGGCCGATGACGATCGCGGCGACGGCGGAGGCGCCGGTCATCGCGATGAGCAGCGAGCCGGCGAGGTCCGCGGAATAGCGCAGGCCGAGGACGAGGAAGGGGTAGCCCCAGAGCAGGGTGAGCACCATCGGTCCGACGGCGGTGGTGAAGTGGGTCCACAGGCCCAGCCGGGTGCCGGGCACTCCCCAGACGTCACGCAGCGCGCTGGCGGTGGCCCGGACCCGGATCGGGTCGGGCGCGACCGGCACGTAAGGGGTGTCGCGGACGAGGAGCAGGACGCCGGCGGCGGAGACGAGGCACATCGAGGCGGCGGCGAGGAAGGTCGTCTCCCAGCCGAGCTGCTCGAGCGCCCGGGCCAGCGGCACGGTCGCGGCGATCGAGCCGATCAGGCCGAGCTGGCCGGTGAGCTGGCCGACGATCGGCACCCGCCGGGCCG
This sequence comes from Dermatophilaceae bacterium, assembly GCA_035448065.1. Classification (GTDB taxonomy): domain Bacteria; phylum Actinomycetota; class Actinomycetes; order Actinomycetales; family Dermatophilaceae; genus Phosphoribacter. The sequence continues at coordinate 22,146 of DAOTIG010000019.1, forward strand.
GGAACCACAGCCCGACGAGCCGCAGCACGCTCGTGAAGACCATCGCATCGCCAAGGCCGGTGAGGGCGCGCGACGCGAGCCCGGCGCCGAAGGAGGCGGAGACGGCGAAGCCGATCTGCCCCAGGGTCATGAAGACCAGCCCGGACAGCAGCATGCGTCGCGACCCGAAGCGGTCGAGCAGCACGCCGACGGGCACCTGCATCGCCGCATAGACGGCGAGCTGGACGACGGTGAAGGTGGCCAGCTGCGAGGCGGTGATGCCGAAGCGCTCGGTCGCGGCCAGCCCGGCGACGCCGAGCGAGGCCCGGAACATCACGGCGAGGACGTAGACGCTGCAGGCCGCGAGCCAGACGGCGTGGGCTCGGCGCGCGCCGATGCCGTGCAGCTGGCGGGGTGGCGCGGGCTCGACGGCCGCGGGCGCAGGGGGGTCGACCACGGCGGTCACCGGGCCACCTCGCCGCGCAGTCGGGCGCCGGCGGCGTGCAGGTGGGCGCGGGAGGCCTCGCGGAAGGTCGTGCGGGTGCCGGCCTCGAGCTCATGCAGCAGGTGCTCGTGGGCGCGCAGCGAGGCATCCATCCGGCTGCCGGGCATCCGCAGGTCGGCCGCCATGAGGACGAGCTGCCGGTCGCGCAGGGTGCGGTAGGTGCGCAGCAGGATGGCATTGCCGCCGGCCTCGACGATCGCCTCGTGGAAGTGTCGGTCGGCCTCGGTGAAGGCAGCGATGTCGGCCGCCCGCCGGGCGGTTCGCATGTCGTCGAGGTGACCGCGCAGGGTGTCGGCGAGGGCGGCGCGAGCCGGCCACGCGGCATACGCGGCCCAGTCCTCGATGACCGCGCGAGCCTCGAGCAGCTCGCGGCCCTCCTCGACGGAGACCGGGACGACGAGCGCGCCCTTCTTGGGGTAGAGCTTGACCAGGCCCTCGGTCTCGAGCCGGAGCAGGGCCTCCCGGACGGGGGTCCGGGAGACGCCGGTGGCGTCGGCCAGCTCGCCCTCGGTGAGCAGGGCGCCGCACGGGTGGGTGCCGTCGAGGATGCCGCGCTTGATCGACTCGTAGACGCGGGCGGAGGCGGGGGGCAGGGCAGTGCGCATGGTGAGATGCATGATAGATGCAACACGGTGGTATGCCGCCCTCCCGTCCGCCGCGTGGACCACCCAGCGCCGGGTGGATCGGGGCGGTCCCGCCGGCCGCTTCACAGGCTCAGCACAGGTTGGTCCCGGGTGGGACAAAGGTTGGCGGCCTTCGGTGGCAGCATGACCGACGCCGCCCCTCGTCGGCGCCGTGGCCTGATCCTCGCCAGCAGCGTCGTGGCCCTCGGGCTGGTCGTTGTCGGACTCCTCGGCTGGCGGGCGCGCTCGGCCGCTCCGGCCCAGGCCGCGACCACCCTGACCCTCGTGACCGTCAGCACCCAGACCCTGTCGCAGACCGTCAGCGCCAGCGGGACGATCACCCCGAAGACGCAGTCCAACCTGCGGTTCGGCTCTCCGGGCACGGTGTCGAGCGTGAGCGTCAAGGTCGGCGATCAGGTGGCCGTCGGTCAGCCGGTCGCGGCGATCGACCCCACGGATCTGCAGACCGCGGTGGGGCTCGCGCAGGCCAACGTCAACGCGGCATACGCGAACCTGTCCACGGTGCAGTCGAGCACGTCGGCGACGAGCGCCCAGCTCGCTGCGGCCAACAGCCAGGTCGCCGCCGCCAACGCCAAGCTCGCCGCGGCCCGCAGCGCGCGGGATGCCGCCACCCTCACCAGCCCGATCGCGGGCACGGTCGCCCAGGTCGGCATCGCGGTGGGCGACCAGGTCGCCGGCGGCGGCACGTCGTCGGCTGGCTCGGGGGGTGCCGGGGGCTCGGCTGCGAGCGGCTCGACCGGTGGTCAGATCGTCGTCATCACCACCGACGCCTGGACCGTGTCCACCTCGGTGAGCTCGGCCGACATCGCCCAGCTCAAGCCTGGCCTGCAGGCCCAGATCCTGCCGACCGGCGCGCGGCAGACCGTCTTCGGCACGGTCGGCACGGTCGGCGTCGTCGCGACGACCTCCGGTGGGGTCGCGTCCTTCCCCGTGACGATCAACGTCACCGGCTCACCCAAGGGCCTGTATGCCGGTGCCTCGGCCACCGTGTCGATCGTCACCCGGGAGGTCGCCGACGCCCTCGTCGTGCCCACCGCGGCGGTTCGCACCGAGGGTGGGCAGACCGTCGTCACCAAGGCGGTGGGCGACCAGCGGGTCACGACGCCGGTGCAGATCGGCATGGTCCAGGGCCAGCTCACCCAGGTGACGAGCGGTCTGGCCGAGGGCGATCAGGTCGTCGTCGAGACCCGCGGGAGTGGGCCGGGCGGGCAGAGCACGGGCACCCGCACCCGGGGCGCCGGCCAGGGTTCCGGGGGCCAGGGCGGTGGCTTCCAGCCTGGCCAGGGCGGCTTCCAGCCCGGCCAGGGGGGCGCGCCGCAGCCACCGACCGGAGCCGGACCGTGACTGTCGTCGCCGACCCGTTCGTCGGCGTCGCGGCCCCGGACCCGGACGCCCGGCCGTTGCTCGCGCTGCATGGAGTCACCAAGACCTACCGCAGCGGACAGCTCCAGGTGAACGCGGTGCGCGGAGTCGACCTCACGGTGCGGGCCGGCGAGTACGTCGCCGTCATGGGCCCGTCCGGGTCGGGCAAGTCGACGCTCATGCACATCCTCGGGTGCTTGGACGTGCCGAGCTCGGGCAGCTATGAGCTGGCCGGCGAGGACGTCAGCCAGATGGGCGAGCACGAGCTCGCCCACGTGCGCAATGCCCGCATCGGCTTCGTCTTCCAACAGTTCAACCTGCTGCCGAGCCTGTCCGCCTGGCGCAATGTCGAGCTCCCGCTGCTGTATGCCGGTGTGTCCCGTCGGGAGCGCAAGGCCCGGGCCCTCGAGGCGCTGGCCCGGGTCGGCCTGGCCGACCGGGTGGACCATCGGCCGACCGAGCTGAGCGGCGGCCAACAGCAACGGGTCTCGGTCGCCCGGGCCCTGGTCACCGAGCCGGCGCTCATCCTCGCCGACGAGCCGACCGGCAACCTCGACTCCGCCTCGACGCTCGAGATCCTCGGCCTGCTCGACAAGCTGCACGCCCAGGGCCGCACCATCGTCGTCATCACCCACGAGCACGACGTCGCCGAGCGTGCCCAGCGGATGGTCGTCATGCGCGACGGTCGGCTCACCGAGGCCGCGCGGCCCGGCGAGCCGACGCGGCATAGCGAGGGCCTGGCGTGAGCTGGCTCGAGACCTTCCGGACCGCGGGCGACGCGCTGCGCACCCGGCGGCTGCGCTCCGCGCTGACCGTCCTCGGCATCCTCATCGGCATCGCGGCGGTCATGCTCACGGTCGGGCTCGGCCAGGGTGCCTCGCAGCGGATCACCGACCAGATCAACAAGCTGGGCTCCAACCTGCTCATCGTCACGCCCGGCAGCACGACGACGGTTGGCGGAGTCAGGGGCGGGCGCGGCACCGCGACGACCCTCTCGATGGACGACGCGCAGCTGCTCGCCGACCGGTCGGTAGCCCCCGACATCGCCCGCGTGGCGCCGGTCTCGCAGTCGTCGCTCACCGTGCTCGCCGGCGCAACGAACTGGACGAGCACTGTCGTCGGCACGACGCCCGACTGGCTCGAGGTCCGCGCGCGGGCGATCGCGAGCGGCCGCTTCTTCACGAGTGCCGAGGTCGCGTCGGAGAGCTCGGTCGCGATCATCGGGTCGACGACCGCGACCCAGCTCGGCCTGGATTCACCTGTGGGACAGATGATCACGGTCGGTGGCCAGACGCTCACCGTCGTCGGGCTGCTCGAGACGGCGGGCTCGACGACGGGTGGCGATCAGGACGACCTCGTCGTCATCCCGCAGTCGACGTTTGCCGCGCGCCTGTCGACGAGCGCCAACCCCCGAGCCGTCTCGACCATCTACGTCGAGGTGCGCGATCAGGCGAGTCTGTCCGCGGCATACCAGGAGGTGTCGACCGCCTTGCTCACCGCCCACGGGGTGACGACGACGACCGCCGACTTCACGGTGAGCAGCCAGCAGGCCATCGTCGACACGGTGACGACGACGGCCCGCATCCTCACCGTCCTGCTTGCCTCGATCGCGGGGATCTCGTTGCTGGTCGGGGGGATTGGCGTCATGAACATCATGCTGGTCTCGGTTGCCGAGAGGGTCCGCGAGATCGGCCTGCGCAAGGCGCTGGGCGCCACGCCGGGCGTCATCCTGCGCCAGTTCCTCGTCGAGGCCAGCCTGCTCGGCATCATCGGCGGGCTGGCCGGCATCGGGCTCGGGCTGCTCGGCGCCTCGGTCCTGCCCGGCCTGCTCGGCCAGCCGGTGACCATCTCGCCCCTCTCGGCCGCCGTCGCGCTGGCCGTCTCGCTGGCCATCGGCATCGGCGCCGGTGTCTATCCGGCGAGCCGGGCCGCTCGCCTCGCCCCCATCGACGCGCTCCGCAGCGAATGACCTTTCGAAAGCGAGACATCATGTCCAGCAACCCGATTCGCGGTACCGGATCACCCCGCACGATCCGGTATGCCGCGCTCCCACTCGGTCTCGTGGCTGCCGCGATCGGGCTGGCCGGCTGTAGCGGGTCCTCCGGTGGGGCGGCGACGCCGACCCCGATCGCGACCGCCGGACCAGTCGGCAATGGCAATGGCAATGGCGGGGTTGGCGGTGGGGGTGGCCAGCGGATCCCGGGCGCGAGCGGGCTGGTCGCGGCCGTCGAGGGCTCGACGATGCAGGTGCAGAGCGCGACGAAGCAGACCGCAGTGACGTGGACCGCCACGACCCGATTCACAAGGACCGTCACGGGCTCGCTGGCCGACGTCACGGTCGGCTCCTGTGTCTCGGTGCGTGCGGAGGGGTCATCGACGGGTGGCGCGCCCGTCACCGCGACGGTGGTCGACGTCACGCCGGCGACCAACGGCTCTTGCGTCACCGGCTTCGGGAACGGGCGCGGCGGCATAACGGGTGGTGGAGCGAGCGGCATGCCGACCGGCGCCCCGAACGGCACCGCGCGACCGACCGGGGGCCCTGCTGACGCAAGGGGTTTCGGTGGTGTCTTCGGGCAGGTGACGTCGGTGTCGCCGAGCGGCTTCGCGGTGCAGGGCTTCGCTCGCGTGGCGCCGAACGGGACCGGCGCACCCGACCCGAGCGCGACGCCGACGGCGACCGGAGCGCCGGTGGAGGTGTCCGTCACCCCGGCGACGACGTATGCCGTCAGCAAGGCCGCGGCCGCGACCGACGTCAAGGTCGGCCTCTGCGCGACGGCGATCGGCGCGGTCGACCAGACCGGCGCGGTCACCGCGACCACCGTCGCGCTGCGGGACTCGGTCAACGGCGCGTGCACCCAGGCCGGCGGCTTCGGCGCGCGCGGCTCGGCGGGCGGCGCCCCGGGCGGCGGGATGCCAGGCGCGCCGAGCGCGGTGCCGGGGTCGACCGGTGGCTGACCGGCCGGCCCGCCGCCGCCGCCGCTCCGCCGCCCCCGCGGTCGTCGTGGGTGTGGCCGTCGTCCTCGTCGGGGTCGTGGGCAGCGTTGTCGCGCGGGCCGGTTCGGGCGGCGCGTCGGACAGCCTGCGCACGGCGCGGGCATCGGTCGGGACGGTCGAGCAGGCCCTCACCCTCGTCGGCTCGGTCGCCCGGACCGGGCAGGTGACGGCAGCCTTTCCCGTCTCGGGCAAGGTGGCCTCGGTCGCCGTTGCCGTCGGTCAGCATGTCGAGGCCGGTCAGCCGCTCGCGACCCTGGACGACACGGTGCTGCGACAGGCCGTCCTCGACGCCCAGGCCCAGCGCGACCAGGCGGTCGCCATCGAGGACTCCGATCTCACCGCCGCGAGCTCGACGAGCGCGGGCAGCTCCTCAGCGGCGTCCGCGGGGGTCTCCGGAGCCTCGGGAATCTCAGGAAGCTCGGCCGGGCGATCCACGTCCTCGGCGCCGGTCGGCGCTCAGGGAGGCGGCGGCGGTGCGACGCTGCCGACCCCCGACTCGGCGATGAAGGCGGTGCTCGCCGCCGAGCGCGCCGCCGACTCGGTCTGTGCGCCGGTCCTCGGCACCCCGAGCCGGCCGACCACACCAGGAGCAGCCGGCATGCCGACGACGAGTCTCCCGACCTCGTCGTCCACCGCGTCGAGCACGAGCACGAGCACCGCGTCGAGCACGAGCACCGCGTCGAGCACGAGCACCGCGTCGAGCACGGCCACCGCGTCGAGCACGAGCACCGCGTCGAGCACGAGCACCGCGTCGAGCACGGCCACCGCGTCGAGCACGGCCACCGCGTCCGGCGCGCCGAGCCCATCCGGGCCGCCGACCGCGGCCCAGCTCCAGGCGTGCGCCGAGGCCTTGTCCGCCGTCACGGTCGCCCAGCAGGCCGCCACCCGCGTTCTCACGACGTATGCCGCCTCGCTCGCCGCGCAGGCCGCTCGGCTCCAGCAACAGGCGACTGCCCTGGCCGCGCAGGCGGCGGCGCTCAAGGCGTCCGCGGCCGCTGCGGTCTCTCGATCGGCCGGCGCGGGTGGGGCGTCCGGTGCCGGCGGCGCGGCTGTCAGCGACGCGCGGCTCATCACCGACCGCGCCAACGTCGTATCCGCAGAGGCCGCCCTCGCCAAGGCCAAGGCCAACCTCGCCGGCGCCACCTTGCTCGCGCCCGTCGCCGGCACGGTCGGGGCCGTCCCGTGGACCGTCGGCGACACCGCGTCGGCCGCGAGCGGCATACCGGTGCTCTCCGGATCGCTTGCCACGGTCACCGTCCAGGTCCCGGCGACCAGCCTGCCCAGCGTCCAGGTCGGCCAGCTCGCCCACGTCACGGTCACCGGGGTCGCGCCGATCGACGGCTCGGTCGTCGCGGTCGCGTTGCTGCCGACCGCGGCCTCCTCGTCGTCCGGGGCAGCGGCGGGGGCCTCGTCCGCGACCACGTATGCCGTCGACGTGCTCGTCGACGGCGTGCCCGCCGCGGTCGGCAGCGGCGGCCGCGCGACCGTCGCCATCGTCGTGCGATCGGCGACCGGCGTGCTCACCGTGCCGGCCTCCGCGGTCGCCGCCGTCTCGACCGGTGTCGGCTCGGTCGGCGTCGTCAAGGGTGACCAGGTCACCCGGGTGACCGTGCAGACCGGCGCGGCCGGCGGCGGCAAGGTCGAGGTGACGAGCGGTCTGGCCCCCGGCGATGTCGTCCTGCTCGGCGATGCGAGCCAGCCGCTGCCGACGAACAACAACCCCTTCGGTGGCGGCGGACTCGGTGGGCTCACCGGCGGCAACGGCGGTGGCGTGCGGGTGCCGGCGGGGCAGCCCGCTGCCCCGGCCGGCCGCTAGCCGCGCGACTCGCCCCTGATCGACCCGACGATCGCCGAGCGTGCCTGGCGCGCCTCCGGGAGCGGCAGGATCGGCCAGACGTGGATGAGCCCGGGCGCCTCGTGATACTCACACGGTATGCCGCCCTCCCGGGCCGCCGCACGCAGCCGCCGGGCGTCGCGCAGCAGCAGATCGCGCGTTCCGACGAAGACGGTCATCGGCCCGAGGCCCTCGACGCTCCCGAACAGCGGTGACACCCAAGGGTGTTCGAGCGGCAGCTCACCCGCGTAGAGCTCGGCGGCACGGGTGAGTCGGGGCACCGAGAGCATCGGGTCGCGGGTCGCTCCGGGCTCGACCTCGGCCATCGTGGCGAGGTCGAGCCAGGGGGCGATGAGGACGAGTCTCGGCCGCCCGATTCCGTTGTCGCGCAACAGCTGTGCGACGGCGAGAGCCATGCCGCCGCCGGCCGAGTCGCCCATGAGGGTGACGAGAGTGTCGTCGCCGGCGTCGCGGATGACGTCGGCGACGATCTCGGCAGCGATCGGCACGGTGTGTGAGGCCGTCTGGGTGGGCGCGAGCGGGTAGATCGGCACGACGACCCGGGCCGGCACGAGGGTGGCCATCCGGCGGCATACCCCCCAATGCGCCTGGTCGATCTCGCTGACATAGCCGCCGCCGTGCAGATAGATGACCCGGTGGCGCGGCAGCTCTCGCCCCCACGGCGCCATCTCGTAGACGCGCCACCCGTGCTGTCGGGTCACCCGCAGCGACACGTGCCGGTCGAGCGACGGTGGCGGGGCGAAGTGGCGTGGTCGCAGCTGGGCGGCTGCCATCTCGGCGTTCATGCCCTCGTCGTCGTGCCTCATCCGGTGTTTGAGGGTGAGCCCCAGGACGGCGGCGAGGAGCTCGTGGGTGAGGCTCGGCATAGGGTCAGCGTATGGCCGACACGCACGGGTATGCCGCGGAGCCGGACGCGCTCGCCACCTTGCTCGCCGAGCGGATCGCCGGGCACTTCGCGGATGGCCGGGTCGAGGCCGCCGGACCGAGCGGCGTGCCCGTCGCACACCTCGGAGTGGGCGGAGTCAGGGTGCACTGCCCACCGCCGCTGTCAGTGCGCCAGGTGGCGGCCGACAGTGTCGGGGCGATGGTCACCGTCTGGGTGGAGGGTGGCGCCTTCGGCGAGCCGGCGCAGGCGGTGAACCTGTCCGGGTGTGCGAGCACGCCCGAGGCGGCGATCGTCGAGGCCGGATGTCTGTGGGCGTGTTCCGTCGGTGGGCTGCTCAAGAGTGCCTTCGACGCCCAGCCGCTCGACCCGGATGCGGAGGAGCGTGAGGTCGTCCTCGACGGCCGGCGGTTCCGACTGCTCGTCACCGGTGTGGACCGGTTCGTCGAGCAGGGTGCGGACGGGCCGGCGCCCGTGCAGGAGGCGGCGGCGACGATGCGCCGGATGGCCGGGGACTGGCTGTCGGTCGCGGTCCTCGAGTCTGGCCGGCTGCCGCTGCTCGCGACCGACCGAGCGGTGTCGCTCGGCACCTTCCTCGGTGTGATCGCGGCGAGCGAACCAGGGCAGGACAGCTCTGTGTCGCCGGAGGTCAAGGTGCACGGCGGCGACTGGGAGCCGGCGCATGCCGCGCTGACCCGGGTCGTGGTGCGAATGCCGTCCGACGGTGCGCTGCTGCGCGATCATGCGATTCTCGTTCCCCAGGAGCCGTTCCCTGGCTTCGTTCGAGAGTCGTTGCAGCGCACCCTTGTTGACCTGGTCGGCGCGCGGGCGGCGGCGAGCGAGGCAGCGGGGTGGCGCGGTTGGCGTCGACATGGGGGCCGGCTGGGTGCGCCGCTTTCGCAGGGCGAGCTCGAGGAGCTGCGGGCGGCGGCCGGCGGCTCGCTGCCGCGGGCCTACGAGCACTTCGTCTCGACGGTTGCCGCGAGCGGCGCCGGCCCGGGGTATGGGCTCGAGCGGCCGGCCGTCGTGGGCGAGGGTGACGCTCGGTCGATCGTCCTCGCCTTCGCGGGGTGTGGGGTGTTCTGGTATCTGCGTCTCGCCGGACCTGGCCGGGGGACGGTGTGGGTCGACGCGCGGTCGGTCTCGGAGGACGAGGACGTCCAGGTCGCGGCATCCTTCCAGGATTGGTATGCCGCGTGGCTGGAGTCCGCGGTCCGGGCCGTGGAGGTCTTCGAACCGTGGGACGGGCGGGGGTGTGCCGGCAAGAAGGGCCTGGGCCAGATCCTGCAGCGGGCGCAGTCCGAGCATCCAGACGAGGAGCTCGAGGGTCGGCTGGCCGAGCTCTACGGGTCGGCGCGGATCACCCTCACCTCCGGCGGTGGACCCATCCCGGCGGGCGCCGTGATCGACCCGTGCCACTCCTGTGTCGCGGTGTTCGACCGGTTCGGCTACGGCGACGAGACCTTCGCGGTCGGCGCGCCGACGACGGGAGTGCCAGGCTCGACGTCGAATCCTGTTGCCGCGCGGGGAGTAGCCCGGCCGGCAGGCCGGAAGTCGTTGCGGGACTGGCTCGCTGGTCGGTGAGGAGCCGGGGACTGCCACCCGACCGAGCCGTCAACGCTCTCCTGGGTGGCCTCGGTGGTGTGTTTCCGGCGCGCCCTCTGAGTCAAGCGGTCTGAGTCCAGCGGAGTGGAGCTGCGCCGACGTGTGCCGGGGCGCCACGGGGGCCAAGGCTGGCACGCGGGGCCGCACCTGCCGCCGCTGCGTTGCACTCCAATCCCATTGATAACATTGCCGATTCGATTTGAGATCGAACACACGATCGAGTATGATGAGACCATGTCGACGACGACCCCAGGCCTGGTGGACCGCCCTCCGCGGTCCCCGTGGGGTGCGCTTGACCCGCTGACCGAGGCCGTGATCGTCGACCACGGCGAGGACATCGACCAGGTGGCGGCCCGGGACCCGATGGCCCCGTTCTTGGACGACTGGCTGGCTGCGGTGACCGCCGAGCTGGACGCCCAGCCGACCAACGGTCGGATCGCTGCCGGGCTCGCCGACGAGGGGCAGGACGGGTCAGCTGACTCGGCTGACTCGGCGGGGGTGTGGTCGGGGGCGGCGGGGTGGCAGGTGGTGGTGCCGGGATTGACCGAGCTGGTGTTGGGGGCGCCATGGGTGGCTGCCGAGGGGGTGGTGTCCGGGTGTGCCCCGGTGCCAGAGCCGCGTCGCGGCCGGCGGCGGACACGATCTTCGAGCCGTGTCTGGATCCGCAGGTCCCGGCGGCGGCGCGGGTGCTGCCGGCGGGTGAGGTGGGGCGGTCGTGGGCGGGATTGGACGGTCGGCCAGGGGCTGCGCTGTCGCGGGAGGCGGCGATGCAGGCGGCGGTGGCGGTGATCGTTCAGGCGGAGGCGATCAAGGCGGCCGTTGATGCGTCGGTGTTGTCGGCATGGCGGGTGTTGCATGCGGCCTATGAGTTGGTGTGGCAGGAGCGGGTGGCTCCGGCCAGTGCCCGTGAGGCGGACCGGTTGGCGCGGGCGTCGGTGACCGGGGCGGTGGCCGAGGTGGTCGCTCAGGCGGGGATGGCTGAGCGGGTGTGTCGGTCGCGGTTGCGGTTGGCGGTGGCTGACCCGGTCCGCACGCGTGCGCTGGTCCAGGCGTTGGCCGCGGGGCGGATCGAGGTCACCGAGGCATCCCGCATCATGGAGGCCTGCACCGAGCTGGACGCCGACGTCGCCGACTCCCTGGCCGAGCGTGTTCTCGCCGACCGGCCCGACGGCACCCGCACCCCGGAGGCCGCGCGCCGCCGTCGCCTGTCGCGCCTCGTCACCGCAGCACACGCTGCCTCCGGACGGACCCGCCAGCTCCGCGACCGGGCGCTGGCTCGCCGGGAGGCGGTCGGTCAGATCTTCCCCGACGGCACGGGAGACTTCACCGTCTCCGGCGACGCGGCGCGAATCGCTGCCGCCGCCAACCGGGTCGACGAGATCGCCCGCACCCTGCGGGCCGCCGGCTGCCACCCAGGGCGCACCCTGGGACAGCTGCGCTCCGACGTCACCCTCGACCTGCTTCTCTACGGTGGTGTCCCACACCTGGGCGAGCCGGCTGTGTCGCGCACCGACCCCGGCGCAGGAACGCCGGGCAGTGAGTCTGAGCGCTCGTGTCAGTCCGCATCTGCCTCCCCGGCCCAACCGGTCACCGGCAAGAGCTGGTTCGAGGCCGGCATGGTGTCACCGGCAGAGGTGTCGGCGTGGGTGGACTGGTCCGGGCTGGGGGTCTTGCCGCCGGCCCGGGTCACCGTGACCGTCCCGCTGGACGTGCTCACCGGCACCAGCCACGGCGTCGGCCAGCTCCATGGCCCGACCGCCGCGACCACCGGCTACCTGCCCGCAACCGCCGCCCGCGACCTGGCCCACGCCGCCGGCAGCACCTGGCGACGACTGCTCTGCGATCCCGACACCGGAGCCCTGCTCGAGCTGTCCTCCCGCTCCTACGCCGCCCCTCCCCGCCTGGCCGCGCACGTCCGCACCCGCCACGACACCTGCACCGGCCCCGGCTGCGACCTCGACCACACCCAACCCTGGCCCACCGGCTCAACCGCCAGCACCAACCTCACCCCACTGCACCGCGCCCACCACCACCTCAAGACGCTGCGCCTGTGGCAGGCCCACCACGACCCGCACACCCATACCGTCACCTGGACCACCCTCGCCGGGCACACCCACACCGTCACCCCCACCGACCACCGCGACCTCTCCTGCCCTGACCTGCCCGATCTGCCGGACTGGGCCGACGTCGCCGGCTCCCGCCGCAGCTGCCGGCGCCAGCCAGGAGCGGGATCGCTGGCTCCGGCTGATCGCCACGGCGAGGTGGAGCCCCGTGACGAGATAGAGCCCCGTGACGAGGCGGAGCCAGGCAACTGGCCCGGTGCGGATTACAGCCACCTCGACGACCGACGCCCACGTCCCCTCGCCGACCCGGACACCCACGCCCTCGCCGACCCGAACACCCACGCCCTCGCCGGCCCCGACGCGTGCGCCTCAATCCAGCCGAGTGCGTGGGAACGGGCAACCGCCTACGACCAGCCGCCGTTCTAGAGGGCCAGGCAGGCGCCCGGGTATGCCGCTGGCCGAGTCTCGTCATCGGTCGCCACCATCCGCGCCTCGCCGACGTCGCCCGCATCCTCCACCCTTGGCGCCGCACTACCCTGACCGCGTGCCCGATCGTGCCCGACCGCGTGCCCTCCCGACCCCGCTGCCGCTCCCGTGACGCCCGACCAGATAGCCGTCGACCCGGCCGCGGTCCTCATCCGGCCGGCCGACGCCACCCGCGATGGCGCGGGCTGCGCCGCCATCTACGCGCCCTACGTCACGGACTCCTGGGCGTCCTTCGAGTCCGAGCCACCGACCGGATCCGAGATGACCCGCCGGATCGCCGGCTCGATCGGGACTGTCCCAGGAACGGTGTAAACGGCTCGACGCGCCGGCGTGGCTGGCGGG
>DAOTIG010000020.1:0-34583 GCA_035448065.1 Dermatophilaceae bacterium
CTCGCTGGTCCCCGTGCTGGCCGAGACCCAGGGGGTGGTCGTCTTCCACGAGCAGGTGCTGCGGATCGTCGCCGAGACCACCGGGGTGAGCCTGGCCGAGGCCGACGAGGCGCGCCGGGCGATGGGCCATCGGGACGGGCAGGCCACGGTCGAGGCCTGGTGGCGCCCGGCCGCCCTGGCCCGCGGCTACTCCCCGGCCGACTGCGACCGGATCTGGGAGGTGCTGCGCGCCTTCGCGTCGTTCGGCTTCTGCAAGGCGCATGCCGCCGCCTTCGCGCTGCCGACCTATCAGTCGGCCTGGCTCAAGACCCACCACCCGGCGGCCTTCCTCGCCGGCGTGCTCACCCACGACCCGGGGATGTATCCCAAGCGACTGCTGCTCGACGACGCCCGCCAGCTCGGCATCGCCATCCTCGGCCTGGACGTCAACGCCTCCAAGCCCTGGTATGCCGTGGAGCGCCTCTGCGACGACTGCGACGAGGTGGACGACAGCGACGACGTGGAGACCGCGGAGACCGTGGAGACCGCGGAGACCGTGGAGACCGTGGAGACCGCGGGTGGAGGTATTCGGCTGGGCCTGGAGGCCGGCGGCATACCTCCACTCGAGGGTGAGGGTTATGGCATCCGGATCGCGCTGGCCGATGTCAAGGGGATCACCGAGGCCGAGATGGCGCGGATCCTCGCCGGCCAGCCCTATGCCGACCTGCCCGACCTGGCGCGTCGGGCACACCCGAGTCGCCCGGTACTCGAGCGGCTTGTGCTCGCCGGTGGGCTCGACCGGCTCTACGGCATCGCCAACAGCACCGGCAGCACCGGCAACACCCGCAGCACCGGCAGCACCGGCAGCACCGCCGCCGGGTCCGGCCCGCTGTCGAGCAACGGGCCGGTCGTTGCACCGGCAGGCACCGGGGTCGGGCGCACCCGGCTCGGTGCCCGCGGTCGGGTCACCCGCCGCGACCTGCTGCTGGCCGTCGCCGAGCTCGATCGATGGTCCGCCAGCAGCTCGGCACGCACCCGGTCTGCCGGCCGGAGCAGTCGGGTCGGCAGCCCGAGCGCTGGCCGGGCCGCTGCTCCAGGCTCCGCCGCGAGGTGGAGCCCCCGGCCGGCGACGATGAGCGCCCGCGCGCCCGGGGGACAGGCCCCTGGGGCGCCGGTCACCGATGAGCGAGCCCTCGCCGCCGCCCACCCGCTCCGCGAGGACACCGTGCTGGCCCAGCAACCCGGCATCCGCAGCGGCCCCGGCACGATCCGCGACGCCGCCGACCCCAGCCCCCTCGGCCCGCCCGCTTTCGACGCGCGCACTCTCGGCCCGCCCGCTTTCGACGCGCGCACCCTCGACCCGACGGTGCTGGCCCGGTTCGACCCCGCTCTGCTCGCCGCGGCCCAGTCCCAGGCGGCGGCGCCGGTCCGCGACGCCGACCGGCATACCCAGCTCGTGCTGCCCCTGGAGGCCCCCACCGTGCGAGTGGGCTCCGGGCTGCCCGAGCTGACCGGCCCCGAGCGGGTGCGCGCCGAGCTGGAGATCCTCGGCCTCGACGCGAGCGCCCACGTCGTCGACCCCTATCTGCCGATGCTCGACGCGCTCGGCGTCACCCGCTCCCGAGACCTGCTCTCGGCCCGCAACCGCAGCGAGGTCTGGGTCGCCGGGGTCAAGGTGGCCACTCAGACCCCGCCCATCCGCTCCGGCCGTCGGGTCGTCTTCCTCACCCTCGACGACGGCACCGGCCCCTCCGACTCCACCTTCTTCGAGGACGTCCAAGGCCCTTACGCCACAACGGTGTTCCACTCCTGGCTGCTGCTCGTCCGCGGCATCGTCCGGCGCACCGGCCGACGCGGCATCTCGCTGCGCGCCACCGGCGCGTGGGAGCTCTCCGGGCTGTGGGAGGCCTTCGCCGCCGGGGGGCGCCCGGCACTGCTCGAGGCCCTGGCCGCCGCCGACGCCGCCGCGCACGAGCGGGCCGCTGCCGGTGCCGCCGCCCTCGCCCAGCCCTATGCCGCGCCGGCCGCCGACGCGCCCGGCGACCCCGACTGGTCCCAGCAGGCCTACGACCACACGACCCACGGTGCCGACGGCCTGCCCGCCGGCGACCGTGACGACCGACCGGCCCCACCGCCGTGGGCGGCCCGGATCCCGCCCGCCGATCGCCCGGCCCAGCCGGCCGCACGGGCTGACGACCCGAGCCGGGCCGGCACGAGCAGCCGGGCCGGCGGCATGGGCGGTGGCCGTCGCCCGGTCGCCCCGGGCCCTGGCACCCCCGGTGGACGCCCGGTGCTCGTCCACGCCAGCGGCTATCGCCAGTCGGTGTATGCCGACGTCAAGCCTCCCGGCGAGGCCACCGACGGCCGTGCTCCACGCAAGCTGTGGCACGCCAGCCCGGGCAGCTCGGGGCACTAGGGTGAGGCCGTGCCCGAGATGCAGCGCAGCGCCCGCGCCGGCCGCGCCGTGCGCACCGCCGCCGTGTGGGCCACGGTCCGCGCCGGCCTGCACGAGCAGGCCGCCCGCAGCGGCCGACCGCTGCGGGTGCTCGACCTCGGCGGCGGCACCGGCGAGCTCGCCGTCCCCATCGCCGAGCTCGGCCCCCACGTCGTCGCCCAGGTCGCCGTCGTCGACCCCAGCCCCGACGCTCTCGCCGCCCTCCAGCGCCGCGCCGCCGACGCCGGGGTCGCCGACCGGGTGCACGCCGTCCAGGGCGACGCCGACACCCTCACCGAGGCCCTCGCCCAGCTGCCCCGACCGGCCCAGCCCGCAGACGTCGACCGGGGCGCAGCCGCCGCGGCCACAGACCGGGACGGGGCCGCCACCGACACCGACGACACCGCAGGCACCGACGACACCGCAGGCACCGACGACACCGCAGGCACCGACGACACCACCGGCACCGACGACACCACCGGCACCGACGACACCGCCGGCACCGACGGGCCAGCGGAGCGGCGGCATACCGGCTTCGACCTGGTCTGCTGCCACGGCGTCCTCGAGGTCGTCGACGACCCCGCCGCCACGCTCACCGCGATCGCCGGCGCCCTCGTGCCCGGCGGCCACGTCTCGCTGCTCGTCGCCGGGCGGCTCGCCGCCGTGCTGGCCCGGGCCCTGGCCGGCGAGCTCGGCCAGGCCCACCGGGCCCTCACCAGCCCCGATGCGCGGTGGGGGGCACACGACCCGCTGCCCCGCCGCTTCGACCTCGCCGGGCTGCGGACGCTCGTCGAGCAGGCCGGGCTCACCGTCGAGCACTGGCACGGCGTGCGGCTGCTCGCCGACCTGGTGCCCCCCGCGGTCGTCGACACCGACAGCGGCCGGGCCGAGCTGCTCGCCCTCGAGGAGGCGCTTGCCGGCCACCCGGCATACCCGCTGCTCGGCGAGCTCGGCGCCGGCCTGCACCTGCTGGCCCGCCGTCCCTGACCGGCACCGCCCGAGACCGCCACGACCCGGGCCGAGCCGATGAGCCGCCGCCAGTACCGCCCCCCACCCCGGTCCGCCACCGGCCCACCGGACGACACCGGGTGCACCGTCCTGCACGTCGACATGGACGCCTTCTATGCCTCGGTGTCCCTGCTCGAGCACCCACACCTGCGCGGCACCCCGGTCATCATCGGCGGCGGCGGCCGCTCGGTCGTCCTCTCGGCGACCTACGAGGCCCGCGCCTTCGGCGTCACCTCGGCGATGCCGATGGCCCGGGCCCGCCGGCTGTGCCCGCAGGCCACCGTCATCCGCCCTGACCACGACCGGTATGCCGCGGTCTCCCGCGCCGTCATGGAGACCTTCCACTCGGTCACCGACCAGGTCGAGCCGCTCTCGCTCGACGAGGCCTTCCTCGACGTCGCGGGGGCGATCCGCCGGCTCGGCCCCCCGGCCCGGATCGCCCAGCTGTTGCGCGACACCATCGCCGACGAGCAGGGCGTCACCTGCTCGGTCGGTGTCGCGCCCACGAAGTTCGTCGCCAAGCTCGCCTCCGGCCTGGCCAAGCCCGACGGCCTGCTCGTCGTGCCGGTCGACGAGGTCGTCGACTTCCTGCACCAGCTGCCGGTCGGCGCCCTGTGGGGGGTGGGGGAGCGCACCGAGGAGGCGCTGCACCGGCTCGGTCTGCGCACCGTGGCCGACATCGCGCACACTCCGGTCGACACCCTGCGCCGAGCCCTCGGCGACGCCTCGGGCGCCCACCTTCACGACCTCGCCTGGGGGCGGGACGAGCGCCGGGTCGTGCCCGAGACCCGGGAGAAGAGCATCGGCTCCAACGAGACCTTCGCCGCCGACCTCGACGACCCGGTCCTCATCCATCGCGAGCTGCTGCGGATGGCCGATCGCACCGCAGCTCGGGTCCGGGCGGCCGGGATGGTCGGGCGCACCGTGACGATCACGGTCCGATTCGCCGACTTCACGACGATCACCCGGTCGCGGACCCTGCGGGAGAGCACCGACGTGTCGCGGGACATCTATGCCGCCGCCCGGGCGCTCTACGACTCGCTCGGCTTGCAGCGGGCCCGGATCCGGCTGGTCGGAGTGCGGCTCGAGGGCCTCGTCGAGGCTGCCGGTGCTCCTCGGCAGCCTCGCCTCGACGAGCCCGAGACCGGCTGGCGCGACGCCGACCGGGCCGTCGACCGGGCCAGCGCTCGCTTCGGTGCCGGCGCCGTCCGCCCGGCTGCCCTGGTGTCCGAGGGCCGCCCGGCCCGGTCAGCCTCCGTCTCCGACCGCCGGGTCGCCTCCGGATCCGACCCCCGGTTCGCCTCCGGATCCGACCCCCGGGCCGCCCCCGGCGCCGACCCCGTGGCCGAGCCGCCGGCCGACCCGCGCGATGGTGCTCCGCGCATCCTGCGTCCCACCCAGCGCACCCGCCCCACCGATCGCACCCGTCCGGCGGATCCCCCGTCTGACGGTTGATCTTCGCGAGACTCGGGTATCCAGAATGCCGTGAGGGTCTTATCCTGAAGACGAGGTCTCCAACCGAACGGCGCGGCCGTGGGGAATCCGCCGACATCGTGGTCCGTTCACCGTGAGACACGTCAGCGGGTGACTCGACGATGTGAGGCACCTGACCCGCGAAAGGGGTGGATCGTGGCACTCTCCGAGCGCGAGCAGAAGCTGCTCGAGCAGATGGAGCAGGCCCTCTATGCGGAGGACCCGCGGTTCGCCTCCCGGATCCGCACCCAGAGCGCCAGCCGGAGCCGGCGTCGGCTGCTCATCGGTGTCGTCGGCGTGCTGCTCGGCCTCGGCCTGGTCCTGCTCGGCGTGCTCAACCAGCAGATCTGGCTCGGCGCTGTCGGCTTCCTCGCGATGGTCGGGGTGGCCGTCTACGGCTTCGCTCCGGCCCGCCCCGCCGACGAGCAGCCCGCCCACCGCCCGGCGCCCAAGGCCAAGGGTGACGTGCTCAAGCGCTTCGAGCGTCGGTGGGACAAGCGCGAGGGCGACCAGTCCTGAGCGACGCGAACAGCTGACCACGCGAGCGGGCGGCATACCGATGGGTATGCCGCCCGCTCGCGTGTCGTCCGTCAGCTCACCGGACCAAGGGTGAGCAGTCCGATGATCCACGTCGTGAGGATCCCGATCCCGGCCAGCAGCTCGATGCCCATCGAGTGCAGCACCGCTCCGAGCGCCACCTTGGTCGACGCCCACGCGGCCCGCGAGTCCCGCGCCCGGGACAGCTCGACGAGGAAGATGCCGAGCACGAAGCCGAGGATCGCCCCCACGACCGGGATGACGAAGAAGCCGACGATGCCCAGCAGCACCGCGAGCAGCATGGTGCGGGTGGTCACGCCGCGCTCGCGCATCCGCCGGCCGGGCAGCAGATATTGCAGCGCCACCCCGGCGAGGTAGATGGCGAGCGCGACGCCGAAGACGATCCACGCCTTGGGGTCCGGGTGGTCGAAGGCCCAGATGCCGGTGGCGAGCACCGTGATCGCCAGACCAGGCACGACCGGCACGACGATGCCGACCAAGCCGACGAGCATGAGCAGGCCGATGGCCCAGGTCGAGCCGATCATCGGGTCACCGCAGCCCGGTGCTCTCCTCGGCGCGTACCGTGAGTCGGTCGGTCTCGTCGTGGATCTCGCTCGCCTGATCGGCCAGCTTGGGCAGGTGCTGCCGGCCGTGGTGGGCGCAGAAGTACAGCTCGCCCCCGTTCACAAGGCGGGCGCGAATGTAGGCCTGCGCGCCGCAGCGGTCGCAGCGGTCTGCGGCGCTGAGGCTGGGGGCCAGAGTTGCGTTCACGTCAGCCTTCTCATCTCTCGTGCCATGTCCCGAAGACGTTCCACGGGACGTGCCGGTTGCAACAGTCAAGCACGAGAGCCTCTTCCCGGGTCGGATTGGTTGCCGAAACAAGACACGCGGACGAGCGGCCCCTCGGCTGTCCGGGGGAGCAGATAGCCTCGGGGCGCATCCCCCCGCAGAACCGAGGACGGCAGTGGCAGCACGCAGCAGCACCCGATCGAGCGACGGCGCCCCGAGCTACACCGCTCGGCACCTGCAGGTCCTCGAGGGCCTCGATGCCGTGCGCAAGCGTCCGGGCATGTACATCGGCTCCACCGACCAGCGCGGTCTCATGCATTGCGTGTGGGAGATCATCGACAACGCCGTCGATGAGGCGCTCAACGCCGACTGCGACCGGATCGTCGTCACCATCGGGGCCGAGGGGTCGATCGAGATCCACGACAACGGTCGCGGCATCCCGGTCGACGTCGAGCCTCGCTCGGGTCTCACCGGGGTCGAGCTCGTCTTCACCAAGCTGCACGGCGGCGGCAAGTTCGGTGGCGGTGCGTATGCCGCCTCCGGTGGCCTGCACGGGGTCGGCGCCTCGGTCGTCAATGCCCTCTCCAGCCGGCTGGACTGCGAGGTGGACCGGGGCGGCAAGACCTATGCGATGAGCTTCCGCCGCGGCGAGCCGGGCGTCTTCCGCGACCCGGCCGGGCCGCACTCGCCCGACGCGCCGTTCACGGCATACGAGACCGGCTCCGAGCTGGCCGTGATCGGCAAGGCCCCGCGCGGGGTGACCGGCACCCGGGTCCGGTTCTGGCCCGACCCGCAGATCTTCCTCAAGGGCACCGCGGTCGTCCTCGAGGAGCTCGAGACCCGGGCCCGGCAGACCTCCTTCCTCGTGCCGGGCCTCGAGCTCGTCGTCCGCGACCTGCGGCCCACGGCGGCCGGCGAGGCGGCATACGAGCGCAGCTTCCGGCACACCGGCGGGATCAGCGAGTTCGTCGAGTTCCTCGCCCCGGACCCGGCGGTGAGCTCGGTGTGGCGGCTCACCGGCGCGGCTCCGTTCACCGAGACGGTGCCGGTGCTCGACGACAAGGGCCACATGGTGCCGACCGAGGTCGAGCGCGAGTGCGGCGTCGACGTCGCGCTGCGCTGGGGCACCGGCTACGACTCGGTCGTCAGCTCCTTCGTCAACGTCATCGCGACGACCAAGGGCGGCACCCATCAGCAGGGCTTCGACCAGGCGCTGCTCAAGGTCTTCCGCAAGCAGCTCGAGACCAACGCCCGCCGACTCAAGGTCGGCACCGACAAGGTCGACAAGGACGACATCCTCGCCGGGCTCACCGCGGTGGTCACCGTGCGGCTGGCCGAGCCACAGTTCGAGAGCCAGACCAAGGAGATCCTCGGCACTCCCGCGGTGCGGGCCATCGTCGCCCGGATCGTGGAGCAGGAGCTGACCGCCAAGCTCACCTCGACTCGCCGGGAGGAGAAGGCGCACGCCGCCCTCATCCTCGAGAAGGTCGTCTCCGAGATGAAGGCGCGCATCTCGGCGCGCCAGCACAAGGAGACCCAGCGGCGCAAGACGGCGCTGGAGTCCTCGACCCTGCCGGCCAAGCTCGCCGACTGCCGCACCCACGACGTCGCCCGCAGCGAGCTGTTCATCGTCGAGGGGGACAGCGCCCTTGGCACCGCCAAGCTGGCCCGCTCCAGCGACTACCAGGCGCTGCTGCCGATCCGGGGCAAGATCCTCAACGTCCAGAAGGCCTCGGTCGCCGACATGCTCAAGAACGCCGAGTGCGCGGCGATCATCCAGGTCATCGGGGCCGGCTCGGGGCGATCCTTCGACATCGACGCCGCGCGCTACGGCAAGGTCATCGTGATGAGCGACGCCGACGTCGACGGCGCGCACATTCGGACCCTGCTGCTCACCCTGTTCTTCAAATACATGCGCCCGCTCATCGAGCACGGCCGGGTGTATGCCGCGATGCCGCCGCTGCACCGGCTCGAGGTCGTCGGTGGGCCGGGAAAGAAGAACGAGTACGTCTACACCTACAGCGAGGCGCAGATGCGTCAAACCCGCGCCGCCCTGGAGAAGAAGGGCCGGCGGATCAAGGAGCCACCCCAGCGCTACAAGGGACTGGGGGAGATGGACGCCGACCAGCTCGCCGAGACGACGATGGACCCCCGCCACCGCACCTTGCGCCGGGTCACCCTCGGCGAGACCGAGGAGGCTGCGACCCTGGCTGCGGGGGTCTTCGACCTGCTCATGGGCAACGACGTCGCGCCGCGCAAGGACTTCATCATCGAGTCGGCCGCGGCGCTGGACCGGGGCCGGATCGACGCCTGAGCAGCCGCAGTCGCACCGGATGCGCAGGATCTGCCCGAGCGGGGGAACTCGGGGCTCCGGTCGGACGTCTACCCTGGTGCGGGCGGCTGCGGGGAGAGCGCAGCCGCCCGCCGCACTGACCAGCCACACCCAGGGGAGCAGATGACCCAGCCGATGCCGCCCATGCCACCCGGTCCGCCGGCGGGTCCCTGGGGGGCGCCGCCACCGGCCCACCCGCAGGGCCAGGCGCCGGCTGGCCCGCCCCCGGGCAGTGAGCACGCGGCATACGAGGCACAGCGCCAGCAGCAGGGTGGCGTCGACGTCCGGCCGCGGGTCTCCCCGATCTCCGACGAGGACATGGCCTGGGCGCGGGCGACGATGCACACGATCTCCAAGGCCTTCGAGGAGCGGGTCGTCGGCCAGCAGCGGCTGCAGGAGACCCTCATGCTCGGCCTGGTGACCGGTGGGCACATCCTGCTCGAGTCGGTGCCCGGTCTGGCCAAGACGACGGCCGCGGCCACCCTCTCGCGCGCGGTGGGCGGCTCGTTCAAGCGGATCCAGTGCACCCCCGACCTGCTGCCCAGCGACATCGTCGGCACCCAGGTCTACGACGTGACGACGGCCAAGTTCGAGACCCGCCTTGGCCCGGTGCACGCCAACCTCGTGCTGCTCGACGAGATCAACCGCAGCTCGGCCAAGACCCAGTCGGCGATGCTCGAGGCGATGCAGGAGCGGCAGACCTCGATCGGCGGGCAGATCTACCCGCTGCCCGAGCCCTTCCTCGTGCTGGCCACCCAGAACCCCATCGAGCAGGAGGGCACCTACGTGCTGCCCGAGGCCCAGCTCGACCGGTTCATGCTCAAGGACGTCCTCGACTACCCCACCCTCGAGGAGGAGGCCGAGGTGGTTCGGCGGATCGATGCCGGCGTCTACCTCGCCGAGCAGCAGTCGGTCGTGACGCTCGCCGACATCAGCCGCCTGCAGGGACTCGTGCGCGACGTCTACCTCGACCCCACGGTCATCCGGTATGCCGTGGGGCTGGCCTACGTCACTCGGCACGCCAAGGAGTACCTCGACCCGGCGATCGCGCCCTACGTCGAGTACGGCGCCAGCCCGCGCGCCTCGATCGCCTTCGCCCAGGCCGGGCGGGCCCGGGCCCTGCTCGCCGGGCGCGACCACGTCGTTCCCGACGACATCAAGGCCCTCGCCCACCGGGTGCTGCGACACCGGATCATCCTCGGCTTCGAGGCGGTCGCCGACGACGTGCCGGTCGAGCGGGTCGTCGACGCGGTCGTCGCGGCGGTCCGCACCCCCTGACCGGGCCACGCGGCATACCGGATCACAGGGGTCACGCTCATGGCATCGCTGCTCGCGAAGGTCAAGACCAAGCTGTTCATCGTCGCGCACCGCCGCACCTGGGGGCTGCTCGACGGTGAGTACGCGTCGGTCTTCCGCGGCCGCAGCCTCGACTACGACGATCTGCGCGAGTACGTCCCGGGCGACGAGATCCGTGACATCGACTGGAAGGCGACGGCGCGACACGGGTCGCCGCTGGTCAAGCGCTACGTCGCCACCCGCAAGCAGACCGTGCTGCTCGTCGTCGACACCGGCCGCTCGATGGCCGCCGTGGCCGAGTCCGGCGAGCCGAAGAAGAGCGTCGCGATCCTCGTCGCCGGGATGCTCGCCTATCTCGCGGTCCGGCACGGCGACCACGTCGGGCTGGTCGAGGGCGACGCCACCGGCAGTCGGCTGCACGAGGCCAAGGGCACCGAGGCGCACCTCGAGCGGCTGCTGCGGGCGATCGACCGGTCGTGCACGCTCGACGCCGGGCCCAGCCGGTTCGCCGACCAGCTGCGCTATCTCGCCGATCACGTCACCAAGCGCTGCCTCGTGCTCGTCGTGTCCGACGACGCCGCCCTCACCGAGGACGACACCGCCCTGCTGCGGCGCATCCACGCCCAGCACGAGATCCTCTGGGTGAGCGTCATCGACGCCGACCCCACGGCATACCAGGTGCGTCGCGCCGCCCAGGAGGTCAGCGACGGCAGCCTGCTGCCCGCCGCGGTGCGGGGTGGAGGGCGCTTGCAGACGGCCTATCTCGAGGCCGCCGACGCGCGTCGGCAGGCGCTGGACGCCCAGCTCGGCGCGCTCGCGATCACCCGAGCCTGGGTCGGCTCGACGTCGGCGGCGGTGTCCACCGTGTTCACCCTGCTGGAGAGGCAGCGTCGCCGTGCGCACTGACGACCCGTTCTACCCGCCGATGACCTACAGCGTCTGGTGGACCATCCTCGCCGTGCTGCTGCTGATCGGGGTGCTCGGCTGGATCGCCTTCGTGTGGTGGTCGACCCGCCGGGCCGTGCCACGCACCCCGCCGGCGCCGTTGGCGCCGCCGCCGGGCTGGATCATGGTGCGGGCCAAGCACGACACGATGGCCACCATCGACCGGCTGGTCTGGCAGGCCGAGAACGGCGTCCTCGACGTGCGTGAGGCACATCAGGAGCTCAGCCGCACCGTGCGCGGCTTCGTCGACCAGGTCTCCGGCACCACGGCCCAGACGATGACGCTCTCCGAGCTGGGTCGCAGCGGGCCTCGGATGGCGCACGTCTCGCAGGTCGTCCACCAGCTCTATCCGGGGGAGTTCGGGCCCGATCCGGCCCGCCCGATCCGGCCCGCAGCCGAGGCGGCCAAGGCGGTGGTGGCCGCATGGCACTGAGACAGCCCGAGATCATCCCGTGGGCGCTCGGCGCTGCGGCCCTCATCGCGCTCGTCGTCTTCCTCGTCTGGCGGCGCCGCCGCCAGACGCCCAACGTGCACCTGGCCAACACGTCTGTCCTCACCGCCCTGCCGGAGTACGTGCATGCCCTGTGGCTGCACCGCCTCGTGACGATCGGGTATGCCGCGGCCGCCGCGCTCGTCGTCGTCCTGGCCGTGCTCGCGGCAGCCCGTCCGGTCGCGACGACGGTCGTCAACCCGGAGAAGGCCAACCGCGACGTCGTGCTGTGCCTCGACGTCTCGGGGTCGATGGTCGACGCGGATGCGGACATCGTCGCGACCTTCCGCGAGCTGGCCAAGGGCTTCAAGGGCGAGCGGCTGTCGATGATCATCTTTAACTCCTCGGCGGTGCCGCTGTTCCCGCTCACCGATGACTACGACTTCATCGACGAGCAGCTCGCCGAGGCCGAGCGGGCGTTCAACGGCTACGACCGGCGCTACTACGCGGGCACGATGAACGGTGCCGGCAGCTCGCTCATCGGCGACGGCCTGGCCACCTGTGTGCGCAGCTTCGACAACACCGACAAGAAGCGGGCCCGCTCGGTCATCCTGGCCACCGACAACTACACGATGGGCAAGACGATCTTCACCCTCCCCGAGGGCGGCCAGATGGCCAAGGAACGGGACATCCAGATCTACGGCATCAACCCGGCGCATCAGAACGGTGGACCGCAGTCGACCGAGATGCGCACGGTGTGCGAGGACTCCGGCGGGCTCTACTACCCGTTGAAGTCCAACGAGGCGGTGAGCCGGATCCTTGCGGCCGTCACCGCCCGCGAGGCCGGCCGGATTCCGGGTGCACCGATCACGCTGATCCACGACGTCCCTGAGAACGCCATCACCTGGACCGCCGTGGCTGCGCTGCTGCTGCTGGCGACCCGGCGGAGGTGGCGGGCATGAGCCTGGTCCCTATCGCAGCGCCCGCGACCATCGTGCTCGCCGTGCTGGCGGCGGCCGCCCTCATCTGGTGGCCGCAGCCCGGGGGAGCGACCCCGTCGCTGCTCGGGCGGTTGCGTCGTTCGCTGCTCGTGCTCCTGGTGCTGGCCGCCGCGCTGCGCCCGGGCGTGCCGGGCGGGCTCGGGGTGCGGGCCAGCGCGTCCGACCTCAACGTCTTCTTCGTCGTCGACACGACCGTGTCGTCGGTCGCCGAGGACTACGACGGGCGGCCCCGTCTCGAGGGGATGCGCGAGGACATCAAGGCGATCTCCGGACGGATGGCGGGGGCGCGGTTCGCGCTCATCTCCTTCGACCGGGATGCCGTGTTGCGGATGCCGCTCACCTCCGACGGCGCGGCGCTCGCGTCAGCTGCCGACACCCTGCTGCCCGAGACGTCGGCGTGGTCGCGCGGCAGCAGCGTGACGATCGCCGGGCCGAAGCTGCAGGAGGTGCTCGCGCTGGCGCAAAGTCGGCATCCGGAGCGGGCCCGCTTGGTCTTCTACCTCGGCGACGGCGAGCAGACCTCGGCCAAGGGCCCGGAGCCGATGGGGGTTGACCGGTCCCTCGTCAACGGTGGCATGGTGCTCGGCTACGGCACGAGCGCTGGCGGCCAGATGCGCGAGACCGGGGTGCCGTCGAGCCGGGCTCGCTATCTGACCGACAAGTCCGGTCAGCCGGCGCGCTCGGTCATCGACGAGGCGCGGCTGGCCGACATTGCCGGCCAGCTGGGCGTGCCCTATCTCAAGCGCAACCCCGGCGACGCGGTGACCGGCATCGTCGACAAGGTCGACCTCACCGGCCTGGACCGTCTCTCGCCGGGAGCCGACGGCCCGCTGACCGGTGGGGCGCGGATCGAGTACTACTGGATTCCGCTGCTCGCCGCAGCCGCGCTGCTCGCCTGGGAGGTCGGGCTCGCCCTGTCGGCGTTATGGGAGCTGCGGCGTCCAGGTGCTCCGCGTGGCGGGCGCCGATCGCAGGGAGCGACCGGCCAGCGGGCGGCACCTCAGACCAAGAACCAGACCCAGCCAGAGACCCAGCCCGAGACCCGTTCCCCACAGGAGGTGGCCCGATGAGCACCACGTTGGCGCCGCGGCATACCCCACCGGCGGCGGCTCCGAAGCGCACGTGGGGCCAGCGGGCGGTGTCCGCGGTCCGCTCGGCTCGACCGGCGCTGCCGCCTGAGCCGAGGGAGGCCAAGGCGACCCGGCTGGCCATTCGGCGACGCCTCATCGGCTGGTCGATCGTGCCGGTCCTGGTGGCCGTGCTCATCGCGGTGAAGCTGCTCGTCATGTCGAATGCCGCCCGCGAGGCGCTCGACGGGTGGTACGCCCTCAACGCCGAGCGGGTCCGGTCGGCGGCGGACACGATGTCGTTCGTCAATGTCGTCGAGCGGCACAAGGCGCCGTTCGCGCGGGGAGACTACTTCGTCGTGGCCGGTGACTTCGACCAGGCGCGGGCCAGCTTCGAGGAGGCGCTGGCGCTGGCGCCGCCGACCTCGGTCGACTCGTGCCAGATCCGGGTCAACCTCGCACTGTCCCTGGAGAAGCTCGGCGACGCGGCGAAGGCGTCGGGCGACGGGCAGGCCGCGGGGGCCTATTGGCAGCGAGTCATCGACGTCCGCACCGCCACCCCGCCTGAGTGTGACCAGCCGCCGGCGGACGGGGCCGGCCAGAAGGGCGAGAACGCGAAGAAGCGGGCCGAGCAGAAGCTCAACCCGCAGCAGCAACAGCAGGGCGACCAGCAGACCCCGGAGCAGAAGGCCCAGCAGGACGCCAAGGGTGACCAGTTGGACACCAAGACCGATCAGAACCAGCAGCAGCGCGCCCAGCAGGGCCCGGACGGTCAGCAAAACCCCGCCAACGGCGGAAGCCCGTCGGGTCCGTCGGTCGACAAGCCCTGGTGAGGCGGGCCGGCTGAGCTGGGGGCGGGCCGGCTGAGCTGGCGGGCCGCCGCCGGCGCAAGGCTCTGGGCCGCCGGGGCCGGTGGGTGGCTCACGCGGATATCGGATGCTCCCGACTTCCTGCAATCCTGATGCAACGAACGGATGCGTCACACGGGGACGCCTTCTGGTGCATCCACGGTTGCACCGGGATCGGGGCAGAGCTGGTGCATCCACGGTTGCACCAGGATCGCGGCAGAACTGGGGCATCCGTTGGTTGCACCAGGATCAGGGCGGTGCTGGAGCATCCGATATCCGCGAGCACGGCATCCGCGGCATACCCGGACGATCGGGTCAACCCGGCCCTGCCACGCGATCAACCGGCTGGCCGCGCCTGCCGTCCGGTCAGGGGCCGGGTGGGGCGGTCGAGGAGCGCTCGACGAGCTCCACCGGCACGGTGTGGTCGCGCGCCTCGTCGGGGTCGGCCAGCCCGAGCTGGGCGAGCAGTGCCGTCGCCGCCGCGGCACCCTGGGCGCGCACGTCCTGGCGCACCGTCGTCAAGCCGAAGACCCGGGCCATGTCGTGGTCGTCGATGCCGACGACGGAGAGGTCGCCCGGCACGTCGATGCCGAGGTCCCGCGCCGCGCCGATCACCCCAAGGGCCATCTCGTCCGAGGCGGCAAGGACAGCGGTGGGCCGATCCGGCCGCGAAAGCAGGCCCAGCGCGCCCGCCTTGGCGTCGGCGGCGCTCCAGTCGGACTCCAGGACCCAGCCGTCGGGCACGTCGAGTCCGTGCGCGGCCAGTGCGTCGTGGAAGCCGCGGAGCCGGTCCTGCGGCGTCTGTCGATGCGCCGACTCCGACCGGGCCCGGCCAATGTAGGCGATCCGGCGGTGGCCGAGACCGATGAGGTGCTCGGCCGCCAGCCGGGCGCACCCCACGTCGTCGATGCCGACCACCGGGAACTGGTCGACCCGGCTGCCGACCGACACGACCGGCAGCCCCAGTCGCGCGACAAGGTCCCGCTCCGGCTCCTGCATCTCGACGTTGATGACGATCAGGCCGTCGATCCGCTTGAACATCATCCCCTGGGTCAGCGAGAGCCGGCCGACCGTCTCCGGCTCCTCGAGGTCCATGAGCAGGATGTGATGCTGCTGAACCCGCACCGTCTTCTCGATGGCGCTCATCATCTCGGTGAAGAACCAGCGCGCCATGAACGGCGTGATGATGCCGATCAGTCTGGTGCGGCCGGAGGCCAAGCCCGACGCGGTGGGGCTCGCGATGTAGTCCAGCTCGGCAGCCGCGCGCAGCACTCGCTCGCGCGTCTCAGGATGCACCTTGTCCAGTCCCCGCAAGGCGCGCGACACCGTGGCGACCGACACCCCAGCCGCCAGCGCGACATCGGTGATCGTGGGTTGGCTCACAGCTCGGCCTCCGGCTCCGGGACCTGCGCGACGCCGGACGCGCGCCGCAGGGGCACCTGATCAGCAGGGTAGTTGAGCCACCCACCGAAGTCGCCCGATCGCCGGGCTCTGCCCCGGTTGTGTCCGATCCTCATCGCCAACCCACCCTCCTCACGACGCTCCGTCCCTGACCTCGGTCAGCTCGATCACCAGCGCCTGCTCAGGGTGCAACACGGGCGTTCGCAGCCCGATCCGACCCAGGGAAGCGCCGTCGGCGATCAGCCCGTCCGCGATCCACGGCGGTCCGGCGATCTGCTGGGCGCCGGGCCCGCCGCCGAGGGGCAGCACCTCGACCCGGTACCGGGTCTGCTCCGTCAACCCGGGCAGGGGCACGGCCGGCGGCAGCTCGAACGGCGAGCTGCTCAGCTGGACGTAGGAGAACACCGCGTGGCCCCCGTCGTGGGCGACCACCCCGTGCAGCTGGCTGCTCGGGTCGAGATGGTCGCCGTTGACGACCCGGCCGCCGTGCAGCAGCGGTCGCAGCCGTCGGTATGCCGCGACGTCGCGAGCCAGCGCCTCGAGCCGGGCGCCGTCGAGCGTCGTGAGGTCCCACTCGATGCCGAGGTGGCCGAAGAGGGCCGTGGCCGAGCGGAAGGCGAGGGAGTGCCGCCGCCCGGTCGTGTGCGAGACATCCGAGGCGATGTGCGCCCCAACGAGCTCCGGCGGCAGCAGCAGCTGGGTCCAGCGTTGGATCTGCTGGCGCTCCAGTGGGTCGATGGTGTCCGAGGCCCACACCCGGTCGGTGCGGGCGAGGATGCCGAGGTCGACCCGACCCCCGCCGGAGGCACAGGTCTCGATCTCGACTCCTGGATGCCGCGCGCGCAGCTCGTCGAGCAGCCGGTAGAGCGCCAGCGTCTGGGCTCGGACGCCGGGACGCCCGCCGTCGTGGCCGGGATCGACGAGATCGCGGTTGTGGTCCCACTTGAGATAGCCGATCTCGTGGTCGGCGAGCAACCGGTCGAGCCGCTCCAGCAGGTGGTCGAAGCACGCCTCGTTCGCCAGGTCGAGCACATGCTGCGATCGCCAGGTGGTGGGAGTGCGGCCAGGCACCTGCAGCATCCACTCGGGGTGGGCACGGAACAGGTCCGAGTCCGGGTTGACCATCTCGGGCTCGACCCAGATGCCGAACTCCATGCCGAGCCCGGTGACGTGCTCGATGAGGGGTGCGAGCCCGTCGGGCCACACGTCCGCGGCGACCACCCAGTCGCCGAGCCCGCGGGTGTCGTCGCGGCGGCCGCCGAACCAGCCGTCGTCGAGGACGAAGCGCTCGACGCCGACCCGGGCCGCCACGTCGGCGAGCGCGGTCAGCCGATCGAGCCGGTGGTTGAAGTAGACCGCCTCCCACGTGTTGAGGATGACCTTGCGCGGAGTCTGCGGATGGCCCGCTCGAGCGCGAACGCGGCCGTGCCAGCAGGCGGCGAGCCCGTCCAGGCCCGCAGCGCTGTATGCCGCGAGCACCGCTGGCGCGCCATAGGACTCGCCGGGCGCGAGGCGCACCTCGCCGGCCTCGAGCCGCTCGCCCGCGCTGAGCTGAGCCAGCCCGACCGGGCTGCGCTCGGCGAGGTAGGTCGACTGGCCGGACCAGGCGTGGTGAACGGCCCAGACCTCGCCATGCCGGAAGCCGAAATCCGGGGTGCCGGCGACCAGCACGGTGGGGGAGTCGTGACCGGTGCGACCACGCCGGCCCTCCCGGACCCACGACCCGAGCGCCAGCCGATGCCGCTGTGGCGCGCGTTCCCGGCACCATCTGCCGGTGAGGTCGAGCAGCTCGTCCGCGCGACTCGGCAGCGGCAGGGCCGCGCGCAGCCCACCCAGCAGATAGTCCTCGTCGCCCTCGTTGGTGAGGGTCTGCTCGATGCTCAGCACCCCGTGCTCGTCGATCCGCAGGTCGATCTCCAGCGCGAGTCCCGTCGTCTCGTCGGCGAGCTCGAGACGCAGACAGGCCGGCGCGGCATGCTCATGAGCCCGCAGCACGAGACGCGGCGACCACCCGGTGCCGTCGGCGCGCGAGCCCTCGAGCCACGGACGCAGTCGCCAGCCGTCGACCGGCATCGGCACGAGCGGAGTGCGCAGGCGGGTGTCCGGGGCGGCATGGGGGATCGGCGGCGCCAGCGCCAGAGCCGCTGCCGCACAGTCGAGCTCGTCCGGGAGAGCCGACCCCCAGTGCAGCACGGTCGGCATGCCGGCGTGCTGGGGAAGCCCACCGCCGAGGTCGACCAGCAGGCTGACACCACCACCGCGCAGGTGTGCGTATGCCGCTGCGGCGGCCCCCGTGTCGGGAGCCGCCGCAGCGAGGTGATCGGTCATCGAGGTCGGGCTCAGCCCTTGACGGCGCCCGAGGTCATCCCTCGGATGAAGTAGCGCTGGAGCGAGAGGAACACGAGGATCGGGATGATGATCGTGACGAAGCCTGCCGACGGGATGAGCTCGCGACCCTGACCGGTCTGGCCCTGCATGCCCTGCAGCGCCACCGTGGCGATGGTGTTGTCACCGCGACCGAGGAAGATGAGCGAGATGAGCAGGTCGTTCCACACCCAGAGGAACTGGAAGATCGCGAACGACGCGAGCGCGGGGGTGGACATCGGCATGATGAGCCGCCAGAAGGTCGTGAAGTGGCTGGCGCCGTCGATCTTCGCCGACTCGATGACCGCCCGAGGCAGGGAGGCCATGTAGTTGCGCAGGATGTAGACGGCCAGCGGCATGCCGAATCCGATGTGCGCCAGCCAGACGGCGATGAACTGCCCGTTGAGCCCGAGTGCGTTGTAGAGCTTGAGGATCGGCAGTAGGGCCACCTGGTTGGGCACGACGAGGAGCCCGACGATGAGGACGAAGACGATGTCCCGGCCCTTCCACTCCATGAAGGTGAAGGCGTAGGCCGCGAAGGCGGCGATGAGGATCGGGATGACCGTCGCCGGGATGGTGACGATGAGGCTGTTGACGAACGCCTGGCCCATGTTGACGCCCGACTGGTTGTCGCTGAGGACCTGGCTGTAGTTGCTCATCGTCCACTGGGTGAAGTCCAGCGGGTTGGCGATGGCCGACCACCACCCGGACGAGAACTGCGCGTCCCGGGTGCGGAACGAGCTGATGAGCAGGCCGAGGACCGGCACGACCCACAGCAGGCACAGCAGCAGCAGGACGATCCGCACGCCCAGGGACGCGCTGCCCGGGCCGCTCTTGGCCTTGCTGTGCCGGATCACCTGCGGCGTGTCGGCGAGGTCCTTGCCCTCCGGCTGCCGGTCTGGCGTGCCGGCTCCGGGCTGGATCGTCGTGGTCATCGGTTGGCCTCCTCACGCCGGAACTGGCGCACCTGGTAGACGAGCACCGGCGTGATCGCCAGCATGAGCAGCACGACGATCGTCGCGGCATACCCGAAGTTGCGATAGGTGAACATCTCGGCGTAGAAGCGCCGCCCGACGACGTCGGTGTTGTAGTTGCCGTTGGTCGTGACGAAGACGACGTCGAAGACCTTCATGACGCCGATGAGCACGGTGATGAAGACCGTGACGACGGTGGGCCAGATCTGCGGCACGACGATGGAGAAGAAGATCCGCTTCTCGCCGGCGCCGTCGATCCGGCCGGCCTCGATGGTGTCCTCCGGCACGGCCTTGATCGCCGAGGAGAGCAGCACCATCGAGTACCCCACCTGGGTCCAGATGAGGATGACCATGAGCAGCAGGCTGTTGAGCTTGAGGTTGTCGACCGAGTACCAGTAGACCGGGTCCCGGCCGAAGAGGCCCATGATCGCGTTGAGCAGCCCGGTCTGCGGGGTCCCCACCGGCTGGTACTCGTAGATCGAGCGCCAGATCGTCGCGGCGCCGACCATCGAGATCGCCATCGGCAGGAAGATGACCGTCTTGGCGAGCTTCTCCGCGCGGGGTTGCAGCCGGTCGGCCAGGACCGCGACGCCGAGTCCGAAGATCACGGTGAGCGCCGGCACGATGATGATCCAGAGCAGGTTGTTGACCAGGACGTTTCGGAAGTCCTTCTCTCCCAACAGGTCTGTGTAGTTCTTCAACCCGACGTAGGCGGTGGTCTGGTCGTTGGCGAAGGAGTCGTGGATGGTCTGCAGAGCCGGGAAGATGAGGTAGGTGCCGATCGCGAGGATCGCCGGGCCAGCGAACATCCACGGCTTGACCCGGTCCTCCCACTTCCCCCTGAGCGACTCGGCGAGCTTGTTGAGGATCCAGAACAGGATCATCGCGCCGCCGATGCCGCCGACGATGGCGAGCACGGCGTTGATGAGTTTGATGGCCAAGGGAGAGCACCTCTCGAAAGGAGATAGAACTCGGCGTGCGGAGGGTGAGCACTGCGGGGGCGAGCGGCGCTCGCCCCCGCAGCGTCAGTGGGCTGTCACGCTCAGCGAGTGGGCCAGCTGTTGTCGATGTTCGTCAGGGTCGTGTTGAGATCCTGCGATCCGCTGATCCACTTGATCGGCTCGGTCCAGAAGGTGCCGGCGCCGACCTTGGCGGGCATGAGGTCCGAGCCGTCGAAGCGGGCGGCCGTCGAGGAGTAGAGCACGTCCTTGGCGATCGTCTGCAGCATCTTGCTCGGGTAGAGGCTCACGTCGAAGGTCTTGTGCGGCGAGAAGTAGCCGGCCTTGCCGACCTCGACGCCGTTGTCCTTGCTGGCGATGAAGTTGCGCAGCTTGAGGGTGTTGGCGTCGTTGTTGAAGGCCGTCGCGAGGTCACCACCGGTGAGCACGGGGTTGTTGCCCGCCTCCTTGGCCGGGAAGGCGGCGACACCGAGCTCGGTGTCGGCCTTGGCCAGGATCGAGTCGGGGAAGCCGCCCTTGCCGGCGATGAAGGTCGCCTGCTTGAACAGGTAGCAGCCGGGCGGGTTGCTGAACAGCGAGTTGCCGCCGGTCTGGAAGTTCGTCGCCGCGATCGCCTTCGTCCCACCGAGGACGTTCCCCTCGGTGAAGGCGATCTTCTGGAAGTACTCGAAGGCGGGCTTGATCTCCGGGCTGTTGAACTTCAGCTCGCCCTTGACCCACTTGTCGTAGTTCTCCGGCCCGGCGAAGCGCAGGACGAGGTCCTCCATCCAGTCGGTGATCGGCCAACCGGTCGCGTTGCCGGACTCGGCGGCGATGCACCACGGGGTCTTGCCGGCGGCCTTGATCTTGTCGGTGAGGGCGGCCATCTCGTCGAGCGTCTTCGGCACGGTGTAGCCGGCGCCCTCGAAGGAGGGCTTGTGATACCACAGCAGCGACTTGACGCTCACCGCCGAGGGCAGACCGTAGACCTTGCCGTCCGGGCAGGTGCCGGCGCCGACGAAGC
Organism: Dermatophilaceae bacterium; assembly: GCA_035448065.1. Taxonomy (GTDB): domain Bacteria; phylum Actinomycetota; class Actinomycetes; order Actinomycetales; family Dermatophilaceae; genus Phosphoribacter. The sequence continues at coordinate 20,841 of DAOTIG010000020.1, forward strand.
CAGGGACGAGGGTGGTCTTGGCCGTGTCGACGGTCGCCTGGTCGTAGGCCAGGATCTTGCCCTGCTTGGCCAGGTCACACATGAGGCCGGGCTGGGGGAAGAGGCCGACGTCCGGCGGGTTGCCGCCCGAGACACGCAAGTTGATCTCGGTGTCCCACGAGCCGGCCTTGGTGAACTTGATCTGGAAGCCGTTGGCCTCCGCGAACTTCTTGAGGTCCTTCTGGAAGGCCGTCTCCTGCTCGTTGCCGAAGCCATACATGACCTCGACGGTCGACTTGCCCGGGCCGGCTGCGGTGCCGGTCGCGCCGCCGCCCGAGCCGCCGGACCCGCCGGAGCTGAGGCACGCCGTCGAGGTGAGGGCGACCGCGCCCGCGAGTGCGAGCGTCTTCATTGCCGTGGATTTCCGCAAGGCTGTGCTCCCTTGGGGTCACGGAGCGGCTGCCGTGGCAACAGCTCCACCGTGAACTGTTCCTACCGGGCGCACATTACTCACGCGCTCCCGACTTCCAGTGGTGGAAGCGCTTACACTCTGGTGTGTTGCCCCGGGGCTGTCAAGAGTCTGAACGTGGCGTGCCCGGATCGTTACCCGTCGGCAGGGGCGCCGGACGCCGACTCCTCGGTCTCCGCCAGCGTCCTGACCAGCCAGGTCGTCACTGGCTCGGGAGCGCCCCCGCAGGACGCCGGCAGCGGCGGCAGGGACGCGCGGGTGAGCTCGACCCGCCAGCTGGTCTCGGCGTCGTCGACGGTCGCCGAGGCCCGCTCGGCATCGTGCACCACGAGGTCGACGACCCTCAGGGCGCTCAGTCCGAGCCGCCCGGATGCAGCGCGAACCGCCGACTCGGCGGTCTGGGCGAGGCTCGAGTAGGCGGTGCAGCCTCGGTCGTGGACCAGGCCGAGCAGGTGCTCCGGCAGCTGCCCGGCATCGGCCGCCCGCACCACAGCCGCAGGGTCCGCCAGGTCGAGCCGCCCGAGCATCCGGCCGTGGGGCAGTAGGACACCGGTGGGCGCGAATCGGTGCCCGCCGGTGTGGCTCGCCTCCCACACCCGCCCTGGGTATGCCGCGTGGCCGGCCCGCGCGACCGGCCGCCCTCGCGCCGCGCAGCACACGTCGCGGCGGCCGTTGGTGCACACGAGCAGGATCGGTGGCTCAGGGGCAGCCCAGGGGGCACTGGCCCTGACCGACTCGACGTCTCCCCGCGCCAGCGCGCCGAAGTCGACGTCGAGCAGCGTTGCCGCAGAGTCGATCTGGCCGCCGAGCAGCCAGCCCGTTGGGCCGGCGCTCGCGAGCCAGGCTCGCCGTGGGCCGACCTGGCGATCGGCGTGCGAGCTGGGGCTGCGGGCCAGACTGAGCCGGCCGCCGGCCGCCGAACAGGCCTCGTCGAGAGCTCGGCCGATCTCCACCGGCAGCCGTGACTCGGTCGCCGCGACCCGCCCCCACGGACCGGACTGCTCAAGGACGACCCAGAACCGCGCCACCGGTGCGGTGCCGAAGGCGCTCGTGCCCGCCTGCTCGTGCTGAACCGAGCACGACTGCGGGGCAACGGGGCTCGTCATTCGAAGCCGAGCTCGAGGGTGTCGGAGTCCTCTGTCGAGGTCGGGTCCGTAGGGCCGTTCGACCCACCCGCGACGCCGGCGTTCGTCGTGCCGCGGTCGTCGACCGGGCCGGCGATCGCGGCAATGACCGCCGTGCCGGCGACCCCCGATCCGTCGCGCCGCCCGGTCGCCGCGGGCAGCTCGATGGCCCCGCCGCCCGCCGCGCTGGCCCGGGCCGGCGTCGAGCCGACCCAGCCGAGCACGAGGGTGTCCTCACCCTTGAGGAAGCGGTGGCAGCGCACCCCGCCGGTGCCGCGCCCCTTGGCGGGGTACTCGGCATACGGGGTCACCTTGAGCGCGCCGGGCTGAGTGCCGGGCAGGGCGCTCGACGTGCCGCTCGACGTGACGACGATGCCCTCGCGGGTCGGGTCGACGACACCGAAGAAGACCACCCGAGCCTTGGGGGACAAGCGGATTCCCGCCATGCCGCCCGCCGCGCGACCCTGCGGGCGCACCTGTCCGGCCGGGAAGCGCAGCAGCTGGGCATCGGTGGTGAGGAAGACCAGGTCGTCGTCCTCGCTCGGCGTCGCGGCGGCGCCGACGACCTCGTCGCCGTCCTTGAGCGCGACGATCTCCCACGACCCCTTGGCCGGGTGGTCGGCAGTGACCCGCTTGACGACTCCGGCCGCGGTGCCGAGAGCCAAGGGCGGCGCATCGGAAGCCAGGGAGGCGAGGGTCAACGGCCGCTCGCCCTTGGTCAGATCGATGTATGCCGCGAGCGGCGCGCCGCCCGACAGCGACGGCGCGTCGTTCGTCGGCACGAGGGTGGGCAGCTCGAGCGCGGACAGCCGGACCATCCGCCCACGACTGGTGACAACACCGAATTCGCCTCTCACACTAGTGCGCACAGCTCCGGTGATGGCATCGTGCCGGGCCCGCCGCCCCTCGCTCGGGATCGGGTCGGCGCTCGCCGTGCGAGCGAGCAGGCCCGTGGCGGAGAGCAACACCCAGCACGGATCGTCGGTGACCTCGAGGGCGGCGCCTCGGCCGGCCGAGGCCGGCACGACCGGCGCCCCCGCCGACTCGAGCAGCACGGTCCGCCGCGGTGTGCCGTGGGCCTTGGCGATCTCGGCGAGCTCGTCGGAGACGGTGCGACGCAGCAGCCGCGCGTCGCCGAGGATGGCCCGCAGCGCCTCGATGTCGCGCTCGAGGTCGGTCTTCTCCTGCTCGAGCTCGATCCGGCTGAACTTCGTCAGCCGCCGCAGGCGCAGCTCGAGGATGTACTCGGCCTGCGCCTCGCTGAGGTCGAAGATCTCGATCAGCCGACCGCGGGCCTCCTCGGCGGTGTCGCTGCTGCGGATGACCTGGATGACCTCGTCGATGTCGAGGATGGCGATGAGCAGTCCCTCGACGAGGTGCAGTCGCGCCTCGCGCTTGGCCAGCCGATGCTCGGTGCGCCGACGCACCACGCCGAGCCGGAAGTCGACGTAGACCTGCAGCAGCTCCTTGAGCCCGAGCGTGCGCGGCTGGCCCTCGACGAGGGCGACGTTGTTGATGCCGAAGGAGTCCTCCATCGGGGTGAGCCGATAGAGCTCCTCGAGCACCGCCTCGGGCACGAAGCCGCTCTTGACCTCGATGACGAGCTGCAGACCGTGCTTGCGGTCGGTGAGGTCCTTGACGTCCGAGATGCCTTGCAGCTTCTTGGCGTTGACGAGGTCCTTGATCTTCTCGATGACCTTCTCGGGTCCGACGAGATAGGGCAGCTCGGTGACGACGATGCCCTTGCGCCGCGGCGTGATCGACTCGACCCGGGCCGTCGCCCGGGTGCGGAAGGTGCCGCGCCCGGTGAGATAGGCGTCGCGGATGCCGTCCAGCCCGATGATCCGCCCGCCGCCGGGCAGGTCCGGCCCCGGCAGCAGCCGCATGAGGTCGTCGAGCGAGCAGTCGGGGTGGTCGATGAGGTGCCGGGTCGCGCCGATGACCTCGACGAGGTTGTGCGGCGGCATGTTCGTCGCCATGCCGACAGCGATGCCGCTCGTGCCGTTGACGAGCAGGTTGGGGAAGGCGGCCGGCAGCACCTCGGGCTGTCGCTCGGTGTCGTCGTAGTTCGGGACGAAGTCGACGGTGTCCTCGTCGAGCCCCGCGACCATGAGCATCGCGGCCGCCGCGAGCCGCGCCTCGGTGTATCGCGAGGCCGCCGGTCCGTCGTCGAGCGACCCGAAGTTGCCGTGCCCGTCGACGAGCGGCAAGCGCATGGAGAAGGGCTGGGCGAGGCGCACCAGCGCGTCGTAGATCGCCAGGTCGCCGTGCGGGTGGTACTTGCCCATCACCTCGCCGACGATCCGGCTGCACTTGACGTGCGCCCGGTCCGGTCGCAGCCCGAGCTCGCTCATCGAGAACAGGATCCGCCGTTGCACCGGCTTGAGGCCGTCTCGCGCGTCGGGCAGCGCCCGGGAGTAGATGACGCTGTAGGAGTACTCGAGGAAGGCGTCCTTCATCTCCTGGGCGACGTCGATGTCGATGATCCGCTCGACGACGTCCTCAGGCGGTGGGGGAGTGCTGCTGCGTCGGGCCATGCCGTGAGACTCTCGTTCCTCGCGTGCCGATTCGGTATGCCGCCCGGCCGGCAGCGCCGGGCGTCCCATCCTCTCCCAGCCCGCGGGCGCGGCATACCACCGACACGGCGCTCAGCCGCCGAAGCGGCCCCAGTGCGTCACCTGCTCCACCCCACGACGGCCCCGGCGCAGCGAGGGGCTCTTCGGCCCCGGCGCGGCATACCCGATCGACACCACCCCCACCACCCGGCGGCCCGACGGCACGCCGAAGGCCTCCTTGAGCGCCTCGTGACGCTGCGGTGGCACCCCGAAGAAGCAGCCGCCGAGTCCGTGGTCGACCGCGGTGAGCAGGATGAGCAGGGCGGCCATCCCGGTGTCGACGTCCCAGTAGGGCACCGGCCAGCGGCCCTCGTCCCGGTCGGTCCAGCCCTTGTCCGGCTCGGCATAGCGGTCGAGATAGGCGTCCTTGTCCGACAGGCAGACGACGAGCACCGGCGCGGTCTGCAGCCCGGACAGCCAGCGATCGGGCGGGCTGGTCGCCGGGTCAGCTGCGGTCGCTGCCCAGAAGGCCTGCCGCTCGGCCGCGCTGCGCAGCACGAGGAAGTCCCAGCCCTGGCTGAAGCCGGCACTCGGAGCCCGGGTGGCCGCTTCGAGCGCCGCAGCGAGGACAGCCTCGGGCACGGGCCGGTCGGGGTGGTAGCGGCGGATCATCCGGCGGCGGCGCACGACCTCGGCGAGCTCCATGCCCTCACCCTGCCATCAGGAGCCATCCCGGGGCGCCCGGCCGGGGCCACCGTGCGACCATGGGGGCATGTCGGGGAAGTCGGAGTCGCACGCCGAGGCCGCATCCGAGCAGTTCCTGCTCGACAACGCCGACTCGGCCTCGTTCAGCCGGGACGAGCACCGGCTGCCCGCGAACTACCCGGTGGACTGGGAGGCCGACGTCGTCCTGCGCGACGGCTCGGTCGGGCACGTCCGCCCGATCACCCCGGCCGACGCCGACCGGATCCGCGAGTTCCACGCGGGCCAGTCGGAGGAGTCGATCTACCTGCGCTTCTTCGCCCCGCTCAAGGAGCTCTCCGACCGCGACGTGCACCGCTTCACCGTCGTCGACTACGACGAGCGGGTCGCGCTCGTCGTCACGGTGCTCGACAAGATCATCGGCATCGGCCGCTACGACCGGGTCGACGCCACGACCGCCGAGGTCGCCTTCAACATCTCCGACCACTACCAGGGCAAGGGCCTCGGGTCGGTGCTGCTCGAGCACCTCGCCCTCATCGGGCTCGAGGCGGGGGTGACCCGCTTCGTCGCCGAGGTGCTGCCGCAGAACCGGAAGATGATCAACGTCTTCAAGGAAGCCGGGTATGCCGTGTCGCACCGGCTCGAGGACGGCGTCATCTCGCTGTCCTTCGACATCACCCCGACCGCGGCGTCGACGGCCGTGCGGATCGCCCGCGAGCATCGCGCCGAGTCGGTCTCGGTGCGCGGCTTGCTCACCCCCACCTCGGTCGCCGTCGTCGGCGCGAGCCGGCGCGAGCTGTCGATCGGCCACACCTTCCTCAAGAACATCGTCGACGGCGGCTTCACTGGCACCGTGTATGCCGTCAACCCCAATGCCGAGTCGATCTACGGCCAGCGCTGCTATCCGAGCCTCGCCGACGTCCCCGGGCCGGTCGACCTCGTCGTGCTGGCCGTCATCGCCCCCGATGTCGTCGAGCTCGTCGACGCCGCCGCGGAGAAGGGCGCCCGGGTCATCGTCGTGCCGTCGGTCGGCTTCGCGGAGACCGGCGAGGCGGGCTGGAAGCTGCAGAACAAGCTGCGCAAGCGGGCCCGGCACGCCGGCCTGCGGGTTGTCGGGCCGAACTCCTTCGGAGTCATCAACAACCACCCCGAGGTGCGGCTCAACGCCTCGCTCGCCCCCGAGCTGCCCCCGCTCGGCTCCCTCGGGTTGTTCGCCCAGAGCGGCGCGCTCGCGATCGCCGTGCTCGCCTCGGCCGCCCGCCGGCGCCTCGGCGTCTCGACCTTCGCGTCCGCCGGCAACCGGGTCGACGTGTCCGGCAACGACCTCATGCAGTACTGGATCGACGACGCCGACACCGCAGCGGTCGGCCTCTACGTCGAGTCCACCGGCAACCCGCGCAAGTTCTCCCGGATCGCCCGGCACCTGGCCCAGGCCAAGCCGGTCATCGTCGTCAAGTCGACCGGCGGGATGACCGGCAACGCCGCCGGCCACCTGACCCGCGAGTCGACGATGCGCCACGAGGTCTTCGACGCGATGCTGCGCCAGGCCGGGGTGATCCGCGCCGAGAACATCCACCAGCTCTTCGACATCGCCCAGCTCGTCGTGCACCAGCCGCTGCCGGCCGGCAACCGGATCGCCGTCGTCACCAACTCCGAGGCACTCGGCTCGCTCACCGCAGCCGCCGCCCGCAGCTGGGACCTCGAGGTCACCCACGGGCCGGTCAACGTGCTGCCCGACGCGGTGCCCACCGAGTTCGCCGCAGCCCTGCGGGCGGCCTTCGCCGACCCCGAGGTGGACACCGTCGTCACGTCCTTCATCCCGCCGGTCTACACCGATGACGAGCAGGTCGCCGCGGCCGTCCGTGACGAGGCCAGCCGCAGCGAGAAGCCTTGTGTGACAACGTTCCTCGGCATGCGGGGGGTCGTCGAGGAGCTCGCCGTCGGCGGTACGCCGGGCGAGCCGCGACGCCGGGTCGTGCCGGCCTATCCGCTGCCCGAGGACGGCGTCCGGGCGGTCGCTGCAGCCACTCGGTATGCCGAGTGGCGGCAGCGTGACAAGGGCACCCCGGTCGCCCCGGACGGGATCGACCGCCCCGCCGCCGAGGCGCTCATCGAGTCCGTCCTCGGCGAGGGCGGTAGGGCGCTCACGCCGGCCGAGGCGACCAAGCTGCTCGCGGCATACGGGATCGTGCTGTGGCCCTCGGCGGTCGTGCGGACGGCCGACGAGGCGGTGGCGGCCGCTGAGCGCCTCGGCTATCCGGTCATCCTCAAGACCCTCGCGCCGGCGCTGCGCCACCAGGTCGGGGTCGGTGGCGTGCGGCCCGATCTGCAGTCGCCCGAGGCGGTCCGCGAGGCGCACGCCTCGCTCACCGAGCGGCTCGGCGCCTTTGCGGCCGACCGCTTCGCGATCCAGTCGATGTCGCCGCCCGGGGTCGCCTGCGTGCTGTCGACCACCGAGGACCCGCTCTACGGCCCGGTCGTCGGCTTCTCGATCGCCGGCCCGCCGACCGACCTGCTCGGCGACATCGGCTATCGGATCCCGCCGCTCACCGACGTCGACGTGCGCGACCTCGTCCACTCGGTCAAGGCGGCACCGCTGCTCACCGGCCACCGCGGCCGCGACCCGGTCAAGCTCAGCGCGCTCTATGACCTGGTGACCCGGCTGTCCGTGTTGGCTGACGACCACCCGGCGGTCGCCTCGCTCGTCCTCGAGCCGGTCAACTGCTGGGCCAACGGGGTCGACGTGCTCGGCGCCGAGATCGTCGTTCGGCCCGCCCTCACCCGCAAGGACGCCAGCCGTCGGGCGTTGACCTGAGCCGACCGGACCGGACCCTCCCGGCCGTGATGCAAGGATGGGGTCATGCGCAAGCCCGCCCGTGACGTCCCCGGTTTCGCCCTGCCTGCCGACCTGCGCGCGCAGATCCAGCGAGCGGGCTACTACCCGGCGCTCGTCGCCGACGTCGTCGCCGCGGCCCTTGGCAGCGACCAGGCCGACGCGCACCTGGTCCACCAGGAGACGACCTTCGACCACGATGCGGTCCGCCGGCACATCACCGTGCTCGTGCTCACCCCGCACAAGCTCGTCGTCGTCCACGCCGACGACCACGACGACCACGACCGTGCCGTGGCCACCGCGACGAGCGAGGTCGTGCCGCTGTCGGCGGTGCGCGGCGTGATGATGACCCACGTCGTCACCTCGCCCGACTCCTACGTGCCCGGGTCGCTCGGCCGCGAGGTCACCCTCACCCTCGGCTGGGGAGCCGTGAGCCGGCTCGACCTCGCGGACGCCTCCTGCGGCGACCCGACCTGCGAGGCCGACCACGGCTGGGAGGGCACCCTCGCCAGCGACGACATCTCGCTGCGGATCAGCGCCGACGCCGAGGGCGACGCCGCGCTCGCCGGGGCGATGCACTTCGCGCACACCCTGTCCTCCTCGATCGGCCGCCACCGGTGAGCCGGTGAGCGAGCCTGCCGGCCGCCCCGAGGACACCGCCGCGGTCGGCCGGCTCGACGCGGTGCTGCCGTCGGTGCTGACCGCGCTGGGCTCCAGCAGGTATGCCGCGCGCCCGCTGCTCCCGCTCGCCCCTGCCCGGCGCGCGGTCGTCGTGCTCGTCGACGGGCTCGGGCTCGAGCTGGTGCGCCGGCGGGCGGGACACGCGCCCTTCCTGCGCGCGGCGCTGCCCGCGGCATACCGGCTGGAGTGCGGCTTCCCGTCGACGACGGCGACCTCGATGGGCTCCTTCGGCACCGGGCTGCCGCCGGGGGCGCACGGGCTGGTCGGCTACGAGGTGCTCGACCCGGCGACCGACCGGGTGCTCAACGAGCTGTCCTGGCTGCACGGCGCCGATGCCGGGCCTGACCCGAGGCGCTGGCAACCCGAGCCGACGCTCTTCGAGCAGGCGGTGGCCGACGGGCTCGCGGTGACGATGATCGGGCCGCGGCACTTCGACGGGTCGGGCCTGACAACGGCGGCGCTGCGGGGCGCGGTCTTCGCGAGCGGCTCCACGCTGCCCGAGCGCGTCGATGCGGCGCTCGCGGCGCTGCGAGGCTCGGCGCGGGCGCTCGTCTACCTCTATTGGGGCGACCTGGATCGCACCGGACACGTCCACGGAGTCGGGTCCTTCGAGTGGGGGGAGGAGCTCGAGCGGGTCGACGCCGAGCTGGCCCGGCTGGTCGGGTCGGTGCCTAGCGATACCGCGGTCGCCGTGACGGCCGACCACGGCATGGTCGACGTGGCCTTCGAGGACCGCCTCGACCTGGCCCTGGAGCCGGCGCTGATGAGCGGGGTGCGGCACCTCGCGGGGGAGGCGCGCTCGGTCCAGCTGCATTGTGTCGCAGGGGCGGAGCCGGAGGTCACGGCGGCCTGGCGGGAGCGGCTGGGCGACCGGGCCACGGTGTGGAGCCGGGCCGAGGCGGTCGCGGCCGGGCTGTTCGGCGACCCCGAGCGGGTCGAGCCCCGGGTGCTGCCGCGGATCGGCGACGTCGTCGTCAACTGCGGGCCGGATCTCGCGGTCGTGCACTCGCGGCAGACCAAGCCCGAGCTGCTCGCCCTCGTCGGGCTGCACGGGTCGGTGACGCTCGACGAGACGGCCATCCCGCTGCTGCACTGGCCCGCCCGCGCCTCCTGACCGCCGAGCGGACCATCACCCGCCGAGTGGACCATCGCACGCCGAGTGGACCAGCGGGTCAGCTCGTGCCCTGCTCAGCGGCCAGATCGAACGGCAGCACGTCGGGGGAGAGGGCGGCAGCCCGAGCGGCATGCGAGGTCATCCGGCGCATGTAGTGCCGGCGACACAGCACCTCGTACTCGACGACGTGCTCCCGCGGCATACCGGAGCCTGCGGTGTCGCCGACGACGACCTGCTCGCCCTCGGTGACCATCTCGCCGTCGACGATCCGCGCGTTATGGGTGGCCCGCTGGCCGCACCAGCACAGCGCCTCGACCTGCAGCACCTGCACCCGATCGGCGAGCTCGACGAGCCGCTGGGACCCGGGGAACAGATGGGTTCGGAAGTCGGCCATGATCCCGAAGGCGAAGACGTCGACGCCCATCTCGTCGACGAGCCGAGCCAGCTGCTCGACCTGAGCCGCGGAGTAGAACTGCGCCTCGTCGCACACGAGGAAGTCGATGCGCTGGCCGGAGGTGCGGCGGGCCACGACGGCTGCCCAGAAGTCGAGGTGGTCGGTCACCTCGATCGCGTTGTGGGACAGGCCGAGTCGTGATGAGACGACCGCCTGCCCGCCGCGGTCGTGCTTGGTGAAGACCAGGCCGGCCTTGCCGCGAGCCGTGTGGTTGTGCTCCATCTGCAGGGCGAGCGTCGACTTGCCGGAGTCCATGGTTCCGGTGAAGAAGACGAGCTCGGCCACGGCGCGACCCTATCTCTCAGCCCCTCGTCGTGCGGGGGATGGTCCGCTGGGCGGGGGATGGTCCGCTCGGCGGGGGATGGTCCGCTCGGCGTGGGATGGTCCGCTCGGCGTGGGATGGTCCGCTCGGCGTGGTCAGTCGCGGCCGGAGCGGGTGCCGAAGACGATGTCGTCCCAGGCCGGCACCGACGGCCGACCACTGCGACGGGCGGGTCGCTCGGGCTCGGGTGTCTCGGCTGCCGGCGGGGGAGCCGGCTTCGGCTCGGCAGGCTCCGTCGTCGCCACCGCGGGGACGGGCTCGACCGGCTCGCTCGGCTCCTCGTCGTCGTGGGTATGCCGCGTGGCCGCGGCGACAGGTTCCTCCGCCGTTTCGGTCTTGGGATCCTCCGCCTCGGTCTTGGGACCCTCTGCTTCGGCCTCAGGTGGCCCCGCGTCGGTCTTGGGTGCCTCCGCCTGAGCAGACTCGGCCGTCACGATGGCCTCCGGTGCCTCAGCCACCTCCGCGTCGGCCGCTGCGTCCGGCTCGTCGGGCGGTGCCTCACCGTCGAGCGGCAGAGCGACCGGCTCGAGGCGTCGCCGCCCGCTGCGCCGCCCACGGGCTCCGGAGCGCTCGCGCATCGCACTCATCAGGTCGATCGGGGCAGCCTTGCGCCGCCGCGAGGGCAGCTCCTCGACCCCGCCGTCGGCCTCGACGTCGTAGACCGGCACGTCCCGCACCACCGGCACGGTCGCCGCCGCCGGCTCGTCCTCGGACAGCCAGCGAGCCTCGTCGTCACGCGCCTGCAGCGCCTGGGTCGCCGGCTCGAAGAGCCAGGTCGCCTGTCGCTGCTTGCCCCCGGCGGGGAAGGTCGCGCGCACCGACCACCGCCCGTCCTCGCCGCGCCAGGAGTCCCACTCGACGCTGTCGGCCTCGACCCCGCGGGTCGCGAGCCGCTCACCGACTCGATCCGCCAGCGTTGGCGCGCCGGCGCCGCCGGCTCCCCGGTGCCGCAGCCGCACGCCGCGAGCCGTCGCCGCGACGTGCTGACGCTCGGCGAGCACCGGCCCTTCGAAGCGCTGGATCTTGTCGACCGACCAACCGGAGCGCTCGGCGACCTCCTGGGTGTTCAACCCGGACCGGATCAGCGCCTGCACGTCGCGAGGCCGCAGCCCGCCCTCGATCTCGATCTGCAGCTGGCCGAGCCGAGGTCGGTCACGGCGGGCAGCCGCGCGCAGCGCGTCGTCGAGGGGCACGCGATAGCGCGTGCCGTCCTCGGCGGTGAGCAGCAGATGGGCGCCGTCCTCGTGGACGCCGACCAAGCGCAGGTCCTGCATCGTCGTCTCCCTGCCAGCGAGCGGCCCTGAGGGCCTCCGTCGTCGCGGCCCGTGAGCGACCGCATCTGTCGTGGCCACGACTGTCTCATCTCGGCCCGCCCCGGCGAAGCGCCCACGCCGCACTAGTTTGGACCCGATGACGACGACCCCAGCCGCCCCGCCCACTGCGCCGCAGCCGGACCTCGCGCCCTACGACGCGGTCCTGCTGCTGTCCTTCGGCGGCCCGACCGGCCCGGATGACGTTATGCCCTTCCTGCGCCGGGTCACCGCCGGCCGCGGCGTGCCCGACGAGCGGCTCGCCCTCGTCGCCGAGCACTACCGCGCCCGCGGCGGCACCAGCCCGATCAGCGCCGAGAACGCCCGGCTCCGCGACGACCTGCAGGCCGAGCTGCGCCGGCGCGGTCACGAGCTGCCGGTGCTGCGGGCCGACCGGCATACCGCGCCCCTGGTCGTCGACGCTCTCCGTGAGGCGCACGTGCTCGGCGCGCACCGCGTGGTCACCGTTGTCACCAGCGCCTACCCGTCCTACTCGGGCTGCCGGCAGTACCGCGAGGACCTCGCCACCGGATGGGCCGCCGCCCGCGACGAGGGCATCGTCGTCGAGGTCGACAAGCTCGCCCCGTATGCCGCCCTGCCGGCGTTCCGCGCCGCGCAGGCCCGGCTGCTCGGCGAGGCCCTCGCCGAGCTCGCCGACCTGCCCGACGAGCAGGTGGCGGTGCTCTTCGTCACCCATTCGATCCCACTCACCATGGACGAGCTGTCCGGTCCCGGCGAGGGCCCAGGGCACGCCTACACGAGCGCCCACCTGCGAGTGGCCGAGGACGTCCTCGACCGGGTCACCGCCGCGACCGGCCGCAGCCCCGCGGGCGAGCTCGTCTTCTGCTCCCGCAGCGGCCCGCCGAGCCAGGAGTGGCTCGAGCCCGACGTCAACGCCGCCATCCGCGCGGCCGCGGAGGCGGGCGCTCGCGCGGTCGTCGTCGCGCCGATCGGCTTCCTCAGCGACCACATGGAGGTCGTCAACGACCTCGACACCGAGGCGGCGGCGACGGCTGCCGAGGTGGGGCTTCGGTTCGTCCGGGTGCCCACTGCCGGTCGCACGCCGGAGCTCGTGGCGGGTCTCGTCGACCTGCTCGAGGCGCGGGCGGCGGAGGCCCGCGGCATACCGGATGCCGTGCTGCTCGACCTGCCGTCGGACTGCGCCGCCGGCTGCTGCCCCAACCTGCGCGAGGCCAAGCCGGCGCTGTGCGGGAGCGACCGGTGAGCGCGCCCACCCCCGTGCCAGGGGCCGAGCAGCTCGCCGAGCTCGAGCGGCTGGCCGTCGAGCTGGCCATCGAGGCCGCCCGACTGGTCCACGACGAGCGCCCCCGCGAGCTCGGGGCGCTCGGGGCACGGACCAAGTCCAGCTCGACCGACGTCGTGACCGTCATGGACACCCGCGCCGAGGCCCTCCTGCATGCCGGCGTCCTTGAGCGTCGCCCGCTCGACGGCCTGCTCGGCGAGGAGGGCTCGAGCGTCGAGGGCAGCTCGGGCATCACCTGGGTCGTCGACCCCATCGACGGCACGACGAACTACCTCTACGACCACCCGTCGTATGCCGTGTCGGTCGCCGCCGCGGTCGGTGCGCCCCCGGCTCCCGGTTGGCGACCGGTGGCCGGTGCCGTGTGCGCACCCGGTCTGGGCCTGGTGTGGTCGGCCCGGCTCGGTGGCGGCGCGCGGCGGCGCGACCTGCGTTCGGGCTCCGAGACGCCCATCTCGGTCGGTGGGTTGGACCGGCTCGACCACGCGCTGGTCGGCACCGGCTTCGGGTATGCCGCGCAGACCCGCGCCGAGCAGGCGCTCGTGCTCACCCGCGTCCTGCCCGCGGTGCGGGACATCCGCCGGATCGGCAGCGCGGCGATCGACCTGTGCCTCACCGCCGACGGCCGGCTCGACGCCTACTTCGAGCGCGGCCTCAATCCGTGGGACCTCGCGGCCGGCTGGCTCGTGCTCACCGAGGCCGGGGGAGTCGTCTGCGGCCCCGCCGGGGGTGACCCCGACGCGCGGCTCACCGTCGCCGGGAACCCGGCGCTGGTCGAGGCGCTGCTGCCGCTCGTGGACGGCTGAGAGCCCCGCCGGCGGGCCGGCCCGGGAACCTGCCACGCGGCATACCGGGGCGTGCGGTGCGTCACAGGGTGTCCACCAGGCGGGATCGACCGGCGTGTGAGGTGGGATTTTGCGCGCGGATCAGGCACAATCC
>DAOTIG010000021.1:0-24001 GCA_035448065.1 Dermatophilaceae bacterium
CGGCCATCATCTCGATGGCGCAGCAGGCCAGGCCGAAGGTGGCCGGCCAGATCGAGGCCTTGCGCATGTAGCCCGCGAGGCCCTCGACGGTCGAGAGCAGGATGCCGGCGGGGAGCTTCTCTTCCAGACCCATGTGGCGGCCTTCCTCAGTCCCACTCGAGCCCGCCGCGCCGCCACACGTAGGCGTAGGCGACGAAGACGGTGGCGATGAACAGGATCATCTCGACGAGCGCGAACAGCCCGAGGTTGTTGAAGGCGACCGCGAAGGGATAGAGGAAGATCGCCTCGACGTCGAAGATGATGAACAGCATGGCGGTGAGGTAGTACTTGATCGGCATGCGGCCACCGCCGGCCGCCTGCGGAGTGGGCTGGATGCCGCACTCGTAGGCCTCCATCTTGGCCCGGTTGTAGCGCTTGGGTCCGACGACCAGCGACAGGCCCACCGACAGCACCGCGAAGGCGGCCCCGAGGCCCAGCATGAACAGCAGCGGAACGTAGGAGTCGGTCACGCCTCGCTCCCCTTTCGGTGGTCGTGGACGGCGGAGGGCAGCCAGCCGCTGACCATCCTATGGGGGTCGGCAGCGGACAGTGCCACGGGACTCTCCGGGCGCATCAGGCGTCCGGCGCCAGGCGCGACATGGTGTGCACGATCCGGTCGTCGAGGTGTCGACCGGGCGTCTCGGGCAGGTTGGCCATGATCTTGAGCAGCAGCCGCATCAGCCGGCGCCGCGGCAGGCCGTACTTCGTCGCCAGGCGCATCACCTCGGGGTGGCCGATGGCGTGCGCGAACCAGCGGCCGAGGGTGAAGTAGCCGCCGAGCTCGTCCTTCATGATCCGGGGGTATGCCGCGAGCGCCCGCTCGCGGGCCGCGTCACCGTCGCCGTCGGCGTGCCGGGCCCGGGCGAAGGACTGGGCGATGACCTCGGCGCTGATCCGGGCCGCCTCGAGGGCGTAGTCGATGCCCTCGCCGTTGAACGGGTTGACCATCCCACCGGCGTCGCCGACGAGCAGGAGGCCATCGGCATACAGCGGCGAGCGGTTGAAGCCCATCGGCAGGGCGGCGCCGCGGATCGGGCCGGCGGCGGCGTCGTGCTCGAAGTGCCAGGTGGGGTCGAGGTCGGCGACCCAGCGGCGCAGCACGTCGTCGTAGTCGGTGTTGCCGAAGGCGCTGGAGGTGTCGAGGATGCCCAGGCCCACGTTGGCCCGGCCGTCCTCGAGCGGGAAGATCCAGCCGTAGCCCGGCATGAGAATCCGGTTGCCGGCGTCGTCGCGGCTCCACAGCTCGAGGTGGCTGACGAGGTAGTCCTCGGCGGCGAGCGCCGGGCTGGAGTAATAGGCCCGGACGGCGACGCCCATGACCCGGTCCTGGCGGCGCTCGCGGCCGACCGAGGTGGCCAGCCGCGAGGAGACGCCGTCGGCGGCGACGACGACCGGGGCGTGCACGGTGAGGGTCTGACCGGTCGCCCGGCCGGACGCGTCGCGGACCCGGGCCTGCACGCCGACGACCCGCCCGGTGCCGTCGGTGAGCGGGGCGGTCACGCTGGTGCGCTCGAGCAGCCGAGCGCCGCGGGCCTGGGCGTGCCGGGCCAGGGTCTCGTCGAGCTGCCGCCGGGTGCGGACCAGGCCGTAGCCGGGGAAGCTCGCCGACTCGGGCCAGTCGAGGGTGAAGTGCTGACCGCCGCCGACGATCCGCAGCCCCTTGCTGCGCCGCCAGCCGGTCGTGTCGACGCCGAGGTGGGTGAGCTCCTTGACCGCCCGGGGGGTCAGGCCGTCGCCACAGATCTTGTCCCGGGGGAAGGCGGCCTTCTCGAGCAGCAGGACGTCCAGGCCGTGCTGGGCGAGGTAGGCCGCGGTCGCGCTGCCCCCCGGGCCGGCGCCGACGACGACGACGTCGGCGCGCTCCTGCGCGGCAGCACCGGTGCGGGCTGGCGCGGCAGCGTCGGCGCGCTCGGCGGCGGACGGGCTCACGGGACGGGCTCCTGCGGCATACGGGACGGGCTTGTGAAGGCTGGCACAAGCGCGCGTCAGTCTATGCGCTCGGTGCGGTGGCGCGGTGCAGGGCGACGACGCCGCCGGTGAGGTTGCGCCAGGCGACGTCCTGCCAGCCGGCGGCGCGGATCGTGTCGGCGAGGCCGCGCTGGTCGGGCCAGGCCCGGATCGACTCGGCGAGATAGTCGTAGGACTCGGGGTTGGAGGCGGTGCGCCGGGCGACCGCGGGCAGCGCGCGCAGCACACCCTGGTGGTATGCCGCCCGCACCGGCGCGAGGGTGGGCGTGCTGAACTCGCAGATGACCAGCCGGCCGCCGGGCTTGGCGACCCGGCGGAACTCGGCGAGCGCGGCCGGCACGTCGACGACGTTGCGCAGCCCGAAGGACATCGTCACGGCGTCGAAGCTCGCGTCGGCGAAGGGCAGCGCGGTGGCGTCGGCGGCGACGAAGGGCAGGTCGGGGCGGGCTCGCTTGCCGACCTGGAGCATGCCGAGGCTGAAGTCGGCGGGGATCACCTCGACGCCGGCGTCGGCGAAGGGGATGCTGCTCGTGCCCGGGCCGGCGGCGATGTCGAGCACCCGGTCGCCGGGGCGCGCGGCGACCGCGCGGGTGGTCGCGCGCCGCCAGGAGCGGTCGAGGCCGGCGGTGAGCACGGTGTTGGTGAGGTCGTAGCGCTCGGCGACGCTGTCGAACATCCGCGCCACCTCGCGCGGCGCCTTGCTGAGGTCGGCCCGGGTCATGCGGACCATCCTCGCGTATGCCGCGCCCGTCGGGGTTCGCGGTGGCGGGCTCTGGAGTACATCTCGACCGGCCAGGTCCCGGTCAAGGACCTCATCACCAAGCACGTCGCGCTCGAGAACGTCCTGGACGCCTTCGACATCGTCGCCAAGGGCGAGGCGATCAAGGTCACCGTCGAGCCCTGAGGCACGCCGCCGACCGGCTGGGTGGGTCGTAGCATGTCCGCGATGCCCACCCAGCCCGTCCCGACCCCGGCCGCCCTCGTTGCGCGGACCGTCGAGATCGCCGACCCGACGGGCGGGCACCCCGCCGGGCTGCTGGCCCTGCTGCCCCCCTCGAGTGATCCCACCGAGCCCTGCTCGTGGGTGCGCCGGGGCGAGGGGCTGGTCGGCTGGGGCGCCGCCGCCTCCCTCCACGCCCGTGGCGCAGACCGCTTCGCGGACGCGGACGCGTGGTGGCGGCATACCGTCGAGGCCACCGTCGTGCGCGACGAGGTCGGTATGCCGGGCAGCGGGCTCGTGTGCTTCGGCTCGCTGCCGTTCGCACCCGACTCCGCCGACCAGGCCGCCTTCGTCGTGCCCCATGTCACGGTCGGGCACCGCGGCAAGCGGTGGTGGGTGACGACGGTCGGGCCCGACGAGATCGGTGCGCTCGCCCCGCACCCGACGACCGCGCCCGAGCCGCCCGCCGACGTCACCTTCGCCGACGGCGCCCTCTCCCCTGCCGCGTGGGAGACCCGGGTCGCCGAGGCGGTCCACCGGATCACCGCCGGCGAGCTCGACAAGGTCGTCCTCGCCCGCGATCTGCTGGTGAGCGCCGACGGCCCGATCGACCCACGCTGGGTGTTGCAGGCCCTCGCCGAGCGCTATCCGAGCACCTGGGTCTTCGCGGTCGAGGGCATGCTCGGCGCGACCCCCGAGCTGCTCGTGCGCCGCGAGCGCGGCCTGGTGACCAGCCGGATCCTCGCCGGCACGATCCGGCGCACCGGCGACGACGCCAAGGACCTCTCGCTCGCCGCCTCGCTCGCCCGCTCGAGCAAGGACCTCGAAGAGCACGAGTATGCCGTCCGCTCGGTCGCCGATTCCCTTGCGCCGCACTGCTTCTCGATGAACGTGCCGGACGCGCCATTCGTCCTGCACCTGCCCAACGTCATGCATCTCGCCACCGATGTCACCGGTGTCGCGAGCGACGGGGTGAGCTCGCTCGCCCTCGCCGCAGCCCTGCACCCGTCGGCGGCGGTGGGCGGCACGCCGACCTCTGACGCGCTCGCGGTGATCGCCGAGCTCGAGGGCATGGACCGCGGTCGCTATGCCGGGCCGATCGGCTGGATGGACGCCTCGGGCGACGGGGAGTGGGGCATCGCGCTGCGCTCCGGCTGCTATCTGCCCGGCCGGCGCGACCAGCTGCGGATCTTCGCCGGCTGCGGCATCGTCGCCGGCTCCGACCCCGAGGCCGAGGTCGCCGAGTCCGACGCCAAGCTCGTCCCGATGCGCGACGCGCTGTCCGGGCGCTGAGTCGTCGACCACGATCCGGCTGGGCGGGCGGCATACTCGATGCACATGGAGGGCACGTCGGCTGCCGCGCGCGCCGTCCACGTGGTGCGCGGCCTCCTCGCGGGCGGGGTCACCGACGTCGTCCTCGCGCCGGGCTCACGGTCCGCGCCCTTCGCCCTCGCCCTGTATGCCGCGGACGCCGCCGGTGACCTGCGGCTGCACGTGCGTCTCGACGAGCGCAGCGCCGGCTTCCTCGCGCTCGGGCTCAGCGTCGGATCGCGGCGGCCGGTGGCGGTCGTGACGACCTCGGGCACCGCGGTGGGCAACCTGCTGCCGGCGGTCATGGAGGCCCACCACAGCGGGCGGCCGATCGTCGTCGTGTCGGCCGACCGGCCCGCGGCGTTGCGCGGCACCGGGGCGAACCAGACGACCTGGCAGGCCGGCATCTTCGGGCGCTTCGCGCCGTGCGCCGACCTGGCCGTCGACGCGCCGGCGGAGGCGGTCGACGCGGCGGTGGCGGTCGCGGTGGCCGGGCCCGGGCCGGCCCAGCTCAACGTGCAGCTCGACGCGCCGCTCGTGCCCGAGCCGGGCGTGCCATGGTGGCCGGGAGCGGCGGACCACGGGACGGCGGACGATCCGGTCGGATGGCCCGAGCGAGAGGTGCTGCCGACCCGGCCGCGCACGGTGCTCGTCGCGGGCGACGACGCCGGGCCGGCCGCCCGGATCCTCGCCGAGCGGTCCGGCTGGCCGCTGCTCGCCGAGCCGACGTCGGGCTCGCGAGCCGGCGAGCACGCGATCCGCTGCTACCGGCTGCTGCTCGGCACGCCGCTGGGCGAGGCCATCGAGCGGGTCGTCGTCGTCGGCCACCCCACGTTGTCCCGGCCGGTCAGCGGGCTGCTCGCGCGGGTCGACGTCGAGCTGCTCGCGGTCCGCTCCGAGCGCTCCGGCATCGCCACCGACCCGGCCGGCCGGGCGCGGGTCCTCGAGGCGCTACCGCAGCCCGACGTCGCCGGGCCGAGCGCGGCCGACCAGGCCTGGCTTCAGGCCTGGCAGGCCGCGGATGCGCGGCTCTCCGGCGGGCTCGACGCGCTGGTGGGCCGGCTGCCCGAGCTGCACCCGCTGCAGGTGGCCGCCGAGGTCGGGGCTGCGCTCGGCCCCGGCCAGGCCCTGGTCTGCGGGTCGAGCAACCCGGTCCGCGACCTCGACCTCATGCTCGCCCCGTATCCCAGCGGGCGGCGCCGGCTCGTCGTCGGCAACCGGGGGCTGGCCGGCATCGACGGCACGGTCTCGACCGCGATCGGCGTCGCACTGGCCCGGCAGGCGGCGCCCCGACCGCGCACCCTGGCCCTGCTCGGCGACCTCACCCTGCTGCACGACTCGACCGGCCTGCTCATCGGCCCCGACGAGCCGCGCCCCGACCTCACCCTCGTCGTCGTCAACGACGACGGCGGGTCGATCTTCGCGCTGCTCGAGCAGGGGGACCAGCCCTATGCCGCGGCCTTCGAGCGGGTCTTCGCGACCCCGACCCACGCCGACCTGGCCGCGCTGGCGGCAACCAGCCACACGGCATACCGGCTGGTGAGCACGCGGGACGAGCTGCGCGAGGCGCTCGCGGACGACACGCCGGGGCTGCGGCTCGTCGAGGCGCGGGTGAGCCGAGCCGACCGGCGGGCCACCGCGGCGCGGATCGCCGCGCTGGCCGGCGAGCTCGGGGTCGGGGGGTGGCCGGCATGAGCGTCGCTCGCTCCAGCCTGGCGATGGCCGGTGGGTCGATTGCCTCGCGGGTGCTCGGGATCGTCCGGCAGTCGCTCATCGTCGCGATCATCGGGCAGGGGCTGGTCGGCAATGCCTTCCAGACGGCGAACACGCTGCCGAACATCATCTACGTCGTCATCGCCGGCGGCGTGCTCAACTCCGTGCTCGTGCCCCAGCTCGTCAAGGCGATGGCCGCCAAGGACGGTGGACGCGAGTACACCGACCGGTTGCTCACCATCGCGATCGGCATCTTCCTCGTCGTCACGGTCGTCGCAACGCTCGGCGCCGGGTGGCTCGTGCGCGCGTATGCCGCGAGCCTGCGCGGCAGCGCGCTGGACCTCGCCGTGTTCTTCGCGGTCATCACGATCCCGCAGATCTTCGCCTATGCCCTCTACGGGCTGCTCGGCCAGGTGCTGCAGGCGCGGGGGCGGTTCGCCGTCTTCGGCTGGTCGCCGGCGCTGGCCAACGTCGTGTCGATCGCCGGGCTGCTGGGCTTCGCCGCGCTCTATCGGGAGCAGATCACGTCGCACGCGATCGAGGCACCGCAGAGCTGGACCCCGGAGATGGTGTGGTGGTTCGCGGGCACGGCGACCCTGTCGATCGTGGCCCAGGCGCTCGTGCTGCTCGTGCCATTGTGGCGCAGCGGTTTCCGCTGGCGGCCACGGCTGGGGTTGCGCGGCGTGGGGCTGCGGGCGACGTCGAAGGTGACGGCCTGGGCCTTCGCGTCGCTGCTCGTGTCGCAGGTCGCCTACCTCGCGGCCAGCCAGGTGATGTGGCGGGCCAGTGGCTCGTCGATCCGACTGCCGGGGCAGCCCTTCGTGGCGGGCGTCGCGGCATACAGCAATGCGCTGCTCGTCTTCCTTGTGCCGCACTCGCTCATCGCGCTGTCGCTGTTCACCGCGCTCTATCCGCGGATCTCGGCGGCCGTCCGCGACCGGAAGACGGAGCTGGTGCGCCGGGACTACGTGCAGGGGCTGACCGTGCCGGCGGCGCTGACCGTGCCGTCGTCGGTCGCGCTGGTGGTCTTCGCGCTGCCGCTCATGACGCTGCTGTTCACCTCGCCGGACCCGGCCGAGGTGCCGGCGGCCGCGCTGGTGCTCGCGGCCTTGGGGCTCGGGGTGCTGCCGCTGGGCGTCGACGTGCTCAACCAGCGGATCCTCTACGCCTACGAGGCCGGCCGCTCTGCCTTTGCCGCCCAGCTGGTGCTGACCCTCGTCGCCCTCGGTGTGACCGGGCTGGCGCTGCTCGTGCGGCCGGAGTGGACGGCGGTGACCATCGCCCTCGGGCTGGTCGTGAGCAATCTCGTCGCCGCGGCCTACGGGATGGTGCAGGTGCGTCGGCGGATCGGGCCCTACGGCGGGTCGACGGTGGTGCGCACGTGGGTGCGGATGCTCTTCGCGGCCAGCGTGGCTGGTCTGGTCGCGAGCTGGCCGACGGCGTGGCTCACCGACGTCAGCGCGACGTGGGGGCGCTTCGGGGCGCTGCTGCCGCTCGGCGTCGGCGGGCTGCTCTTCGCGGTCGTCTACGTCCTGCTCGCCGTGCGGATGGACGTGCGTGAGCTGGGCGATCTGCTGGGGCCGGTCGCGGACCGGGTGGGCCGGGTCCTCGGGCCACGCTTGGCACGACGCGGGGCAGCGGGTCGCGGGGGCGGCGGGGCAGCAGGCGGCGGCGAGGGCGGCGGCCGACACCGAGCTCGCTGACCCGCGTGGCTGGTGGGTGTCGCGGACGTGGGCGGCTCTCGGCAGGTCAGGCAGGCCATGGGACCCGCGCGCCGCTACCGGATGCTCCACGATGCACCGCATCCTGACGCAACCGAGATTGCCCCAGAATCCGGCCCGGGCTGATGCAACCTGGTTTGCTCGAGGAACGCGCCCAGGCTGGTGCATCCATCGCTTGCCTCACGAATGCGCCGATCCTGGTGCATCCCTCGGTTGCCTCACGAACGCGCCGATCCTGGTGCATCCCTCGGTTGCGTCAGGATGGCGCCGATCCTGGTGCATCCGTCGGTTGCGTCAGGATGGCGTCGGGGGTAGAGCATCCGATATCCGCCGGACCCACTCCTCCCCCCTCACACCCCCCGGCCACGAGCCCAGCGCCCGCGCGCCCGGCTGGACCTCGCTGCCCGCGCCCGTAGGATGTGGTGTTTCCTCGACCAAGGCAGCGTGATGACCCCCCAGTTCACCGAGCACGAGTTCCGGCCTGTCATCCTCGGCGCCGACATCACGGCATACACGCTGGTCCGGACGTTCTACGAGGCGTATGCCGTGCGGCCGCTCGTCGTCAACATGAGCCACACCCCGGTCATCGAGACCTCCGCCCTGTGCGAGCACGTCTTCGTCGAGGACTTCGAGAAGACCGACGTCTTCGTCGACGCGCTCGTCCGGATCGGGCAGACCTACGGCCGCGACGCCGGCAAGAAGCTCGTCATCCTCGGCTGCGGCGACTGGTACGTCCGGATGCTCGTCGAGAACAAGGCCGCCCTCGCCGAGCACTTCCTCATCCCCTACATCGACCTCGACCTCTACGACCAGCTCGTCCTCAAGGACCGCTTCTACGGCATCCTCGACGAACTCGACATCCCCTACCCCCGCACCGTCGTCTACGACTGCCGCACCCGCGAGCTGCCGGACGTCAGCCACCTGGGCTGGCCGCTCGTCGCCAAGCCGGCGAGCTCCGCGCTCTACCACTACGCCCAGTTCCCCGGGAAGAAGAAGGTCTTCATCCTGCAGGACGAGGCCGAGCTGCACGCCATGCTCGACGGCCTCGCCCAGAGCAGCTACGACTACACCTTCCTCTTCCAGGAGTTCATCCCGGGCGACGACGCCAACATGCGCGTCCTCACCTGCTACTCCGACCGACACGGCAAGGTGCACTTCGGCTCGGTCGGCCACACCCTGCTCGAGGAGCACGTCCCCTCGGCGATCGGCAACCCGTGCGCGATCATCTCCACCGAGCAGGACGAGCTCGTCCACCAGGCCAAGCGCTTCCTCGAGCACGTCGGCTACACCGGATTCTCGAACTTCGACATCAAGTACGACCCCCGCGACGGGTCCTTCCGCTTCTTCGAGATCAACGTCCGCCTCGGTCGCAGCAACTACTACGTCACCGGCGCCGGGCACAACGTCGCCGAGTGGATCGTCCGCGACCTGGTCCGCGAGGAGCCGATGCAGGGGCTGACCATCTCCCGCGGCGAGCACCTCTTCACCTTCGTCCCCCGCTACGTCATCAAGACCTTCGTCGGCGACAAAGCCTTGCGGGACAAGGCGCTTCGGCTCATCAAGGAGGGCCGCTGGAGCGATCCGCAGCGGTATGCCGCGGACCTCTCACCCAAGCGGCGCGCCTATCTGCTCGCCTACGCGGTCAACCAGGTCCGCAAGTTCCACCGTTACCTGCCCAAGCCGAAGGCGAGCTGATGCTGTCTGCTGCCGGGGTGCTCGGCGGGCTCGGCCCGATGGCGACGGTCTACTTCATGGAGCGGGTCATCGACCGCACCGACTCCCCCGACGACCAGGGCCACGTCCCCATGCTCGTGTGGAACGACCCGTCCGTCCCGGACCGCACGGCATACCTCACCGGCTCCAGCGAGGCCGACCCGCTGCCGGCGATGATCGCCGGCGCGCAGGCCCTTGAGCGGGCCGGCGTGAGCTTCATCGCGATGCCGTGCAACACCGCCCATTACTTCTACGACGCCCTCGACTCCTCGGTCGGCATTCCCTTCCTGCACATCGTCACCGAGACCCTCGACGAGGCCGCGCGTCGGGTGCCGGGCCTGCACACGGTCGGCATCCTCGCCACCGACGGCACGGTCCGCACCGGCACCTACCAGCAGGCCGCCGAGGCAGCCGGGCTCACCTGCCTGGTGCCCGACGACGAGGTCCAGGCGGAGGTCATGGCGATGATCTATGCCGGCGTGAAAGCCGGTGTGCCAGTGGAGCGTTCGCGCCTCGCTGCCGCCGTCGAGCACCTGCGCGAGCGGGGCGCCCAGGCCGTGCTGCTCGCGTGCACCGAGCTGTCCATCCTGCAGCGCGACGTCGCGCTGTGGGACGCCGACGTCGTCGACTCGGTCGACGCCCTGGCCCGGGCGACGGTCCTCGCCAGCGGCCGACGCCTGCGTGACCTGTCCGGAGAGGGAGAGCGCTGATGTGTGGATTCGTGGGGTATGCCGTGCGCCCGACCGAGCGGGTCGCCACGGCGAGCGGGCAGGCGGTCGATCACGAGCAGCTCATCGAGGAGATGGGCCTGGCGATCGAGCACCGCGGCCCGGACCAGCACGCGCACTTCGTCGACGAGGGCATCGCGCTGGGCTTCCGGCGGCTGTCGATCATCGACCTCGAGGGCGGCAGCCAGCCGATCCTCAACGAGGACGAGACCAAGGTGCTGGTCTTCAACGGCGAGATCTACAACTACCAGGGCCTGCGCGAGGAGCTCATCGCCGCCGGGCACACCTTCCGCACGCACACCGACTCCGAGGTCGTCCTGCACGGCTACGAGCAGTGGGGCCAGGCGGTGCTGGACCGGCTGCGCGGCATGTTCGCCTTCGTCATCTGGGACCGCCCCACTCAGACCCTCTTCGCCGCCCGGGACATCTTCGGGATCAAGCCCTTCTACTACTCGACCGGCGGCGGTCAGCTCATCTTCGGATCAGAGATCAAGGGCTTCCTGCCCCACCCGGGCTTCCACAAGGCGGTCAACGAGTCCCGGCTGCCGGACTACCTGTGCTTCGAGTACGTGCCGGACCGGGAGACGATGTTCGAGGGCGTGCACAAGCTGCTCGCCGGCGAGTGCCTCACCTGGTCGGCCACCGCCGGCGCCGACGATGGCCAGACCGCCGCCCCGCCGGTGATCCGGCGGTACTTCGACTTCGACTACCGGATCGACGAGGGCAAGTCCCTGGACCAGTGGGTCGACCTCATCGCCGAGACCTTCACCGCGTCGGTGCGGACGCACAAGATCGCCGACGTCGAGGTCGGCTGCTTCCTGTCCTCGGGTGTCGACAGCAGCTACGCGACCAACGAGCTGGCCAAGATCCAGAGTGTGCGCTCCTTCTCGGTCGGCTACGCCGAGGAGAGATACTCCGAGCTGCCCTTCGCCCAGGCGACCTCCGAGCGGATCGGCGTGGAGAACGTCTCGACGAAGATCAGCGCCGAGGACTTCTTCGGCGCCGTGGGCCAGATTCAGTACCACATGGACGAGCCACTGCCGAACCCCTCCGCGATCCCGCTCTACTACCTGGCCCGCTCGGCCGCCAGGCACGTCAAGGTCGTGCTGTCCGGCGAGGGCGCCGACGAGCTCTTCGGCGGCTACAACTCCTACAGCGAGGCGGTCGCCTACGGCCCCTACCAGCGTCGCGTGCCGGCGCCGGTGCGACGCGGCCTGGCCAAGGCCGCCGCGAAGCTGCCCTCGGTGCCCGGCAAGCGCTTCCTCATGCGGGCCGCCACCCCCATCGAGGAGCGCTTCTTCCGGCACGAGTACAACTTCACCGCAGCCGAGCGGGCGGCATACCTCGCCCCACGGCTGCGCGGGATGGCAATGCGGGCGCCCGCCGAGCTGACCCGGCCGCACTTCGCCAAGGTCGCCGGGCACGACGACGTGACGAAGATGCAGTACGCCGACTTCCACACCTGGCTGCTGCACGACATCCTGCTCAAGGCCGACAAGATGTCGATGGCCTCCTCGCTCGAGCTGCGGGTGCCCTTCCTGGACCGCGAGGTGCTCAAGGTCGCGCTGGCGATCCCGGCCCGCTATCGGGTGCGCAAGGGCTCGACCAAGGCCGCGCTCCGGCTGGCGGCGCTGCGCGAGCTGCCGCCCGAGACCGCACACAAGCCCAAGCTGGGCTTCCCGGTGCCGCTTGCCGATTGGCTGCGTGACGAGCGCTGGTACGCCCAGGTGAAGGCGGCCTTCACGTCGCCGACGGCGGCGCACTTCTTCGACGTCGACGAGATCGTCGCGCTGCTCGACGAGCACCGGGCCGGCGGCTCGCAGATGAAGCGGATCTGGACGATCTACTGCTTCCTGCTCTGGCACGAGGAGTTCTTCGAGCGGCGCTGAGCCGGCGCTCGAGCCGGCTCGACGGCAGCGGCATCAGCCCAGCGCGGCGTAGCTGCTGATCAATCGCGCGCGCCACCACGCCAGCCGCTCGGGCCCGGCGGCATGGCGGTCCAGCAGCTCCGGGTCGGCGACCACGCGCCGCGGCGTGAGCCAACCAGCCTGCGGGACAAGGGGATCGGCGGTGACCTCGCCGGTCAGCAGCCGGACCGTGCCCAAGCCGCAGGCATAGGGCAACTCCGGCAGCGCCGCCGCCAGCGCCACCCCGGCAGCGATGCCGACCGAGCTGCCCAGCTCGCTCGACACGACCGCGGGCAGCCCGCACTCGCCGACGATCTCCAGCGCCCGGGCCACGCCACCGAGCGGCGCCACCTTGACGACGACGAGGTCGGCAGCCTCCTCGCGGGCCACTCGGATCGGGTCCTCGGCCTTGCGCACCGACTCGTCGGCCGCGATGGGCACGTCGATACCGTTGCGCGCCAACGCCATTCGCAGCGCCTTGAGGTCCGGCACGTCGGGGCACGGCTGCTCCGCATATTCCAGCCGGTATGCCGCGAGCCGGCTCAGCGCGTCGGTCGCCTCCCGCACGTCCCACCCGCAGTTGGCGTCGACGCGGATCCGGCCCTCCGGCCCGAGGACGTCGCGGACCGCGGCCACCCGGTCGAGGTCGTCGGCGAGGGTCTGGCCCGGCTCGGCCACCTTGACCTTCGCCGTCGTGCAGCCGGCGAAGCGGGCCAGGACGTCGGGCACCTGCCCGGCCGGCACGGCCGGCACCGTCGCGTTGACCGGCACGCGGTCGCGGACCGGTGCCGGCCAGGCGGCATACGCGCTCTCGAGGGCGGCGGTGAGCCAGCGCGCGGACTCGGCGGCGTCGTACTCGAGGAAGGGCGCCCACTCCCCCCATCCGGACGGGCCGGGCAGCAGCGCGAGCTCCCGCTGCTCGACCCCGCGGAAGCGCACCCGCAGCGGGATCGACACGACCCGCAGGCCGTCGAGCAAGGCCTCGAGCGGGGGCAGCTCAGCGGGCATCGGTGGGCTCCTCGGCCTGATCGGCGTCCGGCTCGGCGGGCGGGTCCGCGGGCGCGGGCGGGGGCTCGGCGGCGGCATACGCCCGAGTGAGCCGACCGTAGGGCGGGGCGGCGAAGGCGACCAGCACCGCTGCGAGCAGGAGCAGGCTGGCCACGACGAACACGAGCGCGATGCCTCGCGCCTGCCCGTCACCGAGCAGCCAGCCGAAGCTGGACCGGCCGGCGTCGCCGGCCATGTAGGGGATCAGCCCGAACTGGGCGATCGGGCCGATGAGGAAGGCCGAGATCGGGCTGGCCGCCGCCTCGACGCTCTGCCCGAAGCCGAACACCCGCCCCTGCTTCTCGAAGGGCACGACCCGCTGCATGATCGTCTGCTCGGCCGCTTCGGCGACCGGCATGACCGCCATGAACAGGAAGATCCCGAGCACGTAGAGCCAGCCCCACTCGCGCAGCGTGAAGGTCAGCCCGAGCAGCGCCACGACGAGGTTGGCCAGCAACATGGTGCGAACGGGGCGTGAGCCGAGGCCGGCCTTGGCGACGAAGAGGCCGCCGACGATGAAGCCGACGCTCGTCACGCCGAGCACGAGCCCCCACACCTCGACGCTGAAGAGGGTGAGGCCGTAGGGGTCCATGAGCGCCATGAAGACCCCGCCCACGAGGTTGTTGAAGGTGGTGAAGACGAGCAGCGCGACCAGCCCGGGCACCGCGCGCAGGGCCGCGATCGCGCCGGCGATGTCATAGGCCGACCGGTTGTGCTCGCCGCGCTCCGGGGGCAGCTCGGGGATGTCGACGGTGAGCAGGTGCACGAGCGACAGCGCGGTGAGCGCGATCGCGATGAGGGTGGTCCAGCCCATGCCGAGCCGGCCGATGGACAGCCCGGAGAAGACGCTCGTCACCATGAAGGCCACCCCCTGCACGGTGCCGACCAAGCCGTTGGCCTTGTCGCGCTCGCCGTCGGGCACGAGCAGGGTCACCGTCGTCGACAGGGCGATGTTGCGCATCGACTCGACCACCCCGCCGATGAGGATGACCAGGCAGAACACCCAGAAGACCGGCCCACTCCAGTCGATGAGCCGCTCGACCGGGAAGGCGAGGTAGAGCCCGCCGGCCGCGAGATAGGCCACCGTGGTGATCGCGCTGGAGGCGAGCATCACGGCCTTCTTGGTATGCCGGTCGACCAGCGTGCCGAACATCGTGCCGAAGACGGCGATGAGCAGCATGTAGGAGCCGCCGACGATCGAGGTGGCCAGCACCGAGCGGGTCTGCAGATAGGCCCAGAAGGTCAGCGCGAACCACAGGTAGCTGCTCGTGACGTTGGCGACCAGGGTGTTGGCCAGCACCATCCGGAAGGCACGCACGGTGCTCGGCCCGCGCACGACCCCCTCGGGCAGGCGCGCGGCCACGTGCACAGCAGCAGGTGGTGACTCCACCCGCGAGACGCTAGTGCACCGCACCGACACGGTCGGCCGGGCTCGACCTCCTCAACAGCGGTGCTGCCCTGTGGCCCCTGCCTCGGCGATGACGAGCGGCGCTGATATCCCCAAGCCACGAAGGGCGTCTCGGTCTGATGCCATGGTGTGGGTGCGCCAGTACGCCGTGGTGGAGGAGCCCACCACAGCAGTTGGTGGAGGGGCCCACCACGGTGTATCCGCCGGAGCAACCCTGCAGAGCTTGAGGCGGCCGAGCGGCCGGCGACCGGCGACCAGCGACCTGCGACCGGCGACCGGCGACCGGCGACCGGCGACCGGCGACTCTACGTAGACGCGGGCCCGACTCACCCTGCCGCTCTACCTCACCGCCGAGGGCGCCTCGCTCTTCGGCAACTCGGCCATCGCTATCGTGCTGCCCTGGCTGGTCCTGCAGCGCACCAGCGACCCGTCGGTCACGCCCGGCTATCCTCGGGCCGTGAGCACCCTCCCCGGCGTCAGCGAGACCTTCGACCCCGAGGCCTGGCAGGAGGTGCCCGGCTTCGAGCGCCTCACCGACATCACCTACCACCGCGCCCGCGACCTGGGCTGCGTGCGCATCGCCTTCGACCGGCCCGAGGTGCTCAACGCCTTCCGGCCGCACACCGTCGACGAGCTGTATGCCGCGCTCGACCACGCGCGCCGCAGCCCGGACGTCGGGGTGGTGCTGCTCACCGGCAACGGGCCCAGCCCGCGGGAGGGCTCGTCGGCGGCGACCGCCGGCTGGGCCTTCTGCACCGGCGGCGACCAGCGGATCCGGGGGCGCTCGGGCTACCAGTACGCCACCGACCACGCTGCCGAGGGGGCCGACGAGGGCGCGGGCGGCATCGACGAGCTGCGGGTCAAGGCCGAGGGCGGCCGACTGCACATTCTCGAGGTGCAGCGGCTGATCCGCACGATGCCGAAGATCGTCGTCGCCATGGTCAACGGCTGGGCGGCCGGCGGCGGGCACAGCCTGCACGTCGTCTGCGACCTCACCCTCGCCTCGCGGGAGCGCGCGCGGTTCAAGCAGACCGACGCCGACGTGGGCTCCTTCGACGGCGGCTACGGCTCGGCATACCTGGCAAAGATGGTGGGACAGAAGCGGGCTCGCGAGATCTTCTTCCTCGGCCGGGCCTATACCGCGCAAGAGATGGAGCGCTTCGGCGCGGTCAACCTGGTCGCCGACCACGCCGAGCTCGAGGCGACCGGGCTGCAGGTGGCGCGCGAGATCCTCGGCAAGAGCCCGCAGGCCCAGCGGATGCTCAAGTTCGCCTTCAACCTCGTCGACGATGGGCTGGTCGGCCAGCAGGTCTTCGCCGGCGAGGCCACCCGACTGGCCTACATGACCGACGAGGCGGTCGAGGGCCGCGACCAGTTCCTGCAGAAGCGCGACCCCGACTGGTCCGGCTTCCCCTGGTACTTCTGATCAGGGGTGGAGGTATTCGGCTGCGCCCCAAACACCGTGACTTACCTCCACCGAGAAGAGGCGATGCCGCGGAACCCCCGCGAAGCGGACATCCCGGCGCGCCTAGACTGACCGGGTGAGTCGCCGCGGACCGCACCTGCTCCCGATCGGGTCGGGCCAGGCCGTGCTGGACTCTCTGGCTGACGTGCTGGCTGCCCTCGACGGCAGCGGACCGCCCATCGCCCCGTATGCCGCGGGCTCACCACCGCCGGACCTGCCGGACCTGCCGCTGCCGGAGGACGTCGCCTTCGTCGTGTCCACCTCCGGCTCCACCGGCTTGCCCAAGCGGGTCCTGCTCACCCCCGACAACCTGCTCGCCTCGGCCGGCGCTGCTCACGAGGTGATCGGGGGGCCGGGGGCCTGGATGCTCACCGTGCCGGCCCACCACATCGCCGGGCTGCAGGTCATCGTCCGGGCCGCCCTCGGCACCGGCGAGCCGACCTGCCTCGACCTCACCGCCGGCTTCACGCCACAGGCCTTCGTCGCCGGCGCGCTGGCGATGCCGGCCACGGCATACCCGACCTTCGTGTCGCTCGTGCCCACCCAGCTTGGGCGACTGCTCGCCGACCCCGAGGCCGCCGACGTGCTCGCCGGCTTCGACGCGGTCCTCGTCGGCGGCGGGGCGACCTCCCTCGACGTCGGCGAGCAGGCCCGCGACCGCGGCGTCCGGATGATCCGGACCTTCGGCACGACCGAGACCTCCGGTGGCTGCGTCTACGACGGGCTGCCGCTGCCGGTGAGCGAGGTCTACGTCGACAACGACCGGCATGTTGTGCTCGGAGGGGCGACCATCGCCTGCGGCTATCTCGGCCCGCGCGGGGTCCTCGAGGACGGCTTCTCCACCGATGCCGACGGGGTGCGCTGGTTCCGCACCGAGGACCTCGGTCGTCTCGACGAGAGCGGGCGGCTCGTCGTCACCGGCCGCGCCGACGACCTCATCAACACCGGCGGCGTCAAGGTGGCCCCCGGTCCGGTCGAGGACGCCCTCGTGCGCTACCTGCCCGGCGTCCGCGATGCCGTGGTCGTCGCCGTGCCCGACCCGGAGTGGGGCCAGGCCGTTGCCGCTGCCGTCGTGCTCACCCCGCGCGCCACCCGACCACCCACGGTCGACGACGCCCGAGCCGCACTGCGCGGCATCGTCCCCGACGCGGCCCTCCCGCGCCACCTGCACGTCGTCGACAGCATCCCGCTCATCGGGCCTGGCAAGCCGGACCGGGTTGCCCTCAGCGCCACCTTCAGTGAGGATGGGCGCAGCGCCGGATGACGGGGGTCGTCCGAGCAGACCGGCGGGGGCCGGCCGCGCTGAGAGAGGGGCAGTGAGCGATGCTGCAGGTGACCCTGGCGTTGGTGAGCCTCGGGCTGACGATCTATGCGCTGCTCGACTGCGCCAAGACCGACGAGATGAGCGTGCGCGGTCTGCCCAAGCTCTGGTGGGTGATCATCATCGTCGTCGCGGCCTGGGTGGGCCCGATCTGCTGGCTTCTGGGCGGCCGCCCGAAGGCCTCCGCAGCCGCCGGCACGAGGACCGGCCACCGACTCGGTCGCCGACGGCCGCCGACCGGACCGATCGGCCCCGAGGACGACCCGGAGTTCCTGCGCAACCTTTCCCGCAAGCAGCGCTGAGCCGAGCACGCGCGCCACGCGACCCGCTCCACCGCTGCGGCGCGGCATCCGCTCCGACGTCGCCCCCGTGCGTAGGCTGACCCACGCCATGGCCACCACCGCCCAATGGGTCGCCGGTGCGCGACCACGCACGCTGCCCGCCGCCGTCTCACCCGTCCTCGTCGGCACCGGAGCCGCGCATGCCGCCGGCCGGGCGGACCTCGGGCTGGCCGCGCTGGCGCTCGCGGTCGCCGTGGCGCTGCAGGTCGGGGTCAACTACGCCAACGACTACAGCGACGGCGTCCGCGGCACCGACGCCGAGCGGGTCGGGCCGGTCCGGCTGGTCGGGCAGGGTCTGGCCTCACCGGGCATGGTCAAGCTCGCCGCCTGGCTGTGCTTCTTCTTCGCCGGCCTCTTCGGGCTCGCCCTGGTCGCCCTGTCCCAGCAGTGGATCCTGCTGCTCGTCGGTGCCGCCGCCATCGTCGCGGCCTGGCGCTACACCGGGGGCGCCAACCCCTACGGCTATCGCGGCCGCGGCGAGGTCGTCGTCTTCGTCTTCTTCGGCCTGGTCGCGACCCTCGGCACGCTGCTCGTCCAGGCCGGCCGGCTCACCCTCGCCGGCCTCGCGGGGGCGGTCGGGGTGGGCTTCCTCGCCTCGGCGATCCTCGTCGCCAACAACCTGCGCGACATCCCCGGCGACACGGCCGCCGGCAAGCACACCCTCGCGGTGCGGCTCGGCGACCCGGCCACCCGCCGGCTCTGGCGGCAGCTCGTCATCGGGGCATTCGTCATGGTGCTGCTCTGCGGGGTGCTGCACCCGAGCGCCCTGCTCGGGCTGCTCGCCGCGCCGCTGGCGCTGCGTCCGTGGCGGGTGCTCGCCGATGGCGCTCAGGGCCGCGCGCTCGTCCCGCTCATTGCCGGGACCGGACTGCTGCAGCTCGGGTATGCCGCGCTGCTCGCCCTAGGCCTCTGGCTGGCGCCGACCGCGTGACGGGAGGCGCGGGCCGTCCGCCTCGTCGAGGTCGTCCTCGTCGGCATCCAGCCGCTCGTCGAGCTCATCAAGCTCGTCGTCCTCGGCCAGCTCGTCCTCGCCCGGCTCGGCCTGGGCACGGCGCTCGGCATGCGCGGCCATCGACGCGGTGACCCGCTCGTTGATCTGGTCCGACAGCTGCTCGCGCATCGGCCGGAGCAGCACGAAGGACAGCGCCATCGAGCTGACCGCAGCGAGCAGGAGCAGCAGCAGCTGCTGGTCGCGGCCGCGCATCCCGAGCAGCCAGATGAGCCCGAAGCAGGCCGCGAAGAGGCCGAGCCGAGCGAGGGTGTACTTGAGCATCACAGCCCCGAGTAGGAGTGCTGACCGACGAAGAAGACGTTGACGACGAGGAAGTTGACCAGGAGCGTGCCGAAGCCGGCCAGCGCGATCCACATCGCCTTGCGCGGCTCCCAGCCGGCGGTCGCGCGGGCGTGCATGTACGCGGCATACACGACCCAGACGACGAAGGTCCAGACCTCCTTGGGGTCCCACGTCCAGTAGGAGCCCCAGGCCTTCTGCGCCCAGATCGCGCCGGCCACGAGGGTGAAGGTCCAGCAGATGAAGCCGACCATGTTGAGCCCGTATGCCGCCCGCTCGAGTCGGGCCGCCGAGGGCAGCGCCTCCATGAAGGTGCGCCGGGCCGGCGGGGTCGTCTCGCGGCGCAGCTTGACGAGGTAGAGGATGCCGATCGAGAAGGCGATGGTGAACAGCCCCGAGGCGAGGATCGCGACGATGACGTGGATGACCAGCCAGACGCTCTTGAGCGCCGGCATGAGCTCGGCGGCCTCGGTGTAGAAGGCGAGCAGGGCCAGCCCGAGGGTGAGCAGCACCGGGCCGATGACGAAGATGCCGAGCCACTCCCAGCGATTGCGTCGGGCGAGCAGCAGATAGGCCAGGGCGGCCGCGGCGGCGCCGGCGGTCGCGAACTCGAACATGTTGCCCCACGGCGGGCGCATGACGGCGGCCCCGCGGAGCACGACGGACAGCACGAGCAGCCCGGTGGCCAGCCAGGACATCGACAGGGCTGTGCCGGCCAGCTTGCGGGCCCGCAGTGAGGTCGTCGGGTCGGGCTGGCCCCCGGCCCGGGCCGGTCGGCCCGCAGGGCTCGCGTCACCGGCGGACTCCCCCGCCGGCTGCTCGACCGACTCCCCGGCCTCGAGCTGTCCCCCGGCCCCGACGAGCTGCTTGGCGCGCTCCTCGGCCGGGGCCGGAGCGGGGCCGAGGGCGGCGAGGTAGGAGGCGAACAGCAGCATGGCGATCGTGTAGACCGCCATGGCGGAGTAGAGCGCCAGGTTGGACCAGCCGGCCAGCTCGGTCATGCGCGGGGGCTCCTCATCGTGGGTCCGACGGTCACCCTCCCGAGGGTAGTCGACCCGGACGAGCAGCCTGACGCCCGAGGGGCTGGAGTCGCCGACCGCCCGCCACTCATGGACTGCACACCCACGATTGGCACGGTGCAACGGTCCAATCGTGGGCCAGGAGTCGAATCGTGAGCGAACGGTCCATGAGTGGGGCCCGCAGAGCTCAGCCGGGGGTCCCTCCTGGGTCGTCCCCGGCAGTCACGCCCCGACCGCCGACGGGCTCGCTCCCCCGACCCCGCAACGCCTCGCCCAGCTCGACACCCAGCTCCGCGACGAACCCCGCCAGCCCCGGGTCGGCGTTCTTGGCCAGCCCGCCGATCACCAGCTGCGAGCCGTCCACCCGGACGAAGACCCGGCGGCGGCGCACGAGCAGCGAGGCGACCAGGCCGGCGATGGTGAGCAGCGCGGCATACAGGGTGAAGCCCTTGCCCGGGTCGGTGCGCACGGACAGCCCGGCGAACCGGGAGACCGACTCGAAGGTGATCGACCCGCGTCCGCCGGGCAGCTCGTAGGTCTGCCCGAGGCCGAGTCGGATCCGCAGCGGTGCCCCGTCGGCGCGCGGCACCTGGGTGAGCTCGGTGGTCGTCAGCGAGTAGACCGACTGCGGCCGGCCGCCGGGAAAGAGGTTGCCCTCCCACACGTCGAGCGCGAGCTCGGGGTTCTTCAGCGCGGGGAAGGTCGACTGCGGCCCGTTGGCGTAGGTCGGGTCGGCGGTGGGCAGGAAGAAGCCGGAGAAGCCGAGCATCTTCGGGCTCGCCGAGGGCACCTTGACCGCGCCGACCGAGGTGTAGAGGTTGTCCTGGGCGAGGAAGGGCGTGGCCTGCCGATAGAGCACGGCACCAGAGGCGTCCCGGACCGTGATGACCGGCGCATAGCCGTTGCCGAGGAGGTAGACGTCGGCGCCCTCGATGGACAGCGGCTCGTTGACGGTGAGCACCTGCTCGCGCGGCTGGTCACCCGGCGCACCGGGATCCTCCGAGGTCCGGGTGTATGCCGTGAAGCCGCGCGGTGCGCCGAACTGGCTGCCGCCCACCTGCTCCTCGAAGCGCACGTCGAAGCGGTCGACGGTCACCGCGAAGACCGGCACCGACGAGCGGTCGACGAGCGGCCCGGCGGTGAAGGTGTGATAGCCGCGCAGGGTCGACACGAAGGTCTGCCCCTCGGGGACGACGACGTCGCCACGCCAGCCGAAGAGATGGCCGACCGCGACGCCGACGATGACCGCGCAGAGGGCAACGTGGAAGACGAGGTTGCCGGTCTCGCGCAGGTAGCCGGACTCGGCGCTCACCGACGAGTCGTCGTGGGAGTGCACGCGATAGCGCCGTCGGCGCAGCGCTGCGGTGGCGACGGCGAGCGCGTCGGCGGGCGAACCGGCATACGGGACAGTGGTATTTGCCTCGAGGCGCTCCAGTCGCCGTGGGGCGCGGGGGGGTTGGGAGCGCAGCGCGTGCCAGTGCAGGCGGGATCGCGGCACGATGCAGCCGATGAGCGAGATGACGAGTAGCAGATAGATCGCCGAGAACCACGGCGAGGTGTAGACGTCGAAGAACGAGAGCCGGTCGAGCCACGGACCGGTGCCGGGGTTTGTGGCGAGGAAGTCGGCGACCCGTCCTGGGTCGATGGAGCGCTGCGGGAAGAGCGAGCCGGGCACGGCGGCGACCGAGAGCAGCAACAGCAGGAAGAGCGCGGTGCGCATCGAGGTGAGGCTGCGCCAGCTCCACCGGAGCCAGCCGATCGGGCCGAGCCGGGGCTGGACGACGTCGCTCACAGCACGGTCCGGAAGGTCGTGACGAGCCGGGCCTTCAGCCAGGTCATGAGGCTCTCCCACAGCCCGCTGAGCATGAGCAGGCCGACGACGAGCAGCAGGGCACCACCGGCGAGCTGGATCGCCCGCTGGTGCCGGCGGGCCCAGGCGGACAGCCGGGTCGCGCGCGACCAGCCGGCGGCGATGGCGAGGAAGGGCAGGCCGAGCCCGAGACTGTATGCCGCCGCGAGCGCGGCTCCGCGGGCCACCGGCGCGTCGCCCGCCAGCGGCGCCGCGAGGGCGAGGATCGCGCCGAGCGTCGGCCCGGAGCACGGGGTCCAGCCGACGGCGAAGGCGGCACCGAGCAGCGGTGCCCCGGCGAGCCCGGCGGCCGGCCGCCACGAGGACTTGACCTGGCGCTGGGTGCCGACCCGGGCGCCGACGCCGAGGAAGACGAGCGCCATGAGCACGACGACGACCCCGCCGACCCGGGTGAGGGTGGCGGAGTTGACCCGCAGCGATGTGGCGGCGCTGGTCACCGCGACCGTGCTCAGCAGGAAGACGACGGAGAAGCCGAGGACGAAGAGCGCCGCCCCGAGCACGACCCGGGAGCGGCGCCGCTGCTCCAGCGGGGTGGGAGACAGGCCGGTGACGTAGCCGAGGAAGCCCGGCACGAGCGGCAGCACGCACGGGCTCGCGAAGGACACCAGGCCGGCGAGCAGCGCGACGGCCAGGGCGACCGGCAGGGCGGCGGTGGCGATGTCGGTCATGCGGGCTCGGCGACGACGTCGTCGACGAGGGCCCGCAGGGTGGCCTCGCTCACCGGCCCGGATACCCGGGCCGCGATCCGACCGTGTCGGTCCAGGACGAGAGTGGTCGGGGTGGCCGGCGCGGACCCGGCCAACGCGGCGGTGGGCCGCCCGCTGCTCGCGCGGTCGCTGATGCTCGGGTAGGTGACGCCGGCGGTGCGCAGGAAGGCCAGGGAGGTCTCGGGCGACTCCTCGGTCGCGACCCCGACGAAGGCGACGGGTGCGCCGGCCGTCTGGTATGCCGCCCACACCCGTTGCAGCGCAGGCGTCTCCGCGACGCACGGGGGGCACCACGAGCCCCATACGTTGAGCACGACGACCTTGCCCCGCCCCTGCTCGGCGGTCGACCAGGAGCCGCCGTCGACGGTGGTGCCGCTCACCGTGAGCGGCGCCCGGCGCTTGTCGACGCTCACCTGCTCGATCGTGCCGTCGCCGGCGAGATAGCCCTTCCGATCCCCCGAGCCTGCTTGCGCGGCAAGGGAGTTCGGGTCCTCCTTGGTGCAGGCGGCGAGTGCGGCACTCGCCGCCGGCGCGAGGAGCAGGCTGCCCGCGGCATACCCGATGGTGCGCAGCGCGGAGCGGCGGGTGGGGCCAGCGCTCACGCGCCGACTCCGCCCGACGACCCGCCGTAGAGGGACTCGGCGGGCTCGCTGTAGACGATCTGGTCGAGGTCGTCGCCGACGTAGTAGAGCGAGGTGAGCGAGGCGAGCCGGCACTCGCGCTTGCGCGGGTCGTGCCAGAGGCGGCGGCCCTCGAGGTGGCAGCGCAGGGTCCAGATCGGCAGCTGGTGGGAGACGATGACCGCCTCGTGGCCGGCGGCCTCGACGCGGGCGTCCTCGACGGCAGCCTGCATCCGGGCCGCGATCCGGTCGTAGGCCTCGCCCCAGCCCGGGCGGAAGGGGTTGGCGAGCATGGCCCAGCGGCCGGGCTCGCGGAGCAGGTCCTTGGGGCTGCTCACCCGCTGGCCCTCGAAGGAGTTGCCGGCCTCGACGACCCGCGGGTCGACGTGGATGCCGAGCCCGTGCCGGTCGGCGATCGGCTGGGCGGTGGCGACCGCTCGCTCGAGCGGCGAGGAGACGACCCGGGTGACGTCGTGGGCGGCGAGGTGGTCGGCGACGAGCTCGGCCATCCGCCCGCCCGTCTCGGAGAGCCGATACCCGGGCAGTCGGCCGTAGAGCACGCCGCTGGGGTTGTGCACCTCGCCGTGGCGCAGCAGGTGCACGACGGTCGTCAGCGGGCTGGCCATGCCGGCCATTCTCGCACCCCCCGACGGGCCTCCGCAGCCGCCGTGGGGGCGCGCGGTCGGGCCGAGTCGGCGCGCACAAGCTTCCCTGGTTCGGCCCAACGGGTCTCGCGGTCGCCCCGGGGTCCCGATCGCGGGCGAGGGGACAGCCGTCCGCGGCTATCGGATGCTCCCGCGACTGCGACTTCCTGGGGCAACCACGGTTGCACCACAGCCTGCCTCGCCCTGGGGCAACCACGGTTGCACCAC
>DAOTIG010000021.1:24101-33914 GCA_035448065.1 Dermatophilaceae bacterium
CAACCACGGTTGCACCACAGCCTGCCTCGCCCTGGGGCAACCACGGTTGCACCACGAACGGGCTCACCCTGACGCAACCACGGTTGCACCAGGATCGCTCGGCATCGGCAGCAACCGATACTCGCCGACACCGTCCCCACACCGAAGGCGGCTCATCACGAACCCGCCCAACAGCGACGAGCTCACCCCCAGGGGCGCTCAGTCCGCCGAGGCGCCGGCCCCGGACAGGTGCTCGGCCGCGGCATAGCCGATGCAGGTGGCGACCCCGGCCATGGCCGACTCGACCTCGGCCAGCGGCGGGAACGACGGGGCGAGCCGGATGTTCGTGTCGAGCGGGTCGTGCCCGTGCGGGAAGGACGCCCCGGCCGGGGTGAGCGCGATGCCGGCGGCCTTGGCCAGCGCGACGACCCGGGCCGCGGTGCCGGGCAGCACGTCGACCGAGACGAAGTAGCCGCCGGTCGGGTGGGTCCAGCTGGCGATGCCCAGCCCGTCGAGCTCGGCGCTGAGCGCCTGCTGCACGGCCGCGAACTTGGGCGCGAGGATCTCGCGGTGCTTGACCATGTGGTCGCGCACGCCCTGGGCGTCGCCGAAGAGCTGCACATGCCGCAGCTGGTTGACCTTGTCCGGGCCGATCGAGGCCCACTGGATCCGGTCGAGATACCAGCGGATGTTGCGCTCGCTCGCGGCGAGGAAGGCGACGCCGGCACCGGCATACGAGATCTTGCTCGTCGAGGCGAACATCAGCACTCGGTCCGGATGCCCGGACGCCGCGCACAGCGAGACGATGTCGGCGCTCTTGGCCTCGTCCTCGGTGAGGTGGTGCAGGGCATAGGCGTTGTCCCAGAAGATCCGGAAATCCGGTGCGGCAGTGACCATCCCGGCCAACCGGGCGGCAACCTCCTGGCTGGTCACCGAGCCCGCCGGGTTGGCGTAGGTCGGCACGATCCACATGCCCTTGACGCTCGGGTCGTCGCGCACCAGGGCCTCGACCGCCGCGACGTCGGGGCCGTCGTCGCGCATCGGCACGGTCACCATCTCGATCCCGTATGCCGCGAGCATCGCGAAGTGCCGGTCGTAACCGGGCACCGGGCAGACGAAGGTGACCTTCTCCTCCTGCGCCCACGGCCGCGGCGACTCGGGCGCGCCGTGCAGCAGCAGCTGGACGAGGCAGTCGTGCATCATCGTCAGGCTCGACGCCCCACCGGCGACGAGCTGCGCCGGCTCGACCCCGAGCAGCTCGGCGAAGATCTCGCGCAGCTCGCGCAGCCCGGCCAGTCCGCCGTAGTTGCGCACGTCGACGCCGTCGCCGTCGGTGCTCGACATCGGCAGGGTGAGCAGCGCATCGGACAGGTCGAGCTGTGCCGCGCTGGGCTTGCCGCGGGTGAGGTCGAGCGTGAGGCCACGCTCGGTGAGCTCCTGGTATGCCGCGCGCTGCCGCTCGAGGTAGGCGGACAGCTCATCAGCGCCGAGCTCGGCGAGGGGGGTCCGGGACGGGTGGGGCTGCGTCGTCACGGGGACCATCCTGGCAGAGACCGACACCTCGGCCCACGCGTCCAGGACGCGTGGGATGCCGCCGATCGACTCGTCCGGACATCAGGGGGCATCGTGAAGCCTGCACGGCGCCGCACTACCCTGATGCGGATGGTGACCCTGCCGGCGCCGCTGCGCGGCATCATGGGCAGCTACGTCCTCGACCGGCCGCACCTGGCGGGGCCCGACGTCGCGGGGCGTTGGCACATCTCGGCCCGCCCGGTCATGGAGGGCCTGCCGAGCGAACGGCTGTGGCGACGTTTCAGCTCGGGCCCGATCTGCCGCGCTACACGTGGGTGGGGCGTCTGCTCAAGGACAACCCCACTGGGCCTCGACGGCGGCCCAGTACACCTGGGCGCGTCGGCTGCCCATCCGGGCCGACGCGACCGTCGACTGCCGCGTCGTGGACTCCGAGCCGGCACTCTGGTGCGCGCTGGGCGAGGAACTGCGCGGGCCGGGCGGCTACGTCGCACTGGGCCTCGACGACCTGGCCGACGAGGCCCCCGGCCGCCCCCTAGTCACGCTGGCGCACGCTCAGCAGCGGCCAGGAAGGTACGCGCCCTGATCAACGGTGCGGACGATCTGGCGATGAGGGGGCTGGTCGGCCTGGCCCTCGCCGGTGAGCATCCGGGCGAGGTCGAGGAGCTGTGCCTGAGTCTGCTGGACGACGACGACCGTCCGACCCTTCGCGCCGTTGCCCTCACCTGTCTCGGCCACGTGGCTCGCATCAACCGCAGCCTCGACCTCGACCGGGTCGTCCCTCGGCTCCGCGCCCTGGCTGACGACCCCGTGGTGGGCGGACGAGCCCAGGACGCCCTGAGCGACATCGAGATCTTCATGCCCAAGAGCTGACTCGTGGACGGCTGGATCGGTCTCACCCTCAGTCCCGCACGACGGGGCACCACCAGGTGCTCAACTGACCGTGCAGGGGAACCTCCTGCGCCCTCGCGCGCTCACACACCCTGTCGTAGGGTCGCGGTGGTGACTCTTCTCGGTGACAGGGGATCGTGATGAGTGGGAATCCGTTGGTGGCCGGTCCGACGCCGACGTCGGCGTTGGCTGGTGCGGGGTTGTTGGACGATCTGACCTCGACGGCGCAGGCGATCGAGAACCGGGACTGGCTGGGTGCGGCGTTGTCCGGGTTCGCGTCCGGGATGGACGTGGTCGCGGCGGTGATGGACCCCATCGGCACGTTGATCGCCTGGGGTGCGGGCTGGTTGTTGGATCACGTGGATCCACTCAAGACCTGGCTGAACAAGCTGACGGGTGATGCCGGTGCGGTGGGTGGGTTCGCCCAGACCTGGGTGAACATCGCGACCCGGCTCTCGGAGGAGGCGACCAACCTCTCGCAGCAGGTGTCGTCACAGCTGGCCGGGATGTCCGGGGCGGCGATCGAGGCGTATTACGCTCATGCGGGTGGGTTGGTGAACGCGACGGGGGTGGTGTCGCGGGCTGCGGCCTCGGTGGCCGGGGGCGTGCAGATCGCGGCGATGGTCGTGCAGGTGGTGCACGAGCTGGTGCGGGATGCGTTGGCGCAGATCATCGGGGGGTTGGCCTCGGCGATCATCCAGGCGGTGTGCTCGCTGGGCACGTTGATCCCCAAGGTGTGCGCGGATGTGTCGGCGAGGGTGGCCGCGGTGTCCGGGCGGGTCGGCAAGACGGTCAATGCGGTGGTCGAGGCGTTCACCACGCTCAAGGGGCTGGTCAAGAAGCTCGGAGACAAGCTCGACGAGCTGGCTGGGTTGTTCCGCAAGGGTGATGACCTGCCCACCGGCAAGCCGAAGACCCCGGACGCCCCGGGAGGCACGCCGAAGACCCCGGACAGCCCGGCCCCGCGCGGCCCGAACGGACCCAAGGACGGAGTGAACGATCCGAACGCCCCGAAGGGCCCGGGTGAGACGCCCAGCTGCAACGACCCGGTCGACGCGGCGACCGGGCGGGTGTTCATGCCGTTGACCGATCTGACCCTGCCCGGGGCGTTGCCGGTGCAGCTGGGCCGGATGTTCTCCTCGACCTTCGGCGGTGGCCGCTGGTTCGGGCGGACCTGGGCCTCCAGCTTCGACGAGTACCTGCTGCTCGAGCCGGGCCGGGTGGTCTATGTCCGCCCGGACGCCGGACTGATGGGGTATGCCGCCCCCGAGCTGGGAGGGCCGGCGACCCTGCCGTGGGCCGGGATCCGCCGGTGGCCGCTGACCCACACCGCCGAGGGCTGGCAGCTCACCGACCCGGTCGCCGGCGTCACTCGCCTGTTCCACGAGTC
This sequence comes from Dermatophilaceae bacterium, assembly GCA_035448065.1. Lineage (GTDB taxonomy): Bacteria > Actinomycetota > Actinomycetes > Actinomycetales > Dermatophilaceae > Phosphoribacter. The sequence goes on from DAOTIG010000021.1 coordinate 27,892, forward strand.
GGTGCACGAGCCGGGCACGGCGGAGCTGGTCTCGGTCACCGACCGGGCCGGCCGGTGGACCCGGATCGAGCGCACCCCCACCGGGGCGCCGCTGCGGGTGCACACCTCCGGCGGCTACCAGGTGCACGTCGACACCGACAGCCTCGACACCCCGACCGGCCCTGCCGGGCGGGTCACCGGCCTGTCCGTGCTCGACCGGGGCACCCTCGTGCCGGTCATCCGGTTCGGCTACACCGGCGGGCTGCTCACCCACCAATGGCGCGGTGACTGGCCCACCCCCACCCGCTTCGAATACGACCCCGGCCAACGGCTCACCGCCTGGGTCGACACCAACGACCTGCGCTACGACTACGTCTACGACGACCGGCACCGGTGCATCAGCCAAGGCAGCCCCGACGGCACCCTGGCCGCGGCATACGACTACTCCGGCCACGACCAGACCACCGGCCACCGAGTCACCGTCATGACCGACGCCCTGGGCCACCAGTGGCGCTACCTCGTCGACGCAGCCGGCAACGTCGCCGCCGAGATCGACCCCCTCGGCAACGCCACCACCCACGACTACGACCCATGGGGCAACCGCACCACCACCACCGACCCCCTCGGCCACAGCACGCGCACGGTGTTCGACGAATGGGGCCGTCCGGTACTGCTCGGCGACGCGGCCGGGAGGCTCACCCGGCTCACCTGGGGCGACTCGGCCAGTCCCACGGCCGTCCGCTCCCCGGACGGCTCGATGTGGCATTACGGCCACGACGCGCGTGGGCAGCTGCTGGAGAGCACCAACCCGCTCGGTGCGGTGAGCCGCTACGAGTACTCGGCGGACGGACGGCGCGTCGGCTTTGTCGATGCCACCGGCCAGCGGACGGTCATCGAGTGCGACGCCGCCGGTCTGCTTCTCGTGGTCGACGAACCGGGCGAGGGAGTCACCGAATGGCAACGGGACGGGTTCGGCCGAGTGGTCCAGCACGTCGACGCCGCCGGAACGAGGACCTGCTTCGCCTACGACTCATCCGGACACCTGGCCCGTCGCTCACGGCCCGGCCGCGACGCGACCTGGGAGTACGACGGGGAAGGCAACCTCGTGCGCGAGGTCGACGAGGAAGGCCGGGTCCGGACCTACGAGGTCGGCGCGTTCGACGTCGTGACGCGCCGGACCGACCCCACGGGTGCCTCCATCTCGGGCGAGCACGACCCCCTGCGGCGGCTGACCGCCCTGGTCGACTCCACCGGCAACCGCTGGACCTACACCTACGACGCCTCCGGCCGACTCGTGGGCGAGGAGGACTGGTTCGGTCGGTCGACGACCTACCTGCGCGACGCGGCTGGGCGAGTCGTCCGCAGCATCGGCGCCGACGGGTCCTGGATCTCGCGCGCCTACGACGCCCTCGGGCAGCTGGTGTCGACCACCAGCTCAAGTGGGGAGACATGTACCTACGACTACGACCCGAGGGGCCAGCTCATCCTGGCCGCCAACTCGGGCTCGCGAGTCACCCGCTCCTATGATCCGCTCGGTCAGCTCCTTGCCGAGGACGTGAACGGAGCCGTCACGAGGTATGGCTACGACGCTCTCGGCCGACGCACGGAGCGGACGACCCCGGGCAATGTGCAGAGCCACTGGCACTTCGAGCCCCACGAGCGAACGCTGCACTTCGGTCCACATCGGATCGCCCTGAGCGCCGATCCGACGCAGGGGCTCTCGGTGCGCCGCTATGACGATCAGCTGCGGGTGAGTCGGCGCACCGCTCCCGACACCGTCGAGCTGCAGGTGACGGCGGATGGCGTGCCGGCGTTCACCAGTTGGACGGCCCTCAACGCGGTGGGTGATGTCACAGAGACGGGGGACTCGCGCTTCGGCCGAACAAGCTTCGAGCTGGACGGAGCCGGTCGGGTCGTCGGCGTCACTCGGCCGCATTTCGCCGAGGAGTACCGCTACGACTCCCGAGGCGCGATCACCACGTCCTCGTGGGATGCCCAACGGTCGCCCGCGGCATCCGGTCTGCGGGAGTTCGACTCCGGCAGGCTCACCCGTGCGGGACGTGACCGACTGCTGTACGACGCCGCGGGGCGGGTCGTCACTCGGCAGCGCCGCACCCTGTCCGGACAAATCCGCCGGTGGGAGTACGCGTGGGATGCCGCCGATCGACTCGTCCAGGTGACCACACCGGACGGTCAGCTCTGGCGCTACGACTACGACGCCCTCGGGCGACGCCTCCGGAAGCGGACCCGCGGCGCGGATGGCACGGAGACGGTCTACCTCTTCACCTGGGACGGCCCCTTGGTGATCGAGCAGAGCTGCGTCTCCGGCGCCGAGCGGGCGCAGCTGAGCTGGGAGTACGACGGGTGGACGCCGCTGGCCCAGTACCAGCGCACGCACGGCGAAGGGCGGTCCGACGAGGACTTCCTCGCGATCATCACCGACCTCGTCGGGGCACCGACCGAGCTGCTCACCCTGGACGGCACGACCGCGTGGCGCCGCCGGAGCAACCTTTGGGGCGCTGCCACGCTCGACTGGGGACCGTTCGATGTCGCGAACACGGCAACCACTCCGCTGCGGATGCCGGGGCAGTATCACGACGACGAGAGCGGCCTGCACTACAACGTGCTCAGGTACTACGACCCCGAGCTGGGCCGCTACCTGAGCCCTGACCCGCTCGGCGCCGGCCCGGCGGACGACCCCTACGCCTATCCCAGCCGACCGCTCGTGGAGGCAGATCCGTTGGGGTTGGCTCCGTGCAAGCGCAACCTCTCAGACCCGAACCCCGTCCCGAGGAACTACCGAGAAGCCTACGAGGACATCAGGGCGGGCAACGGGACGCCACGGGTGGATGCCAACGGCAACCCCAAGGTGTTCCAAGGTCGGGAGAACAGCAAGTGGGCAGGGGCCATCGAGTACGAGGTACCCGGGGTCCCCGGCGGACGGGTGCTCGTCAAGACGCTCCCCGACGGACGGCTTGTCATGGGCTACAACGTCCTCAAACCCGGGCGCGGACACTACGACATCATCAAACCCTTTACGGCGCCGCACTACCCTGATGCGGGATGGTGACCATGCCGGTGCCGCTGCGTGCGCAGCTCAGACCCGATCCCGAGCGGCCACGGGTCTCAGGCCCCGTTGTCGTCGAGCTGCCCGAGTTCCTCGGGCGCCCGCGCTCGGCCGTAGATGACCTGAGCCGCAGCCCGGTGGCCTTCCCGGTGGTGCCGGTGTCGGGGCGCATCGAGGACCTGGGACTCACTCCCGACGGGAGCCTGGCCGTCCACCTGCTGGCCTTCGACGGCGGCATCATGGGCACGTACGTCTTCGACGAGCCGCACCTGGCGGGGCCCGACGTGGCGGGGCGCTGGCACATCTCGGCCCGCCCGGTCATGGAGGGCGTGCCGAGCGAACGGCTGTGGCGACTGTTCCAGCTCGGGCCCGATCTGCCGCGCTACACGTGGCTCGGGCGGTCTGCTCAAGGACAACGCCACTGGGCCTCGACGGCAGCCCAGTACACCTGGGCGCGGCGGCTGCCCATCCGGGCCGACGCGACCGTCGACTGCCGCGTCGTGGACTCCGAGCCGGCACTCTGGTGCGCGCTGGGCGAGGCACTGCGCGGGCCGGGCGGCTACGTCGGACTGGGCCTCGACGACCTGGCCGACGAGGCCCCCGGCCACCCCCCAGTCACGCTGGCGCACACTCAGCAGTGGCCGCGACCGTCCTCCCGGCGATGGGGTGTCCTCCTGGCCGCCATCGCCGAGATCCTCACGATCACCCGCAGCTGACCGCTGCGGGATGCGGGACGAAGGCGATCATGGACCGAGTTGAGAAGCCTCGCGGAACGGCCATGTCCCTGGCAGCAAGGACCACTACCCCTTCAGGAGATGCCCGCCATGCCCGGTTGGACCGATCTCATCCTCAACCCCGAGGGGATTCGAGCGCTGTATCCGGACCCTCCGTCCCTGGACGACGTGACGATCCACGAATGGCGACTCGACCGGGACGGCCCGACCGTCATCGCTCGCTTCGACCTGACCGACCTTCCCGCGCGCATGCCAGAGAAGTGGGCCCGGCTGGGACACAACCGAGTCCAGCTCGAGATGGCCTTCGTCAGCGTCTCCGACCTCGCTGTCCGCGGCATCGCATCAACGATGACCGGACCGTTGACCGTGACGCGAGACGGTGCCCGGATCGTCGTCGGCTTCCGATCGCCGGAGGCATCGGTCGACCTCGTCTGCGAGTTCGTCCACGTCCGAGGCATCTCGGCCCACACCGTGCTGTGATGGACGGCTGACCGCGCATCGCAGACGGCGACGAGGTGCCACCGCCGTAGCGATCGACACGGTCCGCGTCCGGCCAGCGGCGCTTAGCCTGCCCGAGCAGCACTGGCGGCGCGGGCGGCCGCCGGGAGCGCGCGGCATACCTGCTCGAGTGCCTCGTCGGTGAGTGCGGCGGAGACGAACCACGCCTCGAAGGCCGAGGGCGGCAGATAGACACCCTGCTCGAGCATCGCGTGGAAGAAGGCCCGGTATGCCGCGGTGTCCTGCGCCTTCGCGTCGTCGTAGTCACCCACCGAGCCGTCGCGGAAGAAGACCGAGAACATCGAGCCGGCCCACTGGACGACGTGCGGAACTCCGTGTGCCGCAAGGGCCCCCGACACGGCGTCGGCGATGGTGTGCGCGGAGCGGTCGAGCGCGGCATAGACCTCGTCCGTGCAGTGCCGCAGCGTGGTGAGCCCGGCAGCACAGGCGACCGGGTTCCCGGAGAGCGTGCCGGCCTGGTAGACCGGCCCCTCGGGCGCGAGCAGCGCCATGACGTCGGCACGGCCACCGAAGGCGGCGGCGGGGAAGCCCCCGCCCATGACCTTGCCGAAGGTGAACAGGTCGGGCGCGCCGGACGCCGGCACTCCCTCGAGGCCGAGCCAGCCCGAGCGCGAGCAGCGGAAGCCGGTCATCACCTCGTCGGAGATGAGCAGCGCCCCGGAGGCGGCGGTGATCCGGCGCAGCGCCTCGGTGAAGCCCGGTGCCGGCGGGACGACACCCATGTTGCCGGGCGCGGCCTCGGTGACGAGCGCAGCGATGTCTGCTCCCCGCTCGGCGAAGACCTGCTCGACCGCGGCACGGTCGTTGTAGGGCACGACGATCGTCTCGGCCGCCGTCGCAGCCGGCACGCCGGCCGAGTCGGGCAGGGCGAGCGTCGCCACCCCCGAGCCGGCAGCGGCGAGCAGGGAGTCGACATGACCGTGGTAGCAGCCGGCGAACTTCACGACGAGCGAGCGCCCGGTGAAGCCGCGGGCCAGCCGCAGTGCCGACATGGTCGCCTCGGTGCCCGAGCTCACCAAGCGTACCTGCTCGACCGGCTCGACCCGGGCGACGAGCTCCTCGGCCAGCTCGACCTCGGCCACCGTCGGGGTGCCGAAGCTCGTGCCCCGAGCCGCAGCCGCCTGGACCGCGGCGAGCACCTCGGGATGGGCGTGCCCGAGGATCATCGGCCCCCACGAGCAGACCAGGTCGACATAGCGGCGACCGTCGACGTCGGTGAGCCAGCAGCCCTCCCCCGCGACCATGAAGCGTGGCGTGCCCCCGACCGCGCGGAAGGCCCGCACCGGCGAGTTCACCCCGCCGGGAGTCACCCGCCGAGCCCGCTCGAGCAGTGCGGCCGAGGCGGGCGCGTCGGCGGGGTCGCCGGGAGAGCTGGAGCGGGCGGCATACGGCGGCGAAGCGGTCATGCCTGCCAGTCTCGCAAACCTCCCGGGCCGGGAGGACCGACGTCGGCGACGTAGCCGACCAGACCTCGGCGCACCTGGGCCATCGCCGTGCCGAGGGCGACGAACTCGGCCGGGCTCAACTGGTCGATGAGGAAGCGGCGGACCGTCGACAGGTGCACCGGAGCGGTCTCGACGACCTTGGCGAAGCCCTCGTCGGTGAGGGTGAGCAGCACGCCCCGCTTGTCGCCGGGGTAGGGGCGGCGGGTCACCCAGCCACGCTGCTCGAGCCGGGTCGCGGTGTGGGTGAGCCGGCTGCGCGACTGGACGATGATCGCGGCG
>DAOTIG010000022.1:0-33080 GCA_035448065.1 Dermatophilaceae bacterium
CGGTATCCGCGAGCTCGAACTCGGGGTCCTCGCGAGTCCGGCTGGCGTTCTCGGCGAGCAACGCGGCATACGGGAAGGCGGCCTGCGGATAGCGATAGAGCCACTCGGCGTAGGAGTGTGTCGGTGTGGCGTCGAGGTGCCACCAGTACTCCTTGACGTCCTCGCCGTGGTTGCCCTGCCCGTTGGTGAGCCCGAAGAGCCGCTCCTTGAGCCGGTCGTCCTGCCGATTCCACAGCGCGACAGCGAGATTGAGGAAGCCGAAGCGGTCGCACAGCCCGGCGAGCCCGTCCTCGCCCCAGCGGTAGGCCCGCACATGCGCATGGTCGAAGGGGAAGCTGTCCCAGGCGTTCCCGTCCGCGGAGTAGTCCTCGCGGACCGTCCCCCACTGCCGGGCGCTGACGTAGGGACCCCACGCACGCCACGGGTCGGAGTCGTCCGGCGACTCGGCGAGGCGGGCATGCTCGGACGTCGGGGCGGGCTTGCCGGAGGTCTTGGCCACCGCCGCAGGGTAGCGTCCTGTCGAGGGCGGCCGAGCGTAACGCCGACCGGCGCAGGGACGAAGAAGAGGCATGAGCGACCCCAGCGAGATCCCTCGCATCGGCTCCGACCCGGATGCGTTCGAGCGGTTCTACCGCGAGCACGTCGAGGCGGTGCAGCGCTTCGTCGCCCGCCGCGTCGCCGACTCCGAGCAGGCCGCCGACCTCACGTCCGACATCTTCCTCGCCGTCCTCGACTCCGCTGGCGGCTACACGCCTCGGCGCGGCGCGCCGATCGCCTGGCTGTTCGGCATCGCCCGGAACGTCGTCGCCGACGACCGGCGACGCCGGGCCCGCGAGCTGCGGGCGGTGAGCCGGCTCGCCGGCCGCCGGCCGCTGCAGCCCGACGCTCTCGCCAGGGCACGCGAGCGCATCGCGCCGAGCGCGAGTCGCGGCGCCTGTATGCCGCCCTCGACCGCCTCCCCGCCGCCCAACGGGCGGTCTTCGAGCTCGTCGCCGTCGACGGGCTCATCCTCACCGAGGCCGCCGCGGCCCTCGGACTGCAGCCGGTCACCGCGCGGGTCCGGCTGCACCGGGCCCGGCAGTCCATGCAGTCCCAGCTCTCCGCACGCGGCCGGCCTGCAGCGGGCCCTGGCTGCCAAGGGCATCACCGCCCGGGTCGACTACCTGCCGGGGGCGATGGTCTGCGCGCCGGGACGCTACACCGAGGCCGGCAGCACCGGCGCGGTCGCCGCGGCGGTCTCACCAGAGGGGTCCAGGTCACCGTCCACCGCGGGTCCTGGCGGCCCGAGTGGACCCTCGTGCTCGCCTACGGAAGCGACCGGGGCATGATCACCGGCCAGACCGGGGTCGCCAAGGGCGCCCTCGGCGCCTGCGTCCCGGAGACGCTCCCCGACTCGGGCGGCCGGATCACGCCGGCGCCGGGCTCGGGCGAGGGCGGCGCCGGCAGCAGCTCCACGAGCGCCTGAGTCCTCGGGCCCGGCGGGGCGGTCGAGTCCGCCCCGCCGGGCCCTTGCGCTCAGTCAGGACCCGGCCACGCGGCATACCGCCTCAGACCCGGTATGCCGCGAGGTCACCGAGCGCGTGCTCGTGCACCTTGGCGCGCACCCGGGTGCCCTCGGCGAGATGCTCGAGGTCGAGGACCTCGCCGTGCTCGTGCAGCCGGGACAGCAGATCGCCCCGGTCGTAGGGCAGCAGCACCTCGAGCTCGACGTCGGGCTTGGGCAGCCGGGCGGCGACGATCTCGAGCAGCCGGTCGATGCCCTGCCCGGTGCGGGCCGACACGACGACCGCGTCGCGGTGGGTGCGGGTGAGCCGGTCGAGCGTCTCCGGGTCGGCGGCATCCGCCTTGTTGACGACGATGATCTCCGGCAGGTCGCTGGCCCCCTCGATCTGGGCGAGCACCTCGCGGACCGCGGCGATCTGCCCCTCCGGGTCGGGGTGGCTGCCGTCGACGACGTGCAGCAGCAGGTCGGCGTCACCGACCTCCTCGAGGGTGGAGCGGAAGGCCTCGACGAGCTGGTGCGGCAGCGACCGCACGAAGCCGACCGTGTCGACGAGGGTGTAGTCGCGCCCGTCGGCGGTGCGGGCCCGGCGCACCGTCGGATCGAGGGTGGCGAAGAGCTGGTTCTGCACGAGCACGCCGGCGCCGGTGATCCGGTTGAGGATCGAGGACTTGCCGGCGTTGGTGTAGCCCGCGATCGCGACGCTCGGCACATGCCGGGCCTTGCGGTGCTGGCGCATCGTGTCCCGGCCGGTCTTCATGCCGGCGATGTCGCGCTTGAGCTTGCTGATCCGGCTGTTGATCCGGCGCCGGTCCAGCTCGATCTTCGTCTCACCGGGGCCACGGGAGCCGATGCCCTCACCGCCGGCGACCCGGCCACCGGCCTGCCGGGACATCGACTCACCCCAGCCACGCAGGCGGGGCAGCAGGTATTGCAGCTGGGCCAGCTCGACCTGAGCCTTGCCCTCGCGGCTCTTGGCGTGCTGGGCGAAGATGTCGAGGATGAGCGCGGTCCGGTCGATGACCTTGACCTTGACGACGTCCTCAAGCGCCCGCCGCTGGCCAGGCGCCAGCTCGCCGTCGCAGATCACCGTGTCGGCGCCCTCGGCGAGCACGATGTCGCGCAGCTCGCCGGCCTTGCCCTTGCCGAGGTAGGTCGCCGGGTCGGGACGGGTGCGGCGCTGCAGGACGCCGTCGAGCACGGTCGAGCCGGCCGTCTCGGCGAGCGCGGCCAGCTCGCGGATCGAGTTCTCGGCATCCTCGACGGTGCCCTCGGTCCACACCCCGGCCAGCACGACCCGCTCGAGGCGCAGCTGGCGGTACTCGACCTCGGTGATGTCGGCGAGCTCGGTGGACAGGCCGGCGACCCGGCGCAGCGCGGCGCGCTCCTCACGGTCGAGCTGGTCGCCGTCGTAGTGGTCGATCTCGTCGTCCCAATCCTCGCCACGGTATGCCGCTGGGTCGAGGTCGTCGTCGACCGCCAGGGCGGCCGCGCGGGCGTCGAGCAGGTCAGGTCGTTTCGTCATCGTGCTCCCAGCCTCGCATCCCAGCCCGTGCGGACCAAAGCGATTAGCGCTCGCGACAGCACGCCGGCGGCCCGGCGCGGCTAGGTTGTCGCGGTGTGAGCGAGCACTACTTCTCCGCCGAGCCCAGCGGTCCGGACGAGCGGCGCACCATCGAGGTGTCGCTCGCCGGGCGTCGGGTCAGCGTCCAGACCGGCGGCGGCGTCTTCTCCCCCGACGGGCTCGACAAGGGCACCCGGGTGCTGCTGGCCGAGGTCCCGGACCCGCCGGAGCACGGCGCTCTGCTCGACCTCGGCTGCGGGTGGGGTCCGATCGCGCTCACCCTCGGGCTGCTGTCGCCGCAGGCGCGGGTCTTTGCGGTCGACGTCAACGAGCGGGCGCGGGCGCTCACCCAGGCCAATGCCGAGCGGCTCGGCTGCGCCGGCGTGCAGGCGATCCACCCCGACGACGTGCCGGCCGACCTGCGCTTCGCCACCATCTGGTCCAACCCGCCGATCCGGATCGGCAAGGCCGCCCTGCACGAGCTGCTGCGCGCCTGGCTGCCGCGGCTGGCCGCCGGCGGCGCGGCATACCTCGTCGTCTCGAAGAACCTCGGCGCCGACTCACTGGCCCGCTGGATCGTCGACGAGCTCGGTATGCCGTGCACACGGCACGCGACGTCCGGCGGCTTCCGGGTGCTGCGGATCGACGCCCCATCCGCATGAGGCGACCGGGAGTCGACATTCGCCGGGGTTTCTCACGGGGACCCGCACGCGGGTGAGCGGACAGCCTAGAGCCCGGTCACGCCGTCCGCGACGAGGACGGCGGGGCCGGCCAGCTCGGCCGTGCCGGCCGGCGTGAAGGTCACCGTGAGTCGTCCGCCCGGGACGTCGACGATCCACTGCGCATTGTCGGCGGACGGACCCTCCCACCACCGGGTCGCGGCCGCGGCGGCCACCGCGCCGGTGCCGCAGGAGCGGGTCTCCCCCACCCCACGCTCGTGGACCCGCATCGCGATGTGGCCCGGGCCGACGATGTGGACCAGCTCGACGTTGGTGCCGCCGTCGGGCGTCGGGGCGACGTGCGGCGGGGCGGTCAGATCGAGGTCATCGAGGTCGGTCTCCGGGGGCAGCAGCACGACGGTGTGCGGGTTGCCGACGTCGACCCGCAGGCCGGGCAGCTCGTCGGCGCCGCGCGTCGTCACGACCGCGTTGAAGCCCTTGGCCCGGGCGTGGTCGGACTCGTCGACCGTCGCGGCGCCGAGGTCGACGGCATAGCCCGCCTCGACGCGGCGCACCCGCTTGAGGCCGGCTCGGGTCGCGATGGTCAGCTCGGTGTCGTCCTGCAGCCCCTCACGGTGCAGGTATGCCGCAAACACCCGAGTCCCGTTGCCGCACATCTCGGCGACCGACCCGTCGGCGTTGCGGTAGTCCATGAACCACGGTGCAGCAGAGGCGAGCTCGCGCACGAGCGGCTCGTCAGCGAGCGCGGTCGGCACCACCCGGATCACCCCGTCGCCCCCGATGCCGGCGCGCCGGTCGGCCAGCCGGCGCACCTCGCCGGCGGTGAGCCCGGCCGTGCCGTCGAGGTCGGGCACGAGGACGAAGTCGTTCTCGGTGCCGTGCCCCTTGGTGAATGCCCGCCCGGTCATGTCAGCCATTGTCGGCCATGCCCGTGGCGACGACGGCCAGCGCCCGGTCGAGCAGGTCCGGCGCACCGGCGGGCAGCCAGCTGATCCGGGGATCGGGCCGGAACCACGAGCGCTGTCGACGGACCAGCCTCCGGGTGGCCTGAGCGGTGTCGGCGCGGGCCGCGGCCTCGTCGAGCCGACCGTCGAGCAGGTCGAGGACCTGGGCGTAGCCGATCGCCGTCGAGGCCGTGCGTCCCTCGCGCAGCCCGGCACCCACCAGCTGCTCGACCTCACGCACCAGGCCCCGCTCGAACATCGTCGCGACCCGAGCGTCGATCCGGGCGTCCAGCGCGCTCGTGTCGTCGTCGAGGCCGATGACGACGGTGGGAGCGACGTGCTCGCGACGCGGCAGGGTCGCCGAGAAGGGCCGCCCGGTGAGCTCGACGACCTCCAGCGCGCGGATCACCCGGCGGGCATTGCGCGGCTCGATGGCTTGCGCCGCAACCGGATCCAGCCGCTCAAGCCGCTCGCGAAGAACGTCGAGCCCGAGCCGCTCGGCCTCCTGCTCCAGGCGGGCGCGGACCTGCGGGTCGGTGGGCGGGATGTCGAGGACGTCGAGGGCGGCGCGGACATAGAGCCCGGAGCCGCCGACGAGCAGCGCCCGACCACCGGCCGCGGCGATCCGCGCGAGGTCGGCCCGCGCCTCGCGCTGGTATGCCGCGACGCTCGCCTCCTCAGGCACGTCGAGGACGTCGAGCTGGTGGTGGGGCACGCCCCTGCGCTCGGCCGGGGTGAGCTTGGCAGTGCCGATGTCCATGCCGCGATAGAGCTGCGAGGCGTCGGCGTTGACGACCGAGCCCCCGAGTCGCAGCGCCAGCTGCACGCCCAGGTCGGACTTCCCGGTGGCCGTCGGTCCGACGATCGCGACGATCGGCAGGGCGCCGCTCACATCTCGTCGGGCGTGTCGTCGTCGGGGTCGTCGTGCCCGAAGGGGTCGGGGTCGACCCCCGGCAGCCAGGTGTGCCCCGGCTTCCCCCAGCCCTGGGCCTTGATCGCCTTGCGGGCCCGCTTGTGCCAGCGATCGTCGAGCCGGTCGACGTAGAGCTTGCCGTTGAGGTGGTCGAACTCGTGCTGCATGCACCGGGCGAACCAGCCGGTGGCGGTGAACTCGATCGGCTGGCCGTCGAGGTCCTGGCCGCTCACCTTGGCGGTCTCGGCCCGGCGCAGCGGGAAGTGCTCGCCCGGCACCGACAGGCAGCCCTCGGTCTCGGTGTCGGGGTCGGGCCGCCCGTCGGGCACCTTGGACAGCGCGAGGATCGGGTTGACGACGACGCCGCGGGCCGGCACGTCGTCGTCGTTGGCCATCTCGTAGACGAAGACCCGCAGGCCGACGCCGATCTGGGGGGCGGCGAGACCGACGCCGTGCGCGGCGTCCATCGTGTCGTACATGTCCTGGACGAGGTCGGCGAGCTCGGCGTCGAAGCGCTCGACCCGCGCCGCCACCCGATGCAGGACCGGCTCACCGGTGATCACGACGGGTCGAACAGCCATGCCGCACAGTCAATCACGACCAGCGGCGGGCGCCCGAAACGCCTCCGGGGCGGCGGCCACAGCGGCCCGGTAGCGCCGGACGACGATCTCGACGATCCGTGGATCGGCGCCGAGCGGGTCCGTCACCCGGTCGGCACCGGACGTGTGCAGCATCCGCAGCAGCCGTCCCGGCGCCAGCAGGTATGCCGCGACCGTCACCGGCCGCCCGACGGCGCTCTCGCGCGCGGCAGCCACCGCCGCCGCGATGGCAGGGTGGGCCGAGGCGGCATACCCGATGGTGGTGGGGCCGGGGCGCCGGGCGGCGAGCCCCGCGCGCATCTGCTCGGCCTGCTCGACCGCACCGGCGCGGCTGCTGCCGGCCACGCCGAGCACGACCGGGTCCTCGTCGTCGCAGCCGACCGCGGTGAGGCGGTCAAGGAGCACGTCGACGAGGAGTGGGTCGGGTCCGAGCGCCGGGGTCGCGACGGCGGCCGGGTGACCGGCGATCGCTGCGGCGATGTCCACATCGACGTGATAGCCGGCCGAGAGCAATGCGGGCACCACGACGACGGGTCGGTCGGCCAGCCCGGCAACGACATCGCTCAGCAGCGGCGGATGGACGTCGACGTGCGCCGGCTGGACATCGACGTCGGGCAAGGCCGCGTCCACGGCTGCGCACAGCGCCGCCGCGACCCGTCGGCCGTCGGGGTCACGCGTGCCGTGCGTGCACACGACGAGGGCGGGTGTCCGGTCCATCCGGCCGAGCCTGCCAGCGCCGGGGCCGTCGGCCAACTGCGGCCGGCGACGCGGCCGCAGCCACCCCTCGCTCGACGCGCGCACGACATCTCGGTGTGAGAGAGTGACCGCGGCCAATTTCGGCCGCACGGCCGCCTCGAGACCACGGGGCGCGAACTTAGGGAGGGCCCCGATGGGGATGTTCGACGAGATCAAGGACAAGGCCAAGGATCTGCTCGGCCAGCACGAGGACAAGGTCGAGGAGCTCAGCGACCAGGGCCTGGACAAGGCCGCCGAGATCGCGAACGACAAGACCGGCGGGCAGCACGCCGACACGATCGAGCAGGGCCGCGAGGCCGCCGACCAGCAGGTCGGGACCGAGGAGGGCGGGCTCGTCTGAGCCCCATCCGATGACCGAGGGCCGGTGGAGCGGATGCTCCACCGGCCCTCGCCGTTGTCGGTCGCGATCAGCCGCAGGCGGGTGGCGCGGCGGGCTGGGCCGGCCTACCCACCGCGGGCATCCCGAGGGAGACCGCCGGCTTGCCGCCACCCTCCGGACGGGCTTGGACGGCCGCCCATGCGTCGCCGCCGGCGGTGCGGCGCACGGCATACTGCCCGGTCTGCAGCACCGAGTCGGCGACCAGGTGGTGCGGCGCGCCGTAGGTGACGCCGACCGTCACCAGGTCACCGGGGCGTGGCCGGTCGGCGTCGGCCAGCCCCTCCGGCAGGGCGAAGTGGACGAGCCGGTTGTCGCGGGCTCGGCCGGACATCCGGCGAGTCTGCTCGTCCTTGCGGCCCTCGCCCGGCGCGACCAGCACCTCGACCTCGCGCCCCTCGAGCGCCCGGTTGCCCTCCCAGGACAGCTGCTCCTGCAGCGCGATGAGCCGGTCGAAGCGCTCCTGGACGACCGCCTTGGGCAGCTGACCGGGCATCGTGGCCGCCGGAGTGCCGGGCCGGATGGAGTACTGGAAGGTGAAGGCGCTGGCGAAGCGCGCCGCCGCGACGACGTCGAGCGTCGCCTGGAAATCGGCCTCGGTCTCGCCGGGGAAGCCGACGATGAGGTCGGTCGTGATCGCCGCGTCCGGGATGGCGGCACGGACCTCATCGAGGATCGCGAGGAAGCGCTCCGAGCGGTAGGACCGGCGCATGTCGCGCAGCACGCGGTCCGAGCCGGACTGCAGGGGCATGTGCAGGCTGGGCATGACGTTGGGCGTCTGGGCCATCGCCTCGATGACGTCGCTCGTGAAGGCCGCCGGGTGCGGGCTGGTGAAGCGGACCCGCTCGAGGCCAGCGACCTCGCCGCAGGCGCGCAGCAGTGACCCGAAGGCGCGCCGGTCGCCGAACTCGACGCCGTAGGTATTGACGTTCTGGCCGAGCAGGGTGATCTCGATGACGCCCTGCGCGACGAGCGCCTCGATCTCGGCGAGGATCTCCCCCGGCCGCCGGTCCTGCTCCTTGCCCCGCAGGCTCGGGACGATGCAGAAGGTGCAGGTGTTGTTGCAGCCGACCGAGATCGAGACCCACGCGGCATACGCGGAGTCGCGCCGGGTCGGCAAGGTCGAGGGGAAGGTCTCCAAGGACTCGAGGATCTCGACCTCGGCGCGCTTGTTGTGCCGCGCCCGGTCGAGCAGCGCCGGCAGCGAGCCGATGTTGTGGGTGCCGAAGACGACGTCGACCCAGGGCGCGCGGGCGACGATCGTGTCCCGGTCCTTCTGGGCCAGGCAGCCGCCGACCGCGATCTGCAGGTCGGGGTTGGCGAGCTTGGCAGGTCGGAGCTGGCCGAGGTTGCCGTAGAGCTTGTTGCTCGCGTTCTCACGCACCGCGCAGGTGTTGAAGACGACGACGTCGGCGACCGCGGGCCGCTGCGGCTCGGGCAGGCTCGCGAGATCGACGTAGCCGGCCGTCTCGAGCAGCCCGGCCAGTCGCTCGGAGTCGTGGACGTTCATCTGGCACCCGTGGGTGCGCACGTCGTAGGTCTTCACTGGATCGCTCATGGCAGCGTCCAGGGTACGTGCTCACGCCGATCCGGTATGCCGCGCGCCCGCCACCCGCTGCCCGTGCCGGACCCCCGGCTCTCCCGGCTGCCGAGCCGGGGGTCCGCGGCATACCCTCGAAGGCGTGCCGGCTGCTCTTCGACGCGCGATCAGCGCACTGGTCCTCACCCTGCCGTTGAGCGGTTGCGTCTTCCTCACCCAGCCGGCCGGACCGGAGCCGACCGCTGCACCACCCGGCCCGACCCGCTCGGTGTCGACCGGCGGCTCCTCCTCCGTGCCCCCGGTGCCCTCGTCACCCTCGTCCACTGCGCCACGCCCGACTCCCTCCACGGGGGCGGCACCGGCTTGGGTGGCCCCCGTGACGGCGGTGTCCCGCGCGGCCGTCGCCGGCGACACGATCCTCGTCTATGTGCAGGGCGACGACGGCTACCTGGCCCTCGTTGCCTACGACGCCCCGACGGGTCGTGAGCGGTGGCGTCGGCGGGCGACGACCAGCCAACAGCGGCCGGAGCTACCCCTCGGGGTGGCGGTGACCGACGCCGGGTTGGTGGGCTACCTCGAGCCCGGTCGAGGCGGCACGGGCACAGTGGTGCTGCTCGACCCGCGCGGGGCGGGGACCGTCGTGGCCCAGACGCCGACCACCTATCCCGTCGTCTCGGTCCCCAGCGTGTGCGCCGCTCACGCCGAGGTGATCTGCGTCGGGGTTCGGGGTCAGGGGTGGCAGCGCCTCGGAGCGGGCCAAGGCGACCTCCAGGGCTTCGCCGGCCTGGACACCGGCTACGTCGAGCGGATCAGCAGCAACGGCCTCGTGCGCACGATGCGTGACGGTGAGGTGCGAATCGCCGCACTCGATGCCACCCACGTGCTGTGGGACAAGAGCGAGAGCGAGGTCCTTGGCACCGGCTACTCCACGCTCGGCTGCGTCGGCTTCACCTATCACGAGGCAACCGACCAGTTCGTGGGCACGGTATGCCGCTACGACGGCAAGCGGCCAGCCGACGGCACCCCCTGGGCCGGGTTCACCCGTGCGGTGGCGTTCGCGCGCGCCGACGGTCGGCCCACCTGGCACCTCGACGGCGGCGACCAGTCCTGCGATGCGCCGTTCACCCGCAAGGGCGCCGATGCGACGGATCCGCTCGTCCTGTGCGTGTGGACCGCGGGCACCCTGCGGATCGGGGCCGATCAGTCGGACATCCTCGACCCGGCCGTCGAGTTGACCCGGGTCGACCCGGCCAGTGGGACGTCGATGTGACGCACCGCGGCGGGCAAGGTCCGGCTGGATTCGCTGGCGCCGCTGCCCGTCGCCGTATGCGCCGATGCCAGCCTGGTCGTGCCCTCGGTCGCTGGTGGGCTGCGGGTGTCGGCTGCCGACGGGACGTCCCGACCGGTCGGGCCGACGGACCAATGCTGGAGCTACCGGCGGATCCTCTACGGCCCCACGAGCGCGGTGGCGACGGTCGACGAGCCGTGGTCCGGCACCTCACCCGGGACGGCGATCCAGGTGCCGATCGCCGCGGGAATCGGCGTCGACGCGGGCCCGATCACCGTGGTGACGACGGCCCGTGGGCTCTACGCCTATCGCGAGGCTCGGTAGGTCAGACGCTCGATAGGTCAGACGCGCTAGGTCACAACGGGGTGCGGGCTCCGGCTGCGGCGAGCAGCGGCAGCCAGCCGCGCGACGGCAGCATCCGGTGGCGCGTCGGCATCGGCGCGTCGGCCCTGTCTCGGGTCGCGCTCCGCACGTCGTCGACGTATCGCAGCTGGCGGGCCGTGGGCATCGGCCCGGGACCCACCGGCATACTGCGCAGTCGCCATTCGTCGCCGGCATGCCGCAACGCGACGAGGTCCCGGCCGGCGAAGGTCGTCACGCTGACCAGGCTCGCCGGTGCGTCGAGCAGCCGCTGCGCAGCGGTGGAGACGCGAATCCGGTTGTCGCCCAACACCTCGAGCACTACGGGGACGCTGCTGCGGACCCGTCCGCGGCCGAGCTGCCAGTGGGCGACGTCAGCCCAGCGCGCATCGGCGGTGGGCTCGGCGAGGTCGCCGTCCGGGTCGGCGAGGAACAGCGCGGCTCGTCTCGTGGCCCAGCGGCTGTCCCAGGGTGCGACCGTCATGGTCGTTCAGTCTCCGCTCGCCATGCCCCCGGGGGATCGGCCGAACAGTCGGCCGCGCGTGGCTCACCGGGCGATCAGATCTGGCCGTGTCGCCGAGCCCTCTCCCGGTCGAGGTGCGCGGGACGGGTCAGCGACCGAAGAGGCGCTTGAAGAACGAGCCGGGCTCGGGCCGGGGGCAGGTGCAGCGGTCGGCCTGCTTGACGCCGGCCATAATCTGGTCGACGTGCTGGCCGCAGCCGGTCCAGCTCACCTTGCCGCACTGTCGACACGTCACTCGCGAGCACATGGGGTCTCCTTCATTGGGCCTGACTGCCGCGGACACTATACCCCGGAGGGTATTGCGGCGGGGACGCGGAAGAACGTCGGTCTCACGCCGATGGCCGGTCGGCTCGCATTGTCATCGCGATCCCGACGAGCGAGACCTGGGGCAGGGCAGGCACCTCGGTGACCGGCACCCAGCGCGCCTCGTCGGTCGTGCCGTTCTGCTCATCGGTGAGCTGCCCCCCGACGATGCGGGCGGCATACACGATGCGGACGGCCTTGAGCGGGCGGCTGGTCTGGATCCGGCGCCGCTCGGGTGGCAGCACGTAGGTGTCCACGCCGAGCAGGCCGGTGAGCTCGACGAGGTAGCCCGTCTCCTCCCGCAGCTCGCGGACGGCTGCCTGCTCGGGGGTCTCGTGCAGCTCGACCCCGCCGCCCGGCATCGTCCAGAGCGGCTCGTCGCCCTCGTTCCACAGGGCCAGCAGGACCCGGTCGTCGTCGTCCACGATGACGGCGTATGCCGCGAGCCGGGTGTCGTAGTCGCGAAAGCTCACCGCGGCAGACTAGGCGTCCCGGGCCACGCGGGCGAATGAGGACCGAACGAGCCGGCCGACGTGGCCGGTTCGGGACGCCGACCGTCGCACCACAGCTCGTCGGCTCAGCGACCGCGCGCCGGGACCAGTCGTGGCTCGGCGATCCGGATGATCGGGACGTCGACGGCGCGAACGGTGCTGCCGTCGCCGGGGCGCACGGAGAAGCGGGCCGCGCCGGGATCGGCCTCCCAGGCGCGGATGGCGGCGGCGTCCGGGCCGTCGGCCTGCCGCACCGACGTCTCGTAGCCACCGGTCCCGTGGTTGGCGGCGGCGTTCCAGCTCGGCGCGATGTCGGGCAGCGTGACGGTCCGCATGCCGGAGTGCGGGGCGATCGAGCCGTCGGTCCGGACGCCGCCGAGGTCGAGGGTCGGCACGACGTCGCTGGCGTGCTGCAGCGCGAGCACCCGGACCTCGGGGGCGAGGGCGATGTGGTCGATCGGCGCGCCGAAGGTGACCACCCGGTCGACCGAATTGCGTTGCCGGAAGGCTGGATCAGCGGCCAGCTCGGCCCCGATCATGCCGCCCTGGCTGTGGCCTACGAGCAGCACCGGACTACCGGGGGGCACCACTGCCTCGATGGCCATCCGCACCGAGGCCGTGGCCGTGGCGGCCGTGCCGGCGACGATGGCGACGTTGCCGGTGAGGTCGCGGGGACGATGGCCGGCCATCGGATTCCACGACTCGGTGCCGGGGATCAGCGCAATGTATGCCGTGGGCGCGCCAGAGCGCTCGATCGCGACGATCCGCACAACTCCCGAGTGCTCTCCGGATCCGGCGCCGTAGGCGTCCAGGACTCCGTGGACCAGCGCCGCCGTGTCGGTCGGCGAGGTGGTGCGGGCCGGGTCGACCGACACCGGCGCGCCGATGCTCGGACGGCCGTCGCCGAAGACCCGCAGATCGCCTGAGGTCCGCTCGTTGAGCTCGACCCCGACCCACGTGCCGGCGACGAGCAGCGCGCTGGCGAGGACCGCCGACACGGGCACCGGCTTGCCGGCGAGGATGTCGACGAGGGTGCGGCCGAGGTGCAGTGACGCGTCGCCCAGGCGGTGCAGCCCGGCGAGCGCGGCCTCGGCCCGCTGCACTGCCCGGCCCCGGATGGCGTCCCACAGCTGCCCGAGCAGGCCTGGTGACCCGCGATCGACGGGCTGGCCGTGCGGCTCGGTCTGCCAGCCGGTGGTGTCGCCCCACGCGCTCCCACCACCGGCGCCGGGGTCGGCCGATCCGGCGTCCTGCTCCTCGGCCTGGGCGACGAGCAGCTGGGCGAGCTCGGCCAGCGAGCGGCTGGTGGCGCGGAGCGCGGGGGCGTGGTCACGGTTCCACCGGGCGCGGGCGTCGTCGGCGTCCGGCCCCTGCCAGGAGAATCCAGTGAGACTCTCGCCGAGCCGGTGCTGCAGCTGCGCGATCGTCGTGCCGGCGTTGACGAGCGTCTTCGCACAGGCGCGGGCCGCGTCGGTGTCCATCCCGAGGAAGGTCATCGCCGGCCCTCCTCGGCGGACTCGGTGGACTCCGTGGACTCGGCGGACTCGGCGGACGCGGCGAGCGCTGCGGCGGCTCCGGCGACCAGCCAGAGCAGTTCCCGGGCCAGGTCTCCGGCGGGCACCCGGGCCAGTCCCCCCGACCCCGGGTCGGGGTGGGCGGCATAGAGCTGGTCCTCGGCAACGAGCCAGCATCGAAGCGCCACCGCGTGGTCGGTGCTGACGGCGAGGGCGACTCGTGCGCTCGGCTGCAGCAGCGCTGAGAGCGCGGGCTGCTGCGCCGCTGCGCGCTGCAGCACTGCGGCGCGCTCGCGGTCGGTGGCTGCCGCCGCCAGCGCCTCGGTGACCTCGGCGCTCACGGCGAGCGGCTCGCGCGGGCCAGGGCGGGGGCCCGCGCGCAGCGCCGCCAGCGGGGGCAGCTCGGCGCGCAGCTGGGGCCACAGCTCGGTGGCCGGGAGCCGGGTGATCCGCACCTGCGGATCCCACCGAACCGGCGCGTCGAGGTCGCCCTCGGGGACAGCCGCCGAGGTATGCCGCCGCACCACGGCGAGCGCCTCGTCCCCCGTGCCGGCGAGGGTGAGCTCGATGTCGGCGGCGACGCCGTCGTATTCGGCGGTGACGCTGATCCGGATCGCCGCACCTCGGTGCCTGGCCCAGACGCCGGCCCACCCTGCGGTCGGCCACCGCTGCGCAGCCAGCTCGGTCGCCGGCAGCGCGATGGTCGCGGTGTTCTCGGTCATCGTTCCTCAGCCCCTCTGCGCCGTCTCCGCTTCCGAGGTCCGCGTCAGGGTTCTGCCTCCGCGTTCCGCATCGTCGGCCTTCGTCGGCGTTCCACGCCATCTGCCGCGGCGTCGTCGCGGCAGCTCACCCGCCTGCGAACCGGGCTGGTTGACCAACCCGTCAGGCCGACGCTAAGGGCGGTGCACCGCACGCGACAGCGGCGGCGGGGTGGAAGGTTCCGAAAACTGGCGTCGGTCGTCTCTCTGCTCGACTCGCCGGTCCGACGGTGAGCGTCAGTCGCGGGCGTGCTCGGCGGCCTGGTTGACGGCGTCGCGGACGACCGCATAGGCGACTGCGGCGGAGTAGCCCTTGCGGCCGAGCATCGCCGCCAGCCGCCGCGCCTGCACCTCGGGCGCGAGCCCGCCCATGGTGCGCAAGCGGCGGGCGACGAGCTCCTCGGCCCTGGCTCGCTCGCTCTCGTCGTCGAGCGCACCGATGGCCTGGGCGGCGATCTCGTCGTCGATCCCCTTCTCGCGCAGCTCTCTTCGGAGCGCGGCACCGGAGAGTCCCTTGATGCGCTGTCGGGAGTCGACCAGCTGCTCGGCGAAGGACTCGTCGTCGATGAGTCCGACGTCGACCAGCCGATCGAGCACGCGGGCCGCCACCTCGGCGTCACATCCTTTGCGGGCGAGCAGCGTCGCAAGCTCGGCTCGGCTGTGGGCCCGGACCGCGAGACGGCGCAGCACGATGGCCCGGGCGACCGAGTGCGGATCTGGCTCTCCGTCCCCGGCGACATTCGGGTTGGGCACGGCCGGGCGGCTCAAGCCGTAGCCGGCGGCGGCCTGCTCGGCGGCGCGCAGCGCCTGCTCCGCGGCGGCCTGACGGTCCGGCCGCCGCGGGGCAGGCGTGTCTGGAGTCACGATCAGAAGTCGACCGGGACGTCGGCGACGGCAGGCTGGTCGACCCGCGGTCCGACGCCGAGCTTCTCCTTGATCTTCTTCTCGAGCTCGTCGGCGAGGTCAGGGTTGTCCTTGAGGAACGTCCGGGCGTTCTCCTTGCCCTGACCGAGCTGGTCGCCGTCGTACGTGTACCAGGCACCGGCCTTGCGGACGAAGCCCTGCTCGACGCCCATGTCGATGAGCCCACCCTCCCGGGAGATGCCCTGGCCGTAGAGGATGTCGAACTCGGCCTGCTTGAACGGTGGGCTGACCTTGTTCTTGACCACCTTGACCCGGGTGCGGTTGCCCACCGCGTCGGACCCATCCTTGAGCGTCTCGATCCGGCGCACGTCGAGCCGTACCGAGGAGTAGAACTTCAGCGCCTTGCCACCGGTGGTGGTCTCAGGGCTGTTGTGGACCATCACTCCGTCGACGAAGTAGTTGTGTGTCCCGGCCACCTCGATGTCGAAGCGACGCATCGACCGGGTCGGCGGCTTGACGTGGACGTCGAGGACGCGCGACGGAATGAGCGCCTCACGGGGCTCGACGAACTCCGGCTCGACGACGAAACGGCCGCGCAGGGCAGGGAGCAGCTTGCGCTCCATGCTCGGGTGGACAAAGGGAGCGACGATCTCCAGGAAGCGCTTGCTCCCCGCCGTCGTCATGGTCAGCGTGGCCGTGCCGCGAGCTCCGGACGGGTGGACCCGGCAGTCCACCGCGTGCGTGTCCCTCAGGTATGCCGCCAGCCGCTCGCGGCTGCCCGGGCTCATCGCCTCCACACACATCTGGACGCGACCGCTGCCACCGGCGGTGCGCTCCTGCAGTCCCTTCGAGCGCACGGTGAAGGACCCGTCGTCCATGAACCAGATGGCCAGTGCAAGCGGGGTCAGCGCCTTGAGGTACTCCTCGGAGAGGTGCTTGCGCCCGTCACCCCAGTAGACGACCTCCCGCAGCTCGCCCAGCTCGGGTAGAGGGGTCAGATCGACGAAGGACGCGCCCTTGGCGTTGGTCGTCCGAGTCATCGGGATGTTGCCCAGCAACGACGCCTTCCAATCGAGGTACTCGACCTGCTGCGCGCCGTGGCCCATGCGGAACCGCACACCCCGTCGGCCGCGTGAGTTCGGTGCCAGATGACCGTCACCCATCAGCCCACCGAGGATCACCTGCCACTGCTGGTCGGAGAGCCGGTGCGTCTCGCTGGTCATCACTCGATCGCCGGCGATGAGCTCGCCCGCCTCTCGCCAGCCCCCAGGGGTCCGGATGAGGTGGTTCTCGGTGGCAGCGAACTGCGATCGTCCGTTGCCCCCGCTCCGCTCCACCGTGAACTGCAGGAAGCGCTCCGCGTTCCCGTTGTCGAACCAGTTCGTCACCGGCCGCCCCACCAGACTGTCGGTCGCCGGGTCGTAGGTGAGCACGTCGACTGACTTGCGCTGGTTGACGATGGTGCCGATCTTCTCGGTCGATCCGTCCGCGAGGGTCACGCGAGTGGAGTAGCTCATGCACCCGAACATGACTCCGATCTTCTCGCGCAGCTGGTTGATGAAGATCGCGGTCGTGCCGGTGGAGCTGAGGGCGCCGGTGATCTTGCGTAGGGCCTGGGACATCAGCCGGGCCTGCAGCCCGACGTGGCTGTCGCCCATCTCCCCCTCGATCTCGGCCCGCGGCACGAGTGCCGCGACGGAGTCGATGACGATGATGTCGAGTGCGCCTGAGCGGATCAGCATGTCCGCGATCTCGAGCGCCTGCTCGCCGGTGTCCGGCTGGGAGACGAGGAGGTTCTCGATGTCGACGCCGAGCTTCTTGGCGTACTCAGGGTCGAGCGCGTGCTCCGCGTCGATGAAGGCCGCGATGCCCCCGGCACGCTGTGCGTTCGCCACCGCGTGCAAGGCGACGGTCGTGTTGTGCGACAGGACGCCATTGGCGATGAAGCTGTGCGTCTGCGGCACCATGAGATCGAAGGTCGGCTGCAGGCCGCCGTCCTCGACCGCGGTGACCACCTCGTAGGAGTATCGCGCCCCGGCGAGGGCACGCAGGTGCTCGACGATCGCGACCGCGCTCGCCGACAGCATCGGGCGATGACCGTCCGCCCAGGCGACGATGCGCTGCAACCGGGTGCGCGAGCAGCCGATCGTCAGGTCGGCGCGGAAGAGGTCGCCGGCGGCTCGGTCGAAGTCACGGTCACCGCCGGTGGCGTCCCGCAGGTCCTTGATGAGCCCGGCGAGGTGGGGGATGTTCTCGACCTGCGGATCGCGGGGCGACCGCACGAAGTGCGCCTCGACCTGGCTCTGACGGCGCTGTGAGCGGAAGCCGACAACCTCGAGGAAGCGGTGCGTCACCGCCGGATTGACGACCACCGAGTAGTAGTCCCGCTCGTAAGTCCGGTTGTGCGTGGTCTCGAGCGTGCACGGGATGCCGAAGCCGTAGAGCATGAGTTGAACCTGCTCGGCCAGCACACGCGATGCCGTGCCAAGGCCGACGGTCGAGCTCGGGTCGATCCAGCCGTCGCCCTCGAAGAGGGCCGACAGGAAGGCCCGCTGCGCCTTGGGTCCCGCGGTCCGAACCCGGTGAGGCACCGTCTTGCCGTCGGCATTCGTGAAGGCGAGCCCGTAGTCGTCGGCGAGTCGCTGACGCAGCGCCGTGCCCGGGATGATGTGTTCCTTGGCCGCTCCGGCAGCAGTGACGCCGTAGTGCTTGGCCAGGCGCGTCCACTCGTCCGCGACCTCGGGGTCCCAGTTCGTGAAGCGCGTGCTGTGCCGGGTGCTCCGACCGAGGCTCCCCTCTGCGACGAGGTAGCCGAGGAACACCGCCTCGTCCTCACTGAGCGGCTCACCGCACGCCGCCTCGTCGGCCCCGTAGAGCGCCGAGACCACGGTGTCGCCGGCCTGGATCTCGCCGGCCTTGCGCCAGACAATGAAGCCACGCTCGCTCATCACCCGCAGCGGATGGTTGTGGGTCGCGCTGACCGAGCGCCCCGACCGCAACGTTAGCTTCACCGTCGGCTTGCGGTTGTTGTGCGTCAGCGCAGCAACAGTCTCAAGCTCGCCGCGCTCGTTCACCACCCGCATCCCGAGCTCTCGGACGTCGGTCACGCGCGACGTGCAGGAGGCTCGCATCCCGGCGCGCTCGAAGACCTCGGCGATGGTCTCCAAGCCGTGCTCGGTCCAGACGTAGGTGTCCGCCGTGAGGCACTTCCCGCTGCTCTCAGGCCCGTAGATCTCGACGATCCGGCCCTTGGGCAGCCCGCCGATGCCGAGCGCGACGTCGAGGGCGATCGACCCGGTGGGGATCACCTCGATCGGCGGGCGGACGTCGTCGCCCAGCCGCATCACGGCGCCCTTGCCGTGCTGCTTCTCGATCTGGCCCATGACCGACTCGAGTGCCTTTGCGCGGTCCTGTGCTGTTGCCATGCCACCCACCTGTCCTTCGTGTCGAGAGTCCGCCGTCCATAGGCGACCCGCTCGGCGAGCGGCGTGCTCCGGCTGGCTGGCCGGCACCGCATCACGTTGTCGAGTCGGACGTTAGGCGCCACCACCGACAGGGGTCACCACCCGGCATACGGCCTGTGGACAACTGCCTCTCGGCGGAGGGGCTTGTGGACGACGCTACTGGACAGTTGTTCGAGGGCATGCCGCGACACGCCGGTCTCACAGCACCAGCCGATAGCCCATGCCGGCCTCGGTGATGAGGTGACGGGGCCTCGACGGCTCCGCCTCGAGCTTGCGCCGCAGCTGCGTGAGGTAGACCCGCAGGTAGCCGGTCTCCTTGACGTACTGCGGGCCCCACACCTCGCCCAGCACCTGCCGTTGGGTGACCAGCCGCCCTGGGTGTCGCGCGATCACCTCGAGGATGTGCCACTCGGTCGGGGTCAGCCGGATCGGCAAGCCGTCGGTGCGCGCGGTCACCGTCCGGGCGCCGAAGTCGACGACGACGGCCGTGAGCTGCAAGGACGGCTGGCCTGGCCCATCGCCCGGCTCGGTGCGCCGCACCACGGCACGAAGCCGCGCGCAGAGCTCCTCGACCTCGAACGGCTTGGTGACATAGTCGTCGGCTCCCGCGTCGAGCGCGGCGACCTTGTCCGCGCTGTCGGTCCGACCGGACAGCACGACGATGGGCACTCGTGACCAGCCACGCAGACCGTGCACCACCTCGACCCCGTCAAGATCAGGCAGGCCCAGGTCGAGCACGACGAGGTCGGGAGGCTGCCGCGCGGCGGCAAGCAATGCGGCACGTCGGGTGTCCGCCGTCTGCACGAGGTAGTCGCGCACCTCGAGGTTGATCGTCAGGGCTCGCAGGATCTGCGGGTCGTCGTCGACGACGAGCACCCTGGTCATCCGGGCTCCCCCGCATGCTCACGCGATCCCGGTGGCACCGTGCCGGTGGCCGGCTGGGCGGGCATGGTCACCGTCATCGTCAGCCCACCTCCGGGCGTCGGGTATGCCGCGACGTCGCCTCCCATCGCCCGGCTCAGGCCGCGCGCGACGGCGAGCCCCAGACCCAAGCCGGTGCGACTGTCCGTGTCACCCAGGCGCTGGAACGGCTCAAAGATGCGCTCGCGCTCCCCCGAGGGAACGCCGGCGCCGCGGTCGATCACGTCGATGCACACCTGCGCATCTCGATGGCGAGCGTGGATGAGCACGGGCTCGGTCCCTCGGTGATGACGAAGGGCGTTGCTCAGCAGGCTCACCAGGACGCGATCGAGCAGGCCCGGGTCGCACCACATCTCGGGAACGTCCTCGGGGACGACGACCTGGATCTCGTCGGGGCCACCCTCGAGCTCACGGACCGCTTGGGCGGCGATGTCCTCGACGGCCAACGCCCGAGGGAAGGCCGAGACCGCACCGGCCTCGAGGCGGCTCAGGTCAAGCAGGTCCTCCACCAGCCGGGACAAGCGAGCCAACGACGCGTCGGCCGTGGCAAGCAACTCCGCCGAACTACCTTCTCGGGCAGCGATGTTCGGTGCACGCAGACCGTCCACGGCGGCTCGCGCGGAGGCCAGCGGGGTGCGCAGGTCATGGCTGACGGCGCGCAGCAATGCCGTGCGCGTCTCGTCAGCGCGCCTCGCGGCGGCTGCCGAGGCTGCGGCAGCAGCCGCCTGCTCGCCGCGGCGCCGAGCGGAGGCCACCAGGGTGCTCACCAGCACGGCAGCGCCGACGAAGACGGCGAGGGCGAGCACGTGCTGAGCATCGGCGACCGCGAAGGTGTGCAGCGGCGGGGTGAAGTAGTAGTTGAGCAGCCCGACTGCGGCGACCACTGCGACGACCCCGGGCACCAGCCCGCCGAGAGCCGCCACGACAGCCACGAGGACGAGGAAGACCAACAGATCGGTCGGGAGCGTGAGCGTGTCGCGATGAGATGTCAGCAGCAGCGTCGCCGACGGCAAGAGGACGACGGCCGCCAGGAGGCCGATCCAGGTGTGCCGCCAGGGCAACATGCCCTCATTCTCGCTCACCGCTCGGGAGGGTCCGCGTGGGCGACGATCCGGTAGCGCGGATTGGCGATGGTGCGACGACCACGCAGATCAGCCACGCGCCCGGTGGCCACCAGCTCGACTCCGGGGTCGATGCCATGCACCCTGCGGCGCCCGTAGAAGAGGAGCTGGATGTGGCCGGTCCGGTCGGCCAGCTCGACGGCGTAGCTGGGGGACGCGGCCACCGCCGAGAGTCTGGTGGCGATGACCCGACCATGCACGGTCGCGACGGCGCGCTCGGCGGCGCTCGCGACGCCGCCGTCGACGCCGGCTGGGAGCGCCGCGCTAGGGGCCAGCCGGATCGAGCTGCGGGCGGGCGCCGACCAGGCGTCTGCTCGGGGCTCGACCAGGCGGGCGTAGCGCTGGGCTGCCGATGCGTCGAACGGCACGATGGTGGCCGCGGCGCCCGGCAGCCGGCTGACTGCCCTGGCGATCCGGTCGGCCGTGTGGTCGTGCAGCAGCCGGCCCGTGAAGCGTCCGTAGGCGCGGCGGGGCAGCAGGACGGTGACCTGAGCCAGCGGATTGGAGTCGACGAGCCGGCGGGTCACGGCCAGCGCCGTTCGCTCCAGACGCCGGTCCGGACAGTCGACGAGCTCTAGCGTGAGGTCACCGCCCTCCATCGACTCCCAGGCCTCGGCCAGCTCCCGGGCTCGCTCCGGGTCGGTGACGACGTGGACGCAGTGCAGCTGTGCCGGGCGCAGGCTCCGGGCGTAGCGCAGCGTGCGCACCACGGCGAGGTCCATCGTGTCGATGAGGACGAGCACCACATTGAGCCCGACCCGCGCACCCACCGGCGTCGATGGCTCGTGAGCCAGGAGCGCAGCCTCACGCACGTAGGCCCGGTGCAGCCGTAACAACACCACGACGAGCAGTGGGAAGACGACCACCACGAGCCACGCGCCCTCGGTGAACTTGGTGACGGCGAAGATCACGACGACCGCGGCTGCCACGACCCCGGTGAGCGTGTTGACGATGCGGCTGCGCACCGGGTTCGGGACCGTATGCTGCCGGGCGTAGCGCGCCATCCCGAAGCCGGCGAAGGTGAATCCCGTGAACACCCCGATCGCATAGAAGGCGACCAACCGGTTGACGTGCGCCCCCGTGCCGAGGATGAGTGCCAGGGCGATCACGGCCAGCAGCAGGATGCCGTTGGAGAAGGCGAGTCGGTGTCCTCGCTTTCGCAGCCAACGAGGCAGGAAGCCGTCTGCCGCAACGAAGTTCGCAAGGAAGGGAAAGCCGGTGAACGGAGTGTTCGCGCCGGTGTAGAGGATGAGCATGGTCGCGGCCTGGACGAGGAAGAAGAGCACATGGCCGATCCCGTTGTCGGGGAAGACGGCGCGGGCCACCTGCGAGATGACGGTCGGCGAGCCGCTCTCGTAGGGCACCGCATGGGTGAGGTGGGCCAGCCAGGAGACCCCGCCGACGAGCACCCCGAGGATGACGCTCATCGTCACGAGGGTGGTGCGCGCGTTCCGCCCGGCCGGCGGCCGGAAGATGCTGACGCCGTTGGAGATGGCCTCGAGGCCGGTGAGCGACGAGCCGCCGTTGGCGAATGCCTGCAGCAGGACATAGACGGCCCCGACGGTGAGCAGCGGACTGCCCTGCCCCACGGCATACGCGCCCTGCGCGGTGATCGGGTCGTAGGTGGGGAGATCACCGCGCACGACGTGGTAGCTCCCGAGGATCAGCACGACCGCCATCGACCCGATGAAGAAGTAGGTCGGAAAGGCGAAAGCGCGTCCGGCCTCGCGGATTCCGCGCAGATTGCCGTAGCAGAGGACGCACACCACGGTCACCGTGATCCACAGCGAGAAGTCCGCCAGCCCCGGAAAGGCGGACGTCAGCGTATCGGTGCCGGCCGCCGCCTGGACGGCGACCGTGACGATGTAGTCGAGCATCAGTGCGACGGCTGCCACCTGGGCGACGACCGGGCCGTAGTTGTCCCTGGCAACGACGTAGGACCCGCCCGCCTTCGTGTAGATCAGGACGACCTGTCGGTAGGTCATGGTGACGATGGCGAGCACCACGAGGACGACGAGGGTGAGCGGCATCAGCAGGTCATAGGCCGCCATGCCGAACAACGGCAGCAGGACCAGCAGGATCTGCTCGGACCCATAGGCCGACGAGGAGATGCAGTCGCTGGAGAGCACCCCCAGTGCCAGTCGCTTGCTGAGTCGCTCGTGCTCGGCAGCGTCGTTGGTGAGTGGCTGGCCGAGCAGCGCGACCTTCGCGTGGTAGCCGAGCTCCTCAGGAAGGTCGATCGGGACGCTGGCATCGGCGGGTGACGGAGTGGGTGCGACGGCGACGGGGAGGGACACGACTCCATGCAATGCCGCGCCGCGGCACCGGGGCCCGCTCTTCGCGCCGTCTTAGCGCGGCCCGACCGGCGACCCAGCGACTTCTTCGCGTCGGCGTCGTCACTAGGATGCGAGCGACACCTCTCCCGACGACGTTGGAGGCCCGCATGTCCCGCACCGCCAAGCTGGAGATCGACGGCAAGTCCTACGAGCTGCCGATCGTCGAGGGCACCGAGAAGGAGCTCGCCCTCGACATCAGCCAGCTGCGGGCCCAGACCGGCTACATCACCCTCGACGACGGCTACGGCAACACCGGCTCGTGCCAGTCGGCGATCACCTACATCGACGGCGACGCGGGCATCCTGCGCTACCGCGGCATCCCGATCGAGGAGATCGCCGGCAAGTCCTCTTTCGTCGAGACGGCCTGGCTGGTCATCTTCGGCCACCTGCCGACCGTCGAGGAGCGCGACCGGTTCAGCGAGCTGCTCACCGAGAACAGCCGTCTCGACGAGACGATGCTCAAGCACTTCGAGGGGTTCCCGGCGCACGGCCACCCGATGGCCATCCTCTCGGCGATGATCAACGCGCTGTCGACCCACGAGCCCGAGGTCGTCGAGGCCGAGGTCGAGACCGAGGTAGCCGCGGCCCGGCTGATCTCCAAGGTGCGCACCATCGCGGCCGCGTCCTACAAGGCGTCCATCGGCCAGCCGATCGTCTACCCGCGCTACGACCTCAAGTACGTCGAGAACTTCCTGCACATGATGTTCTCGCTCCCCTACAAGGAGTACGAGGCGACCCCCGAGGCGACCCGCGCGCTCAACCTCTTCCTCGCCCTGCACGCCGACCACGAGCAGAACTGCTCGACCTCGACGGTCCGGATGGTCGCCTCCAGCCAGGCGAACATGTACGCCTCGTGCGCGGCCGGCGTGTGCGCGCTGTGGGGTCCCCTGCACGGCGGCGCGAACGTCGCGGTCATCGAGATGCTTCAGCAGATCCAGGACTCCGGGATGCCGGTCGCCGAGTTCGTGCGCAAGGTGAAGAACAAGGAGGACGGCGTCAAGCTGATGGGCTTCGGCCACCGGGTCTACAAGAACTTCGACTCGCGCAGCAAGATCCTCAAGGCTGCCGCCGACGACCTGCTCGCGGCGATGAACATCCACGACCCGCTGCTCGACATCGCCGGCGAGCTCGCCGACGCTGCGCTGTCCGACGACTACTTCGTCGAGCGCAAGCTCTACCCCAACGTCGACTTCTACTCCGGCACGATCCTGCGGGCCCTCGGCATCCCGCTGGACATGTTCACGGTGATGTTCGCGATCGGCCGGATGCCCGGCTGGATCGCCAACTGGAAGGAGATCCACGACAACCCCAAGTCGCGGATCTACCGGCCGCGCCAGGTCTACGTCGGTGCGGTGGGCGAGCACTGGCAGCCGCGCGAGGAGCGCATCGGCGACTAGCTGTCCGCTCTCGGCCGGGTGCACCGGCCGACGGTCAGCGCCGCGCCGGCTTGTCGGCGCCCAGCCGGCGCTCCGGCGGGACGTCGAAGTCGTCGCACACGGCATTCCAGACGGTCCGCACCGGTATGCCGCGCGCCAGCGCCTGCTCGGCGGTGTCGCCGAGCGCGGTGAGCACGTGGTCGCGGGCCAGGCTCGCGGCATACGCGCGCCCGAACTCGCCGACCAGCAGCTCGGTGAAGGTGCTGTGCCGCATCCGCCGAGTGTGGCACGGACCACTCGGGAACGGCACGGACGGCTGATTCGTCCACGGTGGGAGCGGCCCTAGCCTGGTCGTTCGTCGTCGCTCGAATCAGGGGAGTCCCGCATGTCCCAGCCCAACCCGCCCGGCTACGACCCGTTCGGTCGGCCGAGCCCGCAGCAGCCGCAGCAGTACGGTCCGCCGCAGGGCCAGCCGCAGCAGTACGGTCCGCCCCAGCAGTACGGTCAGCCGCAGCAGTACGGTCAGCCGCAGTTCGCGCAGCCGACCTACCCGCCGCAGGGTGACCCCCGGTTCGGGCCGCCGGGTGCACCGGCCCCGAGCAGCCGCCGCGCCGGCAAGCCGAGCAGCAAGCCGGCCGTGCTCGCGGCCGTGGCGGTCGGCACCGTCGCCGTCCTCGGCGGCGGCACGGCGCTGGCCATGGCCAAGCTCGGCAGCAAGGGCGGGCAGCCGGACACCGTCATCCCGGCCACCGCCCTCGCCTACACCCGGATCGACCTGGACCCGTCGGCCGGCCAGAAGATCGCCGCCGTCCGCTTCCTCGGCAAGCTGCCCACGATGCAGGGCGGCTCCGGCGGCGACCTGCGCCAGATGCTGTGGACGCTGATGAGCGACAAGGACGCCGACCTCAAGAGCGTCAACTACGACACGGAGATCAAGCCGTGGCTCGGCGAGCGCGCCGCCTCGGCCGTGCTGCCGGGCGGCACCGAGAAGAAGCCGAACATCGTCGTCGCCATCGCGGTGACCGACGAGGCCAAGGGCAAGGCCGGCATCGAGGCGCTGCTGGCCAAGAAGAAGGTCAACGACGCCGAGGTGGTCACCCGCGACGGCTACGCGCTCGTCGTCACCAAGGGCCAGGGCGCAGCCACCCTCGCCGACCTCGACAAGGGCTCGCTCGCCACGAACCAGACCTATGTCGGCGATCTGGCGGCCGTCGGCGACCCCGGGGTCGCCTCGCTGTGGGCCAACGTCGACGAGCTGGCCAAGCTGCCGTCGTGGAACGCCTCGGCCAAGCAAGCCGGCGCCGGGTCCTCGTCGCAGCTGACCAAGGGCCGCTACGCGATGGCGGTGCGCTTCGACGCGAGCTACGTCGAGATGGCCGGCGTGGGCCGCGGCCTCGCCGACCTGCCCACCGGCGCCAAGACCGACCTGGCCACCCTGCCACCGGACACCGCCGCCGCCATCTCGATCGGCGGCGCCGGCGACGCCTTCGCCAAGGCGTGGCCCGAGCTGAGCAAGACCATGCGCTCCACCGACACCTCCTCGCTGGGGATCTCGCTGCCCGACGACGTCGTCAACCTCCTCGGCACGACCTTCACGATCGCCGTGCCCAAGCAGGACTTCACGACGGTGTCCGAGCGGGACCTGCCCTCGGTCGGCATCAAGTCGACGACCAAGGACGGCGCGTCCGCGGAGACGACCGTGACCACCCTCCTCGACCAGGCGGGCGCCGGCTCGATCCTGCGCACCAAGCGTGACGGCAACACGCTCTACCTCGCGACGAGCGACAGCTACCTGACCACCCTGGCGACCCCCGGCACGCTCGGCCAGAGCGACGCCTTCAAGCTCGCCGTTCCCGGGGCGGACAAGGCGCAGGCCGCGATGTACGTCGACGTCGACGCCTTCGAGTCCCTCTATGCCGACCGGCTCCCCGCCGACACCAAGGAGGCCGTCCTCGGCATCCGCGCGGTGGGGATGACCGCCTCGGCCACCTCGCCGACCGAGTCCAGCTTCACCATGCGGGTGGTCGCCAACTGAGCCCACCCGCTCGACCCGACTGACCGGTTTGCCGCCCGCTCATCCGAGCGGGCGGCATACCTGTCGGTGGGGCGTGGCATCGTTGCCCTGACATGCCTCCGACCGACGTCCTCGAGCGCTTCTCCCCCGCCACCGCGGGCTGGTTCCGCGGCGCCTTCGCCGCGCCCACGGAAGCACAGCGCGGCGCCTGGGCGGCGATCTCGTCCGGTCGGCACGCGCTCGTCGTCGCCCCGACCGGCTCGGGCAAGACCCTGTCCGCCTTCCTGTGGGCGCTCGACCGACTGGCCAGCGGCCCGCCGCCGGAGCAGTCGCGCCACCGCTGCCGGGTGCTCTATGTGTCGCCGCTCAAGGCGCTGGCCGTCGACGTCGAGCGCAACCTGCGCTCCCCCCTCGTCGGCATCGGTCACGAGGCCCAGCGCCTGGGGCTGCCGCGCCCCGACGTGACCGTGGCGGTGCGCTCCGGTGACACCCCGGCGGCCGACCGGCGCGCCTTCGCCCGCACCCCGGCCGACATCCTCATCACCACCCCCGAGTCGCTCTTCCTCCTGCTCACCTCGGCCGCCCGCGAATCGCTCGCCGGGGTCGAGACGGTCATCCTCGACGAGGTGCACGCCGTCGCGGGCACCAAGCGCGGCGCCCACCTGGCGGTCACCCTCGAGCGCCTCGACGCCCTGTTGCCGAGGCCGGCCCAGCGGATCGGTCTGTCGGCCACCGTCCGCCCGCTCGAGGAGGTGGCCCGCTTCCTCGCCGGGGGGCGGCCGGTCGAGACAGTCGCCCCTGCGTCGACCAAGCAGTGGGACCTGCAGGTGCGGGTGCCCGTGCCCGACCTCGGCGCGCTCGGCACGCCGACCGGAGATCTCAGCGGACCGGCGGCCGGCGACCCCCAACGCGCCTCGATCTGGCCGCACGTCGAGGAGCAGATCGTCGACCTCGTCGCGTCCCATGGCTCGACGCTCGTCTTCGCCAACTCGCGCCGGCTCGCCGAGCGACTGACGGCGCGGCTCAACGAGGTCTGGGAGGATCGGCTCGCCGAGGCCGGCGCCGCCGACCCGGACACCGGGAGCGCGCCGCGACGCACCCCCGCCGAGGTGATGGCCCAGGCCGGTGCCACCCGAGGAGCCGCGCCAGTGCTCGCCCGCGCTCACCACGGCTCGGTGAGCAAGGAGCAGCGGGCCATCGTCGAGGACGAGCTCAAGGCCGGCCGACTGCCGGCCGTGGTCGCGACGAGCTCGCTCGAGCTCGGCATCGACATGGGCGCGGTCGACCTCGTCGTGCAGGTCGAGTCGCCGCCCAGCGTCGCCAGCGGCCTGCAACGGGTCGGACGGGCCGGCCATCAGGTGGGTGCCGTGTCGCGCGGCATCCTCTTCCCCAAGTTCCGCGGCGACCTCGTGCAGACCGCCGTCGTCGTCGAGCGGATGCGCGCCGGGGCGATCGAGGCGCTGCGCGTGCCGGCCAACCCGCTCGACGTGCTGGCCCAGCAGATCGTCGCCATGTGCGCCCTCGACGACTGGCCCGTCGACGAGCTCGAGACGGTCGTGCGCCGGGCAGCGCCCTTCGCCGGGCTCACCCGCGCCGTCCTCGAGTCGGTCCTCGACATGCTCGCCGGTCGCTATCCGTCCGACGAGTTCGCCGAGCTGCGTCCCCGGCTGGTCTGGGACCGGGTCACCGGCACCCTCACCGGCCGCCGTGGCGCGCAGCGACTCGCCGTCACCTCCGGGGGCACCATCCCCGATCGCGGCCTGTATGCCGTGTTCCTCGCCACCGGCGAAGGCCCGGGCCGACGGGTCGGCGAGCTCGACGAGGAGATGGTCTACGAGTCCCGGGTCGGCGACGTCTTCACCCTCGGCACGTCGAGCTGGCGGATCGAGGACATCACCCACGACCGGGTGCTCGTGTCGCCCGCCCCGGGGCAGCCGGGGCGGCTGCCGTTCTGGAAGGGCGACAGCCTCGGCCGACCCTCCGAGCTCGGCGCCGCGGTCGGTGCCTTCGTGCGCGAGGTCGGCGGGCTGTCCCCTGCGGCGGCGCGCGAGCGGGTGGCCGCGGCCGGGCTGGACACCTGGGCCACCGACAACCTGCTGGCCTATCTCGGCGAGCAGCGCGAGGCGGTGGGCCACCTGCCCAGCGACCGCAGCCTCGTCGTCGAGCGCTTCCGCGACGAGCTCGGTGACTGGCGGGTGGTCATCCACTCGCCCTTCGGCGCGCCGATCCACGCCCCGTGGGCGATGGCGGTGTCGGCCCGCATGCACGAGCGCTTCGGGGTCGACGTGCAGGCGATGCACGGCGACGACGGCATCGTGCTGCGGTTGCCCGACCTCGACCTCGCGGGCAGCCTCGAGGACGACCCGGTCGCCGGACAGGGGGCCGGCGCCGACCTGTCCGCCGAGCTGCTCGAGCTGGTCCTGCTCGACCCCGACGAGGTGGCCGCGCTGGTCACCGAGCAGGTGGGCGGGTCGGCGCTGTTCGCCAGCCGGTTCCGGGAGTGCGCTGCCCGCGCGCTGCTGCTGCCCCGCCGCCGCCCGGACCGGCGCCAGGCCCTGTGGCAGCAGCGCCAGCGGGCCGCCCAGCTGCTCGAGGTGGCCAGTCAGTACCCGTCCTTCCCGATCGTGCTCGAGGCGGTGCGCGAATGCGTCCAGGACGTCTTCGACGTCCCCGGGCTGGTCGAGCTGATGCGCCGGGTCCGCTCCCGTGAGCTCGGCGTCGTGTCCGTCGAGACCCGCCAGCCCTCCCCCTTCGCCCGGTCACTGCTCTTCGGCTACGTCGCGCAGTACCTCTACGAGGGCGACTCCCCGCTCGCCGAGCGCCGGGCCGCCGCCCTCACCCTCGACCCGGCGCTGCTCGCCGAGCTCCTCGGCACCGGCGAGGGACTCGCGTTGCGCGACCTGCTCGACGCCGAGGCGGTGGCCCGCACCGAGGCCGAGCTGCAGCAGCTCGTCCCCGAGCGGCAGGCCCGCGACGCCGAGGACGTCGCCGACCTGGTCCGCCGGCTCGGCCCGCTCACGCCCGAGGCCGTCGTCGCCCGGGTCCGCGACGGCGCGCCGAGCACCGTCGCCGAGTGGCTCGCCGCCCTCGAGGCCGCTCGTCGGCTGATCCGGATCCGGATCGCCGGGCAGGAGCACGTCGCCGCGATCGAGGATGCCGGTCGACTGCGCGATGCCCTCGGCGTCTCACTGCCCGTGGGCGTGCCCGAGACCTTCCTCGCGGTCGAGCCCGACCCGCTCGGAGACCTCGTCGCGCGCTACGCCCGGTCGCACGGCCCGTTCGGGGTCGCCGAGGTGGCCGGCTGGCTCGGCCTGGGCCCCGCCGTCGTGCGTGACGCACTGCGCCGGCTCGTCGGTGCCGGCCGGGTCGTCGAGGGCGAGCTGCGGCCTGAGGGTGGCCACACCGGCGGCAGCGCAGACGTGGCCGGGACCGCCGGCGGTGCAGCCGTGGTCGGCGGCACCGGGGTGTTGCACGGAGGGCTCGACTACTGCGACGCCGGTGTCCTGCGGACCTTGCGCCGCCGCTCGCTCGCTGCCCTGCGCGCCGAGGTCGAGCCGGTGGCGCCGGGCGACCTGGCCCGCTTCCTGCCGAGCTGGCAAGGCGTGGGCGGCACACTGCGCGGCGCTGACGGGCTGCTGCGGGCGATCGAGCAGCTCGGCGGCAGCGTGCTGCCGGCGAGCGCGCTCGAGGCGCTCGTGCTGCCCGCCCGGGTGGCGGCATACCGGCCGGCGCTGCTCGACGAGCTGCTCGCCGCCGGCGAGGTGGTCTGGCGCGGGCACGGCGAGCTGGCCGGCGACGACGGCTGGGTCTCGCTGCACGTGGCCGAGCTGGCCCCGCTCACCCTCGGGCCACCGAGCGACAAGCCGGCAACCGAGCTGCAGCAGGCCGTGCTCGACGCGCTCTCCGGCGGCGGCAGCTACCTGTTCCGCACCCTGTCCGACACCGTGGGTGGGCCGGACGACGAGGCCCTGCGCAATGCCCTGTGGGGCCTGGTGTGGCAGGGGCTGGTCACCGGCGACACCTTCGCCCCGGTCCGCGCGCGCCTGGGCGGAGGGCGGGTCACCCACCGTCGCCGACCCGCGCCACCGACTCGCAGCCGGTATGCCGCCGGCGGCCGGACGCTCGGCCTGGGCCGGCCTGGTCGGGTGGAGCTGCCGAGCCGCTCCGGCCCCGCCGATGTCGTCGGCCGCTGGGGACTGCTGCCCGCCCGGGAGACCGACCCGACGACGCTTGCCTACGCGCGGGCCGAGGTACTCCTCGACCGCTACGGCGTGCTCACCCGCGGCAGCGTGCAGGCCGAGGACGTGCCCGGCGGCTTCGCCGGGGTCTATCGGGTGCTCGCGGCCGCCGAGGAGGCCGGGCGGGTGCGCCGGGGGTACTTCGTCGAGGGGCTGGGCGCCAGCCAGTTCGGCACGACCGGCGCGGTCGACCGGCTCCGGGCCGGTGCCCGCCCGCTCGGCGCCGCAGCGCGGGAGGCTCCTCCTGCCCTCGTGCTCGCGGCCGCCGATCCGGCCAACCCCTACGGCGCTGCACTCCCCTGGCCCGAGCGCCCGGCCGGTCCTGCCGACCCCGCCGACCCGGATGCCGGGCCTCGTACCCGCGGCCACCAGCCGGCTCGCAAGGCCGGCGCCCTCGTCGTGCTCGTCGACGGCGAGCTGGTCCTCTACGTCGAGCGGGGTGGCCGCACCCTGCTCACCTGGACCGACGACCCGGACCGGCTGCGTGCCGCGGCCGACGCGCTGGCCCTCGCCGTCCGTGAGGGGGCTCTCGGCAAGCTCACCGTCGAGCGCTCCGACGGAGCCGGCGTGCTGCGCTCCGGCCACCCGCTCGTCGAGGCGCTCGCCGCGGCCGGCTTCCACCACACCCCGCGCGGGCTGCGGCTGCGCCGCTGACGCGGCATACCGCCACCGGATCAC
Organism: Dermatophilaceae bacterium; assembly: GCA_035448065.1. Taxonomy (GTDB): domain Bacteria; phylum Actinomycetota; class Actinomycetes; order Actinomycetales; family Dermatophilaceae; genus Phosphoribacter. The sequence goes on from DAOTIG010000022.1 coordinate 31,123, forward strand.
CGCGAGAGGACAGGCTGACCGACATGCCCGAAGGCGACACCGTCTGGCGCACCGCGCAGCGGCTGCACGCCGCGCTCGCCGGCCAGCCGCTGCAGCGGGCCGAGCTGCGCTGGCCCTCGCTCGCCGAGGCCGACCTGCGCGGGGCGAGGACCCTGGAGGTGATCTCCCGCGGCAAGCACCTCGTGCACCGCCTGGACACCGGCCTCACCCTGCACTCCCATCTGCGGATGGAGGGCCAGTGGCGGATCGAGGACACCGCCACCCTCCCCTCCCGAGCCACCGCGAATCCGCAGCTGCGAGCCCTGCTCGGCACCCAGCGCTGGACCGCGCTCGGACTGCGCCTCGGCATGCTCGACCTGGTCGCCACGACGGCCGAGGACGAGCTCGTCGGCCATCTCGGCCCCGACGTCCTCGGCCCGGACTGGGACGCCGCCGAGGCCGCCCGCCGGCTCGCCGGCAGCGGCACCGACATCGCCGCCGCCCTGCTCGACCAGCGCCACCTCGCCGGCGTCGGCACGATGTATGCCGCCGAGGCGCTCTTCCTCGAGCGGCTGCACCCGTGGACGCCGGCCGGATCCCTGACGCCCGAGGCCCTCGACCGCCTTGTCGCTCGCGCCCACCAACTGCTCGACCACGGGCGGCAGGCCGCGGTCCAGTCGACGACCGGCAGCCAGCGTCGCGGCGAGACCCACTACGTGCACGCCCGGTCAGGCTTGCCCTGTCGTCGGTGCGGGGAGCCGGTGCGCGTCGCCCCCACCGGCCCACCGACCCGGGAGCGCACGATCTTCTACTGCCCTCGATGCCAGGGCGGGCTCGGCCCGACCGACGCCGGCCGGCCGCAACGCCCGCTGGGCTCGTCAGGACCTCGCCGCGACGCCTACCGGGCTCGCTGACGCCCCGCCCGGATCAGGCCGAGAGACCCAGCCCTGGGGCATCCGGCAGGACCAGCTCGCCGGGCCGATAGCTGGGGCCGCCGGCATAGGGGCTCGCCGCGAGCCACCACGCGGCGTCGAGATCGCTCTCCAGCGTGGTGCCGTATGCCGCGGCCACCGCACCCATCGCGCCGACGCCGACGTGGCTCTCCATCATCGAGCCGACCATGGTGTCAAGGCCGGCCTCGCGGGCCCGGGCCAGCAGACGCAGCGCCACGAGCGGCCCACCGCACTTGGCGAGCTTGACGTTGACCGCGTCGGCCGCCGCTAGCCGGATCACCCGGTCGAGGTCGACCGGCCCGTAGACCGTCTCGTCCGCCAGCACCGGCAGCTCGACCCGCTCCCGCACCCAGGCCAGGCCCTCGACGTCCTCCCCGGCCACCGGCTGCTCGACGAGCTCGACCCCGAGCTCGGCAGCAGCCAGCGCCTGGATGACCTCGACCGCGTCCTCGCGCGACCACCCCTGGTTGGCGTCCAGGCGGATGCCGACCGAGGGGCCGACCGCCTCCCGGACCGCCCGCACCCGGGCCACGTCGGTCGCCGCATCGGTTCCGACCTTGACCTTGAGCCGGCCGAAGCCCTCCGCGACCCGCCGCTCGGCGGTGGCCGCGAGCTGGTCGGGAGCGCCGGCCGACACGGTGACGTCGGTCGCCACGACGAGCGATCCGTCCCCTCCCACCGGCCGGGGCACCCCCGCGACGTCTGCGAGCAGGTGGGCCAGCGGCATACCGGCAGCGCGGGCGACGACGTCGAGCACGGCGGTCTCGACCGCGGCCTTGGCCCCGAAGTTGCGGGCGCACACCCGGTGCACCCGCTCGGCCAGCTCGACCCAGTCGTCGGTGTCGGCGCCGACGAGCAGCGGACCGAGCAGCTGCTCGACACAGGCCTGAGCGCCGGCGAGCGACTCTCCGGTCACCTGCCAGACCTGCGGCGCCTCACCGAATCCCGTGGTGCCGCAGTCGGTCTGCACCTCGACGAGGAGCGTGTCGACCGTCTCGGTGCGACGCAGCGCGGTGACGAAGGGCG